>CAXTKQ010000152.1:0-7380 GCA_964244955.1 uncultured Sphingobacteriaceae bacterium | reverse complement strand
CTACTGTTCCGTCTTTTAAAATTTGTAAATTTGCTACCATTCCATCTTAAAAAATGAAAGCAAAATACATCAATCCGTTTACCGATTTTGGCTTTAAAAAGATTTTTGGCGAAGAAGCCAGCAAGCCTTTGCTGATTGATTTTTTGAATGCGCTTTTGCCTTTGCACAACCAAATTGCCAGCCTTTCTTTTAAAAATACCGAACAGCTTGGGCAAACCGATTTGGACCGGAAAGCCATTTACGATATTTATTGCGAAACCGGTAAAGGTGAGAAATTTATTGTCGAACTGCAAAAGGCCAAGCAAAATTACTTTATCGAGCGCACGGTTTATTACTCTACTTTCCCCATCCGCGAACAGGCCGAAAAAGGCCAGTGGAACTACAACCTCAACGCAGTTTATTGTATCGGTATCCTGGATTTTACTTTTGATGATTACGAAAATGAATCTGAAAAAAACGAAGTGGTGCATACCATCAAACTGAAAAACCAGCACGGCAAGGTTTTTTATGACAAGCTGACCTACATTTATTTAGAAATGCCCAACTTTACAAAGCCCGAAAACGAACTGGAAACCCGTTTAGACCAATGGCTGTATTTTATCAAAAACCTGGAAGATTTTCAAAATATCCCAACCATATTTAAAGACGAAGTTTTTACCCAAGCTTTTGAAAAAGCCGAAATCGCCAAATTTAAACAAGACGAATTAGACCGCTACGAATACAGCTTGAAAGCCTTTCGGGACAACAAAGCAACTTATGATTACGCCATTGAAACAGCGCGTGAAGAAGGAATATCCGAAGGGATAGCAAAAGGCATAAACGAAGGCATTTTAAAAGTTGCAAGATCCTTAAAAGAAAGCGGGCTGTCTACAGATTTAATTGTAAAAGCAACCGGCCTTTTGGCAGAGGATATTGAAAAACTTTAGTTAAAGCATACCGTTTTTTATGCCCTAAAAGAAGCATGCAAAACAGGCACGGCAAAACTTAAACGCTTTTTATTTTGCCATCACATACTTAAACCGTTTAATCACTTCTTTGCCGCAGGTTGCCGTAAATTCCAAAGTAATCAAATCTTTGTTTTGCGTTGGCGTATAATCCAAACTTAAATCATGGCCGGTGTACCTTTCATCTATCGAGCCGGAAGTGATAACTATTGAACTGCTATTGGGGAAATATTCCCGTAAAGTATAAACCACCTTGGGCTTGTTTACTTTGCTGATGGTAACATAAAAGGTAATCTTTTGGTTCACCGAAAATTCTTCTTTAATGCCCGGGTTTGTTAAGGCATTTATCGTTTGCATTTCGCTTACTAAAAAATTCACCTGGCTGGTTTTTTTTACAACTGGTTGTGAGTAAACTTATGAAGCAAAAAAATAAAACTACTTGTTTTTTCATAAAAAGGGTTATTGATTACTTTTACAACTTAAAAACAGCATTAATGCCTGGCATAAAATGTTCGATAGGGATTGCATGTGAGTAGGTATCCAAGAAAACACCGATTCTAAGTTTATCTGTTATTTTTGCATCGAAAGCTACCCCGGCATAATAAGAAATGTTAAAACCTTTTTCATAGGTATATTTTACCGAACCGGGTACAACTTCTCTGTTACCATTGGCATATACCTTTTCAACATAACTTGTTAATGTTTTATCACTTTGATACTTTAAGGAAGGCCCTACTTTAATGGAAGCATTTAAAAAAGATTTTCTGTTACCAAACGTGTAGTTTACATCTGGCGTTAAAAACACGGCATGATAATACCTGTCTTGCCCAACTAAACCTGTCGGCCTATCCTTATAAACATTATAAAGAGCGGTGGTAAACAGGGTAAGGCCGCCTTCTAAAAACAGGTGCTTTGTTATAGGTTTTGATAATGTTGCCCCGGCAAAAAAAGCCGTGTTGCCCCAGTTGTTTTCTGTGCCGTAACCAGCAAAAGTGTTAAGGTATAAATTAGATTTATGCTTATCTGTTAGCTGAGCAAAAACTGAATCTATGTTATAAATAAAAAAGATTGCGAGTAAAACTTTTGTAAGGGTTACATTCATAGAGATGGCGTAAGTAAATCATAAATTTTATTTTCTAAAATAGTTTTATTAATTTAAAAACCTGTTAAGGTCAAATTAATTTTTTAAATAAATTTAGAAAGTTAAATAGTATTTATGCAACCAACAACCCCTGCCCAACTTGCCAAAAAACTACTGATAAAAACAGCACAACATTGGTTGTTTATCCATGCGCCGGAAGGATTTGTTAAAGGCTTTGCTGCACTTTCAATCGAAGTAAAAACCTCCATTGCAAATGATGAAACATTTAACGGCATTTTATTTTTTGTTAAAAACAGCAACGGCTTACAAGTAGTTTTGCCCACAATTATTCCTGTTTTAAAGCCGGAAGCTATTTGCTGGGTTGCTTATCCCAAAAAAAGCTCGGGCGTGGTTTCTGATTTGGAAATGACGGGAAATTGGACGGAATTGGAAAAATACAATTTAAGGGTTGTATCGGCAGCATCCATTGATCAAACCTGGACGGCTTTGCGTTTGCGGCCAATAAATCAGGTTAAAAAATCTACTGTTTCTAATGCTGCAATCCGGGAAAACGAATTGAATAAATTTATTGATACCAAAAACCGGGTTGTGCATTTGCCGGATGACGTAAAGCAGGCGTTGGAACAGCAACCGGCCGCTTTTGCAAAATATCAACAGTTGGCCTACAGCCACCAAAAAGAATATGTGGTTTGGATATTGACCGCTAAACAAGAAAAAACCCGCGCGGGCCGGGTTCAAAAAATGTTGGAAAAATTGCTGGATTGAAACGGGTTTAGATGCTTCTTTTACCGGCATAAATTTGGGCTGGAGAAAGGAAACACCTAACTCCTTTCAGAGAGAGAAGCATAGCGGGCTACTTTTCCACCATTAACCTTTTTGCTGTAAATTACAGGTGCTTCTTTTATCGGCATAGCTAAAACTATAAAAATACTTCTTTTACCGACTAAAATTTGTTCGCCCCGCTCTCACAGAAAAATTATTTTAAAAAATATTTGGTTTATACGAAACACTTCGTACATTAGCCCTACGAAAATATTCGTAATAAAAAGATGAGCCTAAAACCAACGGAAAGCGAACTGGAGATTTTACAAATTTTGTGGCAGAAAAACTCGTGTACCGTTCGAGAAGTAAACGAGGAACTTAGCAAGCTGAAACAAACCGAAATTGGCTACACCACAACCTTAAAACTAATGCAGTTGATGCACGAAAAAGGCTTGGTAGAACGCGATGCCAGCAACCGCACGCATGTTTATAAAGCTTTGCTGAACCAAAAAAAGACGCAGAAAAGCTTGGTGAACAAACTGATTGACAGCGCTTTTAACGGATCGGCTTCGCAATTGGTGATGCAGGCTTTAAGCGGCCATAAATCATCTCCGGAAGAACTGGAAGCGATCAAAAAATACTTGGACCAACTTAACCAAAAATAAAAAACGTATGGAAACCAGCCTGTTCATACTCGCTTTAAGTAAAACGCTGCCCGAATCGTGCCTGCAAGGCTTGCTCGTGTTTATCGCGCTCAAATTCATGTTTTCGGTGTTTAAAAACCGTTCGCCGGCCTTGCGTTTTAACCTGTACTACGGCGCATCGGTTTTGCTGTTTGCCGGGTTTTTGCTCACGCTGTTTCAGCATTATGGTGAAGCAGAAAACGCAATTTCAAACAGTTTTGTTGCTTCAAACCTGATTTCGTCAAGCCAAAATATTCCCGATTTAAAACCAAATTTTGCGCAAACTTTAAGTTATTGGACGGGCCGTTACGCTTATACCATTACCGGTTTGTATTTAATGGGTTTGGTTTTTTGTGTGCTGCGGTTAACGATCGGTTTGATCAACATCAATTGGTTCCGCAAGAACGAACAGCGGCAGGAAAGCCGTTGGGATAATCAGGTTGTACAATTGGCCAAACATTTTAACCTGGTAAAAACAGTATCTATATTTCTGTCAAACAAGGTCCAAGTTCCGCTTACACTTGGATTTTTTAAACCGATGATTGTTTTTCCAATTGCACTCATCAACCAACTTTCCATCCAACAAACGGAAGCCATTTTACTGCACGAACTGGCCCATATCAAACGGGCGGATTACCTGCTGAATATTTTGCTCAGCATTATTCAATCGTTTTTATTTTTTAACCCGATGATTTGGCTAATGAGCCGCGAGATCAATTTATACCGCGAGCAATGTTGCGACGATTTAGTGCTCGATAAAACCCGCGATACGCTTGCTTATGCCCACGCTTTGCTTCAAATAGAAACTTTTAGAAACACACAATTATCGCTCGCTTTAGCCGCCAACGGCAAAAAATATACATTGTTAAACCGCATTAAAAGAATCACCAATATGGAAATCAACAATTCTTCCCCACAAAACAAACTCATTGTATTACTGCTCGCTATTGCCACAATTGGAATATCTGTTGCCTGGAATGTGCCGGCAAGGAAAGAAATTAAACGCACAATTGCTACACATTTTAAGGCGGTAAAAGAAGTATTGGACTCTAATAAAGTTGAACAATTTACCAACAATTACAAGCCTGTTTATAAAGGCCGTAAAAAGATCAAACTTAATAATACGAAATTCACAATCAATAACTTTAAAGATACCGTTATCAAATCTAAAAACAAGTTTAAAATTGTGTTGGAAGATTCTACAGGAAGTAGAAAGGAATACAATTCGGTAGAAGAACTGCCTGCAGAATCAAGAAAGGAGTTTTTGAAAGAGAATGGAAGGTTGAACCAGTTGCAAGGTTTTAAATATTTCCAAGACTCGAATGGCAAATTTCGCGCAATTCCTGGACTTAACGATACCATTTTCTACAGTAGTACAGAATGGAAAAAACAGGCAGCAGAAATTCGGAAACAAGGCGAAGAAATACGCAAGCAGTTTAACAGCCCCGAATGGAAAAAACAGCAGGAAAATATTCGCAAACAAGGCGAAGAAATACGTAAGCAGTTTAACAGTACGGAATGGAAAAAACAGCAGGAAGAAATCCGCAAACAAGGCGAAGAAATCCGTAAGCAATTCAATAGTCCGGAGTTTAAAAAGCAGATGGAAGATATTAAGCTTCAGGGCGAAGAAATCCAAAAGCAATTCAACAGCCCGGAATGGAAAAAGCAGATGGAAGATTTGCGCAAACAAAATATTAAATTAAACAAGCAATTTAACAGTAAAAAATGGAGGCAACAGATGGAAAAATTGCGTAAAAACTCTTTAAAATACCGTTTGCCTGAACAACCGGAAAAAACCGAAGTCCCGGAAAAAACCGAAGCACCAGAGAAGCCATAATCCTCAACATAAAAAATCCCGATCAACAACTGACCGGGATTTTTTATACACCAATTTTTATATGCTAAAAGAAGCATTCAATCTTTTTAATGACCAGCATCTCCATCTGCGCCATGCGCATGGCCATGTGATAATTCTTCTTCATTTGCTGGGCGAACGTTTAAAATTTCGCCTTTAAAATGCAAAGCCTGGCCGGCCATCGGGTGGTTTAAATCAACAATAACGGCATCTTTGGCAACAGAAACTACCTGGCCCTGCAAGCGGTTGCCCTGGTTATCCTGCAAAGGCAGCATCGTGCCCACTGCCGGAACCGGTTCTGACCCGAACATTTCTTTTGGCAAACTGGCAACGGCTTCGTTATCGTATTCGCCGTAAGCATCGTCAGCCGTTAACCGAAATTCGTACTGGTCGCCGGTGCTTAAACCGCTCAAATGCTCTTCAAACTTGGGCAGCATCTGGCCTGCGCCATATATAAATGTTAATGGCTGCTCCTGGGTGGCACTTTCTACCAAACCCTCTTCGCCGTTTTCCTGATCTACGTACAAATCATAAGTTAATGATACTACGTGCTGTGGTTCAATTTTCATTCTTTTTTGTTTTTAGAAGATCGGGGAGCGAGGATTGAAGATATACATGTCTTAGCACTCCGCTCTTCGCTCTTTTTACTTACTCAATTTGTTTAAACGCTTCGGATACTTCATTAACCGGCAACTGGCAGGTTTTGTCTTTGCAAACAAAAATGCTGTTTTTACTACCGGTTTTATCCTGCAACAAAGGTAAAGTTCCTTTTGTTCCGCCCAAGATAATTTTGTTGGGCAGATATTTTTGCTCGAAAGCCTTGCGTTTTTCTTCGGCTTCGTCGCCAACAATTACGATTTCATAAACACCAAAAACTTCCTCTAAAAGCAGCATCGCCCAATTGGAAAACGACGAACCATAAGGCGCCATGTTCTTTTCCACGTTTCTTAAAAGTTGTGCAGCTAATTCGATGTATTCGTTATGATCGAAAAACAAACCTAATTTCTTTAGATTTCGGGCCATGACGGAGTTGGAAGCCGGGATCACGTTATCCATCACTTCTGTTTTCCGGGCGATCAATTGCGCATCTTCATCCGAAGTGTAGAAGAACATGCCGGTGGCCAGATCGTAAAAATGATCCAAGGCGTAATCGTTGATTTTTCTTGCTTCCTGCAACCAGTTTTCCTCAAAAGTAACTTCGTACAAACTGATCAATGCTTCGGCTACCAACGTATAATCATCCAAAAAAGCAGGCGAATCATTGCCAAAAACACGTTTCAGTTTTCCGTTTCCGTTGGATAAATTTTGCAGGATAAAAGAAGCATTGCGCTTGGCCGTTTCCAGATATTGCGGCTCGTTTAAAGCGCGGTAAGCATCGCAATACCCTTTTAACATCAAACCGTTCCAACCGGCCAAAATTTTATGGTCTAAACCCGGACGAACGCGCGTGCTTCTTTTATCCAGTATTTTTTGGCGTGCTTGATTTATTTTTGTTTGAAGTTCATCTACAGAAAGTCCGAAACGTTCGTCCAGTTCATCTGCGTCATCTTTTCGGAAGAAAATATTGGTTTGCTCCTCTTCCCAATTTCCTTCTTCGGTAACATGGAAATAAGTACAAAACAGTTCTGCATCTTCGCCCAAAACATCTTCCACTTCGGTTTTGGTAAAGGTGTAAAATTTGCCTTCCACGCCTTCGCTGTCTGCATCCAAAGCCGAATAAAAACCGCCTTCGGGAGAAGTGAGTTCGCGTTCGATAAAAGTCAGCGTTTCTTCGATAATTTTTGGATAAAGCGGATCAACGGCCCAGGTAAAAGCCTCGGCATAAAGGCTAACCAACTGCGCATTATCGTACAACATTTTTTCGAAATGCGGCACGTGCCATTTTCCATCCACAGAATAGCGTGCAAAACCGCCGCCAATCTGGTCGTAAATGCCGCCGAAAGCCATTTTCTCCAACGTAACGCGGACACTCATGTTTACGGCTTCGTCTTTCATCAAATGCGCGTAACGCATCAAAAACTGCCAGTTGTTGGG
>CAXTKQ010000151.1:6794-7709 GCA_964244955.1 uncultured Sphingobacteriaceae bacterium | reverse complement strand
ATACCGGTGCAATGTTGGTTGGCGCGATGTTTAGCGTAAAAGCAATTGCGGGGGTTATCCGTCCGGCTATTGCAGGCATCGTTCCAAAACTCATCGGTGGCTGCAGCATTATTTTAGATGTTGGCGCCAATGCAGATTGCAAGCCAGATGTGCTTGTACAGTTTGGTGTTTTAGGCAGTTTGATGGCCGAATCTTTATACCATATCAGCCAGCCAAAAGTTGGTTTGGTTAATATCGGCGAAGAAAAAGAAAAAGGCAACTTGCTTTGCCAGGCCACTTACCCTTTGATGGCCGAAAACAAACAGTTTAATTTTGTAGGCAATATAGAAGGCCGGGATTTGTTTACCGATCAGGCCGATGTGTTTGTTTGCGACGGCTTTACCGGCAATGTTATTTTAAAATTGGCCGAAAACTTTTACGACATTACTTTAGAAAAAGGGATGCGCGACGAGTTTTTCGACCGTTTTAATTACGAACAATATGGCGGAAGCCCGATTTTGGGCGTTAATGCGCCTGTAATCATTGGCCACGGCATCTCCAACCCGGAGGCTATAAAAAGTATGGTTCTGCTTTCTAAAAATACAGTCGAATCAGGTCTGATTGAAAAAATCAAACAAGCTTTCCTCTAAATACCAACATGGATAAAATTTACGCCGCAATTACTGCTGTTCATGGCTACGTGCCCGATTATGTGTTAACCAATCAGGAATTGGAAACCATGGTTGATACCAACAACGAATGGATTTTAAGCAGAACGGGAATAAGCGAACGCAGGATTTTAAAAGGCGAAGGCTTGGGCGTTTCTGATTTGGCTGTTCCGGCGATAAATGGTTTGCTCGAAAAACGAGGAATCAGCCCCTTAGAAATTGATTTACTGATCTTTTGCACCACTACTTCGGATATGCCTTTCCCGGC
>CAXTKQ010000151.1:0-6784 GCA_964244955.1 uncultured Sphingobacteriaceae bacterium | reverse complement strand
AATATCATCAGTGCAAAAGTTGGCGCAAATAACGCCTGGGGGTTTGATTTGCAAGCCGCTTGTTCAGGCTTTTTATACGGCTTAACAGTTGGCGCACAATTTATCGAAACCGGGATGCACAAAAAGGTTTTGGTGGTGGCGGGAGATAAAATGTCCTCTATCGTGGATTACCAGGACCGGGCAACCTGCATCATTTTTGGTGATGGCTGCGGTGCCGTTTTATTAGAACCAAACCACGAAGGTTTTGGCTTGATGGATGCCAATTTACGCAGTGATGGTGCTGGTATTGTCCACCTGCATCAAAAAGCAGGCGGTTCTGTAAAACCAACCAGCCACGAAACCATTGATTCACGCCAGCATTATATTTACCAGGAAGGAAAAGCCGTGTTTAAATTTGCCGTAACCAACATGGCCGAAGCTGCTGCCGAAATCATGGAACGAAATGGCCTCAATTCAGAAACAGTAAACTGGTTGGTTCCGCACCAGGCCAACAAACGCATTATTGATGCCACTGCAAACCGGATGGGCGTGGGCCCGGAAAAGGTAATGGTGAACATTGAACGCTACGGAAATACCACCAACGGCACCATTCCGCTGTGTTTGTGGGAATGGGAAAGCAAATTAAAAAAAGGCGATAACCTGGTGTTGGCGGCTTTTGGCGGCGGCTTTACCTGGGGCGCAGCTTACTTAAAATGGGCATACTGATTTTATCCCTGCTTTTTTGTTAATTAATGATAAATTAGCCTGCCAAACACAAATCAAACTAAAATTAAACGAAACAACCAGCATGGATATTAAACAGATTCAGGATTTAATCCGATTCGTTTCTAAATCAGGAGTTAACGAGGTTTCCATCGAACAGCAGGACTTCAAAATCACCATCAAAACCAACCAGCCGCAAACCGCTGTTGTTACCACTACAGTGCCTGCCGCAACGGCAGAAACCACGGCTGCAACGCCAACCATTACGGTAACTACGCCGGTTGTTGCTACGCCTGCGGCAGAAGATACTTCCAAATACATCACCATCAAATCGCCCATGATCGGTACTTTTTACCGCTCTTCGGCGCCAGAAAAACCATTGTTTGTAAATGTGGGCGATGAAATTAAATCAGGCGACGTATTGTGCATCATCGAAGCAATGAAACTGTTTAACGAAATCGAATCAGAAGTATCCGGCCGTATCGTTAAAATCCTGGTTGAAAATGCTTCTCCGGTAGAATATGACCAGCCTTTATTTTTAGTTGATCCGGCTTAAACATGTGGCATACTGTTTTTACCACTATAAATTTGTTGCTGTAGCCGCTAATTTTTCAAAAGATATTTAAGTAATGTTCAAAAAAATATTGATTGCCAACCGTGGTGAAATTGCATTGCGCATTATCCGTACGTGTAAAGAAATGGGCATAAAAACAGTAGCGGTTTATTCTACTGCAGACCGCGATAGCTTGCACGTCCGCCCAGCAAAGATTCTTACCTTAATATCCCCAATATAATTTCCGCCGCGGAACTGACCAATGCCGATGCCATCCATCCGGGTTACGGTTTTTTGTCGGAGAACGCCAAGTTTTCTGCTATTTGTGCCGAATACGGAATCAAATTTATTGGCGCCACATCCGATCAGATCAATGCGATGGGCGACAAAGCTTCTGCCAAAGACACCATGAAAAAAGCGGGCGTGCCTACCATTCCCGGTTCCGACGGTTTGCTAACGGATGTAAAACAAGGCATCCAAGTCGCCAATAAAATTGGTTACCCCATTATTTTAAAAGCAACTGCTGGTGGCGGCGGCCGCGGGATGCGCATTGTTTGGAAAGATGAGGCTTTTGAAGCTGCCTGGGATTCTGCCCGTGCCGAAGCTGGTGCCGCTTTTGGAAACGATGGCATCTACCTCGAAAAATACGTGGAAGACCCGCGCCATATTGAAATACAAGTTATTGGCGACCAGTTTGGCAAAGTTTGCCATTTGTCCGAACGCGATTGCTCCATCCAGCGCCGCCATCAAAAATTGGTTGAAGAATCACCTTCACCGTTTATGACCGAAAGGCTGCGCCGCAAAATGGGCGAAGCAGCCATCAAAGGTGCAAAATCTGTAAAATACGAAGGTGCCGGAACGATCGAGTTTTTGGTTGATAAAAACCACGATTTCTACTTTATGGAGATGAACACCCGCATTCAGGTAGAGCATCCGGTTACCGAAGAAGTGATCAATTTCGACCTGATTAAAGAGCAGATAAAAGTAGCGGCAGGCATCCCGATTTCCGGAAAAAACTACGAGCCAACGATGCATGCCATCGAATGCCGGATCAATGCCGAAGACCCGTTCAACAACTTCCGCCCTTCTCCCGGGAAAATCACCAACTTCCATTCGCCGGGCGGTCATGGCGTTCGGGTTGATACGCATGTGTATTCCGGCTACGTGATCCCGCCAAACTACGATTCGATGATTGCGAAATTAATCTGTACGGCGCAAACCCGCGAAGAAGCTTTGAATACCATGGCCCGGGCGTTGAGCGAATTTGTGATCGAAGGCGTAAAAACCACGATCCCTTTCCACATGAAATTGTTACAGGACCCGAACTTCCGCGCTGGTAACTTTACCACCAAGTTTATGGAAACTTTTGAATACACCGAAGGCTAAAAAACCAATTATAAATTTAAACGTAAGTACCATTCTAAATCCCAGCAGAATGGTATTTTTGTTTCTACTGCATTATGAGCGATCTTAAAGATAATAAACTGTTTAGGGCCTTGAAAGACAAAGGCACCAATCTGGAATCAGAAATGTCTTTTTTTGACCACTTAGATGCTTTAAGAGGGCATTTGATTAGGTCAGCCATCGCAATTATAGTAATTACTGGTTTCGTCTTCGCATATTATGACTGGATATTTGCTAATATAATTATGGGGCCGAGCAACGAGAATTTTTGGACCTATCGTACCATGTGTAACGTCGGGAACGCGTTAGGCCGTAATTTTTGCTTTAGTAAGTTCAATATCAGCCTGATCAATACAGAAATGGCAGGTCAGTTTACACTACAGATAAACTCTTCATTAATGATCGGTTTGACATTGGGCGTACCCTACCTGCTATGGGAGATTTGGCGTTTTATTAAGCCCGCTTTACTTGAAAAAGAACGTAAGGCCGCCGGTGGCTTTGTTTTTTACACCAGTATCCTATTTTTTATAGGCGTACTATTTGGATATTATGTAATCACACCGATGTCGTTACACTTCCTTGCAACTTATACGGTAAGTTCACGCATACAAAATCTATTTGATATAGATTCTTATATATCATCAGTTGCTACCTTAACTATTGCCTCCGGATTGGTTTTTGAACTACCGATGTTGATTTATGTATTGGCAACAGTAGGTATTATGACGCCAAAGTTTATGCGCGAAAGCCGTCGTTATGCTATCGTAATTATATTGATTATAGCGGCCGTTGTAACACCAACTCCGGATATGTTAACCATGACCATAGTAAGTATCCCGCTGTTTATACTGTATGAAGCCAGTATTTTTGTAGCCGCAGGTGTGGAGCGTAGCCGTAATAAAAAACACGACCAATTAATGACGTCTTAAATTTTATAGTCAGGCTGATTTTTAAACATACTTCTTTTATGCCATGAAAATAGCAATTGGCGCAGACCATGCCGGTTTTGAACTGAAAGAAACGTTACGTTTGTCTCTAACCAAACACCAACTAAAAGATTTTGGTACACATTCTGCCGAATCTGTGGATTATCCTGATTTTGCCCATCCGGTTGCTTTTGCTGTTGAAAATGGCAAATTTGATTTTGGCATTTTAATTTGCGGCAGCGGAAACGGTATCGCCATCACGGCAAACAAACACCAGGGAATCCGTGCCGCCATTTGCTGGAACACAGAACTGGCCAGCCTAGCACGCAAACACAACAATGCAAATATCCTTTGCCTGCCTGCCAGATTTATACCGGTAAAAGAAGCATTGGCCATCACCCAAATATTTTTAACAACCGAATTTGAAGGCGGCCGCCACGCCAACCGCGTGAACAAGATTTCCTGTTAAAACCAAAATATTGACCATGAAAGAATTACTCTTCTGCTTGATGCCTGCCGCTTTCATCAGCTTTGCGCAAGCACAAAAAACCGATGTTTTACAGCAAAAATATGCTTCGTATATTTCGGTAGATGATGCCAGAAAATACTTAACTATCCTGGCTTCGGATGCTTTTGAAGGACGCGAAACCGGAAAACCAGGCGCAGAAAAAGCAGCCAACTACATCGCCGGAGAATTTAAAAAAATGGGCTTGCAAGCTCCGGTTAACGGTTCTTATTATTTAGATGTTCCTTTGGAAGAAAACACGCTGAAAGTAACGGCCTTTTCCATAAATAATCTATCTTTTGAAAACGGAAAAGACTTTTTGATGCGCGGCACTTTTGGCAATACCAATACACATGCCACCGAAGTTGTTTTTATCGGTTACGGAACTTCAGAAGAAATCGGCACAACAGATTTAACCGGTAAAGTTTTGCTTTGGATTAACGAAGACAAACCGGCCGCAGGCACAACGCCAAACAACAGTTACCGGATGAGTGCCGCCCGAAGCAAAATTATCCGGGAAATCCAAAGTAAACATCCTGCCGCTATTTTGGCAGCAAACGCCGGAATTGCAGATGTGCTAAAGCGTTTTGGTTCAAGTTATACGGGCAGCAACTTGAGTCTTAAAAAAGAAAACCAGGCTACAGCATCGCAAAATGCGCCGGTAATTAATATTGATTTAGTGGTTGCAGATGCATTGACAAAACCTGCCGGGCAAGATTTTAATGCCTTAAAAACAGCATCGGCGGCAGGAATTGTTCCGGCAAAAACCATAAAATCTGATTTTACGGTTGCTTATCACACCGAAACCAAGCCGGCAAAAGCGGTTGATGTTTTGGGTTTTTTGCCAGGATCAGACCCCAAATTAAAAGATGAAATCCTGGTATTTTCTGCCCATTACGATCACATCGGCCTAACTACAACCGGAACGGACAAAGTAAACAACGGTGCCGATGACGACGGCTCTGGCACAACCGGGATCTTAGAAATCGCACGTGCTTTTACCCAAGCTAAAAAAGACGGCCATCCTTCCCGCCGCAGCATTTTGTTTTTGGGAAATGTGGGCGAAGAGAAAGGTTTGTTAGGGTCAGAATATTATACCGATCATCCGGTTTTTCCGCTCAGCCAAACCATTACCAATTTAAATATTGATATGATTGGCCGCACGGGTTACGATTACCAGGGCAAAGCTGATTCTTCCAATTATGTTTATGTGATTGGTTCGGCGATGTTGAGTTCAGATTTGCACAAGATCAACGAAGAAGCGAACAATAAATTTACCAAGCTCGACCTGGATTATAAATACGACGACCCGAACGACCCGAACCGCTTTTATTACCGTTCCGATCATTACAATTTTGCCAAGCATGGTGTTCCGATTATTTTTTATTTTGACGGCGAACACCAGGATTACCATCGTCCAAGCGATGAAGTAAGCAAGATCAATTTCCCGATGCTGGTAAAACGTGCACAATTGGTTTTTTATACGGGTTGGGATTTGGCCAACCGCGATAAACGGCCGGTGGTGGATGCAAAAAGCGATAAAGCTGCAAGCCAATAATACCGATGCTTCTTTTATCACATAAAAATCAGTATTGCAAACACCTTTGCAGAAGAACCGGCGTTAAAGGCTAAATCCGTAAATTTACCGCATGACTAAAACTGCAGAAGATTTTATTGCGAATGCTGAAGTTAAAGCCTTTGATTTAAAACACCGCAGCATCATCAACCACAACATTGGTAAATATGATGCTGCCGTTGCCCGCGGAATTTCCCGTTTAACCAACCTTGAAAACGCCAAACGCAAAGCGCATGTAATGAAGTGGAAGGTGATGGAAAACTTAGACAAGCTCTTGCCTGAGTTTGAAGCGAACTTTCAGCGGCGCGGCGGAAAAGTGATTTGGGCGAACGATGCGGCAGAAGCGCAGAAAGAAATCCTGAACATCATCCAAAAAGCAGGTGCAAAAACAGTAGTCAAATCCAAATCAATGGTTACGGAAGAAATTCACATCAACGAATTTCTCACCGAAAACAACATCGAAAGCCTGGAAACCGATTTGGGCGAATACATTGTGCAGTTGCTCGGCCAAAAACCGTATCATATTGTTACGCCGGCCATGCACCTTTCCAAAGAAGATATTGCCAAATTGTTTAACGAACGTTTTGGCACGCCGATAGGTGCCACGCCGGAACAGCTAACGTTAAAAGCACGCGAACTGCTTCGTGCAAAATATTTTCATGCGGATGTTGGCATTACCGGCGCTAATTTTTTAATTGCTGATTCCGGCAGTATCGCGATTACGGAGAATGAAGGCAACGCGCGTTTGTGCACCACTTTCCCTAAAATCCATATTGCGGTTGTTGGGATTGAAAAAATGATCCCTTCAATTGCAGATTTGGATTTGTTCTGGCCTTTACTTTCTACACATGGAACCGGACAAAATTTGACCGTTTACAACACCATTTTAAGCGGCCCGCGCCAATCTCCGGAAACTGATGGCCCGGAAGAAATGTATGTAATTTTGCTGGACAATGGCCGAACCAATTTATTAGCGCAAAAAGACCAGCGGCAGGCTTTGTATTGCATCCGTTGCGGCGCTTGCTTAAATGCTTGTCCGGTTTACAAAAATATTGGCGGCCACACGTACGAAACCACCTACAGCGGGCCGATTGGTTCCATCATTACGCCGCATATGC
>CAXTKQ010000150.1:0-7886 GCA_964244955.1 uncultured Sphingobacteriaceae bacterium | reverse complement strand
AACGCCGAGAACGGTAGAATTGCAATGTTCCAGCCCGCCGCCGCCTGAGTTGAAATTATGGATGATAAAAACGTAACGCTGGTTTGGGTTTTCGTCAAAAACGCTGGTTTCTTCTTCAATAATTTTAGTGAAATCTGCAATTAGTTTTTCTTCATCGTACATGCCGCCGCCGTACATCGCCACTTCGTGCAAAACATTTGCTGCCAAAAATTGAAAAACATGCTGGTTGCCAACTTCTATCGGCGAATCGTACAGCACATCAAAATTAGGTGCATAAAAACAGTATGGGTTTTGGCCGGATTTTTCCAAAGCTGTAGAAACCGTTTTCCAGTGGTTGCAGGGAAGGATTTGGATCTCTGATGGTTCGTTCAGCATTCCTTCGGGATATAAAAAAATCCCGGTAGGGGAAAGGAAAGCATGCGAAGCATCTGCAAAACTGGTGCGAACGGAAACTTCAAAAGCATAAACGCGGTACAAAACGGTAATTGCAGACCGGTTTTTGGTATCAACCAGCCAAGCGTTTTTGCGGAGTTTTTGGTGCCGAACCAGTTCTTCGCCGGCCATCGCTTTAAAACCTTCCACATTTTTGGAGAACTCACGGATGAGGTACGAGCCGGGCGCCCAAACCGGCATAATCAGTTCGAGCTGATCCTGATTGATGCTGCTGATTTCCATTTGCACCTCAATGTAATGTGCCTGCGGTTCGGTAAAAGAAATTTGGAAACGGATATGCGTTTGGCCGGTCTTCTCGCTCATAATCGGTTTAAACAATTACAATGCTAAAAGAAGCATTAGGTTTTATTTTAGCTTTTAATTGCGATGATTTCACGTTTGCCAAAGTTGTAAAATGGTTGATACAGGTAAACAATATATGGCTTTAACTTTTAGTTTTACAGAGCCTGAATGTTGTAAGATATTGCCGAAAAGCAATCAGCAAAAAGATTATAAATAAGCATACTGTTTTTACCGTATAAAAATTAAGAAAGCAGTAGATTGTTATATTTACAGCCAATCCTTGTTGCGGCAGGGGAAAGAAGCGATCAATGAAGCCAAAATATATTATTTATCCATTACTGATTTTACTGATCGGTTACCTTATTTACAACAAATATTACGGTGCAAGCGCAAAAGAGAAAAAGATCGAACCGGCATCGGGCAAAGGCGGCAAAAAGCCGAACAAACCTGTCCCGGTTAATTTGATGATCGTGAAAGATACCGTTTTTAGCAACGCCATTGATATTACCGGAACGATAGATGCCAACGAACAGGTTGACCTGCGCAGCGAAACGGCCGGCAACATCACCAATATTTATTTTAAGGAAGGCACGCACGTGAGCAAAGGGCAGTTATTGGTTACAGTTTATAATAAAGACCAAGTTGCTTCGCTAAAATCAACGCAGGTACAAATAAAATTGGCCGAACAATTAGAATACCGTAACCGGATTTTACTGCAAAAAGAAGCCGTAAGCCGAGAAGAATACGATACTTCGCTGTCCAACTTAAACGTGTTGAAAGCACAGGCCGATTTGGTACGGGCGCAAATAGCCAAAACAGAAGTCCGGGCGCCGTTTTCGGGCATTATTGGGCTGCGCAACATCAGCCCGGGCGGTTACCTTTCGCCAACAAGTTCGATTGCTACTTTGGTGAATATTGACCCGGCAAAAATTACGTTTGCCGTTCCAGAGCGTTATTTGGGGTTGATTAAAACCGGAAGCAAGATCCATTTTAACATTGAAAGTTCGCGGGATAATTTTACAGGAACGGTTTATGCGATAGAACCAAATTTAGATTTAACGTCGCGCACCATTACCATTCGCGCAAAATCCCCTAACCCAAAAGGTTTGTTGCGTGCCGGAAGTTTTGCCAAAATCAACCTAACCTTAGAACAAATCCCAAAAACGATTTTAATCCCTACAGAATGTGTGATCCCTGATATTAAAAGCAGTAAGGTTTTTGTGGCATCAAAAGGGGTAGCCATTTCCAGGGATGTAAAAACGGATGTGCGTACGGCAACCAAAATCCAAATTGTTGATGGTTTAAAACCCGGCGACAGTTTAATTGTAACCGGTATTATCCAGTTAAGGCCAAAAGTGCCGTTGAAAATTGTTAAAGTTATTCATTAAAATTCCATGAGTTTATCCTCAACCAGTATAAAAAGGCCGGTTTTAACAACCGTTATGTCTATTGCTATCGTGGTTTTCGGTATCATCGGCTACAAGTTTTTAGGAACGCGTGATTTTCCTTCGGTTGATCCGCCGATCATTTCTGTTTCTACCAATTATTCGGGCGCCAATTCGGATGTTATCGAATCGCAAATCACCGAACCGCTGGAAAAAGTGATCAATGGTATTCCGGGCATCCGTAACATTTCTTCCACCAGTTCTGTCGGTTCAAGTAACATTACGGTAGAATTTAATTTGGATGCAGATTTGGAAACCGCAGCCAATGATGTACGCGATAAAGTTTCGCAAGCGCAGCGGCAGTTGCCACAAGATATTGATGCGCCGCCAGTGGTAACCAAAGCCGATGCCAATGCGGACAACATCATCACGATTACGGTAAGCAGCAACACACGCAACATTTTGCAAATTGATGATTACGCCGAAAATGTGTTGCAGGAAGCTTTGCAGACTATTCCGGGCGTAAGTGCGGTGAACGTGCAGGGGCAACGCCAATATGCCATGCGTTTATGGATAGACCCGAATAAATTAGCGGCGTATAAACTGGCTGCTACGGATATTCAAAATGCTTTGGCACAGGAAAACGTGGAACTTCCGGCAGGAAAAATTGAAGGCAATAATACCGAACTGGCCGTGCGCGCTTTAGGAAAATTAAGTACCGAAAAGGATTTTAATAACATGATCATCCGGGCAGACAGCAACCGGGTGATCCATTTAAGCGACGTTGGATACGCTATTTTGGGTGCCGCAAACGAAGAAACGGCGTTAAAAGAATCAGGCGTTCCGGAAGTTGGTTTGGCAATTGTGCCGCAACCGGGTGCCAACTACGTGCAGATTGCGAAAGATTTTTACAAACGTTTGGCTCAAGTAAAAAAAGATTTGCCGCCCGATATTAAAGTAGAAGTTGCCCTGGACAACACGCGTTTTATCAACCAATCCATAGAAGAAGTGCAGGAAACATTGCTGGTGTCATTCGTGCTGGTGGTAATCATCATTTACTTGTTTTTCCGCGATTGGCTGATCGCTTTCCGCCCACTCATTGATATCCCGGTTTCGCTCATCGGTGCTTTTTTTATCATGTATATTTTTGGTTTCTCCATCAATATCCTTACACTTTTAGGAATCGTACTCGCAACCGGTTTGGTGGTGGATGACGGGATTGTGGTAACCGAAAATATCTACAAAAAGGTAGAAGAAGGGATGGACATCCGCAAAGCTGCTTTTGAAGGTTCCGAAGAAATTTTCTTTGCGGTAATTTCGACCTCGGTTACGTTGGCGGCGGTGTTTTTACCGATTGTTTTTTTACAGGGCTTTACCGGAAGGCTTTTCCGGGAATTCGCCGTCGTCGTTGCCGGTGCAGTGTTGATTTCGGCTTTCGTTTCGTTGTCGCTTACGCCGATGCTCAACGTTAAATTGATCCGCAAAAACCAAAAGAAATCCAAGTTTTACGAACAGACCGAACCTTTTTTCGTGAACATGACAAACTCCTACACCAGTTCACTCGTCAATTTCATGAAGCGAAAGTGGATTTCCGCTGTCATTCTGGTTGGTTCTTTGGTGATGGTTGGCGTGCTGTTTAAAATTACACCTTCGGAACTGGCCCCGCTGGACGACCGTAGTTTGCTGCGGTTTACCGTATTGGGGCAAGAAGGCGCTTCCTACGAATACATGACGCGCTACATGAACCGCGTTTCGCAGTTTGTAGAAGATTCCATCCCCGAAAAAAACATTAATATTTCTGTTGTTTCGCCGGGCTCAAGTATCAATTCTGGTTTTGGGCGGATAGGATTGGTAAACCCTGACCGGCGTGTCCGCACGCAGCAGCAAATTGCCGATTACATGACCAAAAACCTGGCGCGTTTTCCGGATGCAAAAACTTTCGTTATCCAAGAGCAAACCATTAGCGGCGGCGGCAGCGGCGCGCGTACTTCTTTGCCGGTGCAGTTTGTTATCCAAAACCAGGATTTTGAAAAGATCAGGAAAGTGTTGCCAGATTTTATGGCCGAAGCAAATAAAAGCCCGGTTTTTCAAGGTGTGGATGTGAACCTGAAATTTACCAAGCCACAACTTTCCATCACCACTGATCGCGACCGCGCCCGTGATTTGGGTGTTTCTGTGGCCGATATTGCCCGCACGCTACAGTTGTATTACAGTGCCGGCCGTTTGGATTACTTCCTTATCAGCGGAAAACAATACCAGGTAATTGCCCAGGTAGACCGCTCCAACCGCGATCAGCCGCTCGACCTGAAATCCATTTACGTGCGAAGTTCGACCGGCGCGTTGATTCAGTTAGACAATGTGGTACACGTAACCGAAAGTTCTACGCCGCCTTCTATTTATCACTTTAACCGCTTTAAATCTGCCACGGTACAGGCAGGTTTGGCGCCGGGACATACCATTGGCGAAGGTATTGCCGAAATGCAACGTATTGCCAAAGGCCGTTTGGATGAAAGTTTCAGTTCTGATTTGGCCGGGCCGTCGCGCGATTTTGCCGAAGGTTCATCCAATATTTTGTATGCCTTTGCTTTTGCTTTGCTGCTGATCTATATGGTTCTGGCCGCACAATTTGAAAGCTTTATTGACCCTTTTGTGGTGATGCTCACCGTTCCGCTGGCTATTGCAGGCGCATTTTTATCACTCTGGCTGTTTAACCAGACTTTAAATATTTTTAGCGAAATCGGCATGATCACCCTGGTTGGTTTGGTAACGAAAAATGGGATTTTGATTGTAGAATTTGCCAACCAGCGGATGGAATCTGCCGGTTTAAACAAATTTGACGCGGTAGTGGAAGCAGCAACTTCCCGCTTGCGCCCCATTTTAATGACAAGTTTGGCGGTAGTTCTAGGTTCCGTACCGATCGCTTTTGCTTTGGGCGCCGGTGCAAAAAGCCGTGTTTCGCTTGGGATCGTAATTATGGGCGGGATGATGTTTTCATTGGTGTTAACCTTGTATGTAATCCCCGTGATGTTTACCGTTTTTTCTGCCAAAGTAAAACATAACCCGGACGATGAACCCGTTCCAACAGAAAAAAACCGGGAACCATTACTGCTGCCAGAACATCAAATTTAACAATGATGAAGAAATTAATACCGATGCTTCTTTTATGCCTGTTTTTTTTGGTTCCCGGTTTATTTGCACAACAGCAGCAATCACAATCACCACAACAGGCGCCGCTGCTTACTTTAGAAAATGCCGTTAGCATTGCCCTGCAAAACAACTACAACATCAGGCTGGCAAAAAACAATACCACCATTGCAACTACCAATGTAACGTTGGGCAATGCCGGTTTTTTACCCGTACTGGCGGCCGGTGCAAGCACAAACAGCAGTATTTTGGACATCAACCAAACCCGGACAGACGGAACGATCAACAAATTGAACAAACTCCATAATTCAAGTTATACTTACGGCCCTACCATCAATTGGACCATTTTTGATGGGTTTGCCATGTTTGCCAATTACGATCAGTTAAAAGAATTAAACAAAAGGAGTGAGGCTTACCAACGCGATACGATACAAAGTACGCTGGCCAACGTGATTTCGACTTATTATAACCTGATTAACCAGAACCAGCAAATTATATCCTTAAAAGGAGCAATCGCAATTTCCCGTCTTCAATTGCGGTTTGCTACCGATAAATACAATGTTGGCCGGGCTTCCAAACTGGATGTTTTAAACACACAGGTTAATTTTAATACCGATACTGCGGCTTTACTTACCCAAATCCAGCAATTTAATACGACTAAAATCAGCCTCAACCAGTTGCTGGTCCGTAAATTAAATGAAGATTTTTCTGTTCCGGATACGATCAATATCCAAAGCCAAATTTCTTTAAACGAATTGATTAACCAGGCACACGCTGCCAACCCGGCTATTTTGGCTGCCCAAATCAACAAAAGGCTGACAGAAATATCCTTGCGGCAAGTACAGTCAATACGTTACCCAATTGTTGGGGTAAATGGTGGTTATGGCATCAGCAACAGTAAAACGCCGGCCGGTTTTACGCGGGTGCAAAATACCAAAGGCTTTAATTATGGTTTAACGGCGAGCATAAACATTTTTGATGGTTTTAACCAGGTCCGGCGGGAGCGTGTGGCAAAATTGCAGATCAACAGTGCGGATATCCGCAGCAGTTTGATACAGCAACAGGTTGAATCCCAAATCAACTCTTTGTACCTTAATTATTTATCCGGCTTAGATTTGATCCGGTTAGAACAATCAAACGTAGAAATTGCCAAACGGAACCTCGATATTTCGCTTGATAAATACCGGCTGGGAAACATCACGCCGTTGGAAGTAAGGGAAGCGCAAAGGAACTATCTGGATGCACAAACCCGTTTTTTTAACGACCAGTACCAAACCAAACTGGCAGAAGTAAGTTTAAAGGAGATTACCGGAAACATCAGCTTAAAATAAAATTTTTAATAATTGGACTTGTTATTGCATAGATAATTACATATTTTTAAACGAAGTTAATCCTATGCCGAACCCAAAATACGAATTGTGTTTATTGATTGATGACAATTACATTGATAACATGATTAACCGGAAAATTATTGAGAATGAATTTTTTGCAAAAAAAGTAATCGTAAAAGAATCGGCAGAAGAAGCGCTTGAAGAGTTGAGAAACGGGCTTTATACACCGGACATTATCTTTTTAGATGTGAGGATGCCGCAAATGAATGCCTACGAATTTTTGAAAGAATACGATAAACTCAAAGTAAATAGTGCCCATCCGGCCATGATTTATATTTTAACTTCATCGCTTGACCCTTTTGACCACCGCAAAGTGATGGAAAGCCCTTACGTAACCCAGTTTTTATACAAACCACTTACCCAACAAAAGCTGGAAGAAATCAATCTATGATTTTAGTTGCAGACAGCGGGTCAACCAAAACAGACTGGATATTAACAGAACCGGGCAAACCGCAGCAGGAGTTTAAAACAGCGGGCATCAACCCGTTTTTTTTATCAGACAAAGAGATTCAAAAAGTGATTGGCAAACAGGAAAAACTGCTTGCCCAGGCCGAAAATGTAAAAGAAATTTATTATTTCGGCGCGGGTTGCTCCAGCCCGGACAAGCGTGAAGTAGTTTCCAACGTACTAAGCCAACTGTTTAAAAACGCCTACGTAAGTGTAGACAGCGATTTGCTGGGTTCCGCTTATGCCACTTGCGGCACTGAAACCGGTTTGTGCTGCATTATGGGCACAGGTTCTAACATCACTTATTTTGATGGCGAAAATATTTTTGACGGCAAACATGGCTTAGGTTATATTTTGGGCGATGAAGGTTCCGGAAGTTATTTTGGAAAAAAGCTGGTAACCGATTATTTGTACGGCCGGATGCCCGAAGCCGAAAGCAGTTTGTTTAAAAAAAAGTATGCGCTTACCAAAGAGAGCGTGATTAACCAGGTTTACCACAAGCCCGGCGCCAATTATTTTCTGGCCACTTTTGCAGCTTTTTTGGGCGAAATAAAAATGGGCTGTTACGGCAAAAATTTGATTTTTGATGGCTTGACCGAATTTGTAAACACCAACATCAAGTGTTACCCAAAATATAAAAACCTGAAATGCCATTTTGTGGGTTCTGTTGGCTGGCATTTAAAGGATGAACTGCAGGAAATATGTTTAGCACATGAAGTTAAAGTTGGGAAAATTATGAAACACCCGATCCACGATTTGGTTAATTTTCTCCTCAACCGCGAAT
>CAXTKQ010000149.1:0-8101 GCA_964244955.1 uncultured Sphingobacteriaceae bacterium | reverse complement strand
GCCGTTAAAGGATGGATTTGGTGCGCTTTTTTGATCGTTGCCGAAGAAACTTCAGAAAGGCCGATGTAGCCCACTTTTCCTTCTTTTACCAGTTCGCCCATCGCTTCCACGGTTTCTTCGATTGGCGTGTTTGGATCGAGGCGGTGCAGGTAATACAAATCAATATAATCCGTGCCGAGGTTTTTGAGCGAGCGTTCCAATGCTTTTTTTACATACTCTTTTTTACCATTGATCTGCCAGGTCAACTGCCCGTTGTCGTCAATTTCGTAACCAAATTTTGTGGCGATGATATATTTATCGCGGTTTCCTTTGATGGCTTTGGCAACCAGCCTTTCGTTAAACAACGGACCGTACAGATCGGCCGTGTCCAAAAAGTTGCCGCCCAATTCTAATGAACGATGAATGGTGGCAACTGATTCGGCTTCGTTTGCCTCGCCATAAATATCCATGTGGGCAATTTTTGTCATGCCCATACAACCCAAACCAATTAAGGGAATTTCCAACCCCTGGCTGCCTAATTTTGTTTTTTTGATACTGCCCATCACAAATAATTTTTAAAGTGTGTGAAAATTTAATACCACAAATGTGGGCGTTAACAGCAGCAATAAAGTTTCCTAATCTCGGGTTGTTGTATCCAAAATGAGGGTTGGGGCAAAACAGGAAAGAAAAAGCTGTTAAACTTTTTAAACAAAACAAACGGGTTGAAACCCATTTCTACAACATTGGCCAGCCTACAGCTCTGGCAAGTTTGCAAAGTGTAGAGGCGTAGGCTTCGGTACATTTTGTGGCAACGGATTTTAATCCGTTGTTTTGATGCAGGTAAAAGAAGCACAAGATATTCCGTTATGCTTTATCTTTTTTGGCGTATTTTCGTAAATCGAAAATTTATCATTTATGTATTTTGATGATTATAAAGATTTCCCGGATGCTGCTTTAAATCCAAAATTAGTTTGGGAATACCGGCTTTCGGAATTTAATTTTCAGGAAATGCGCAATGTGGTGGTACAAAGGGTAATTGAGCGCGGCTGGCCCAGCGACTGGTATTTTATATTGAACTGTTATGGAATTGACGGTGTAAAAGAAGCTATTAAAAACATTGTTTATTTGAACAACAAAGACCTGAATTTTGTTAGCCATCAGTTTGATATTCCATTAGCCTCTATGAAATGCTACGAAAAGAAACAGTTAGCGGACCAACACTGGAACTCTTAAAAAACTTAATGAACGATGGGCTTTTAAAAGATTTTTTTTTGGTAGGAGGAACGGCACTTGCTTTACAAATTGGCCATAGGATTAGTATTGACTTGGATTTCTTTAACCAATCATCTTTCGACGAAAGCTCCCTAATTACTAAATTGGAAAACAAATATAATTTCCAGTTGGATTACCAATCAAAAAACACACTTAAAGGCGAAATCCAAGGTATTAAAGTTGATTTTATCACACATAATTATCCTTTGTCAAAATCCTTAATTCAGGAAGAAGGGGTACGAATGGCATCGCCTGAAGATATTGCAGCAATGAAATTAAATGCCATAGCTGGCAACGGTACCAGGCTTAAAGATTTTATTGATATAGCTTATCTTTCTTCTAAAATTACCCTTTCTCAAATGGTAAACGTTTATGAACATAAATATGCTTCCAGAAACCCAGCAATAGTAATCAAAGCTCTTGAATATCACCAGGACATTAATTTTAAAGAAGTTATTGAGATGGTTGATAACAAATACAAATGGAAAAATATTGAAAAGCGGTTATTTCAAATGACGAAGTTTCCTAAAAAATTATTTTCTGAAATGTAAAAATACCTGAAATAACTAAGAGAACATCACTTCCCAGTACAAAACCTGCTAAAAATATTCTCCAGCAAACCATCCATTGTAACCAACCATGAATTGGTTGATTTATTAATCGGCTCAAATATAAAAAGATCATGAGCCGATTAGTTTATTTAATTGGCTCAACTGTTAAATCTTTGTTTAAGCATGTATTACTTTCCGATACAAACTTCCAAAAAAAAGCATCCGTTAGCAGGATGTTTTTAATATCAGTTAAAAAAACGGCTGTTTATGGGTTTTCTACACTCACCTCTTGTGCCAAGGTAGCTGCATCGGGCATCTTGCCCATATCGCGGTTTACAAGGTACAAAGCATCAGCGTTGGCATTGGCACCACCGGCAATTTTCACTTTAGACAATAAATCCATTGCCAAAGTTTCTTCCTCCGTTTGCTCTTTAATAAACCACTGTAAAAAGTTCCACGTAATCCAGTCTTTTTCTGCCAGTGCCATGTTCACGATGTTATAAATGGATTCCGTATTTTTTACTTCATAAGTATATACCTTTTCAAAACAATCGTTCACGTTAACCGGGTCTTCGCCCGGTGAGGCAATTTCTGTTATTACTGGTTTTGCGCCTCTTTTTAAAATGTATTCCAGAAACTTCATCATGTGCGTACGTTCCTCATTTTGATGGCGAAAAAGCAGGTTGGAAATCCCACTGTAACCTTGATCGTCTGCCCAGGCTCCGTAGGCGAGGTATATCTGTGCGTTATGGGCTTCGGCAGTCATCTGGTCGTTTAATGCTTTGGCAAGTGTTGGTGATAATCTGTTGGTATCCATGTTGATGTGTTTTAAAATTTTAAATAGAATCTGTCAATATTTTTTGAACAGCAGGCTATTTAAAAGGTTTTAAGTAAAACCGAGCCTCAAAAAATATCCGTTAAACAGGTTTATTGGTGCGGTTTATTTCCCGATACAAAACCGGCTAAAAATATTCTCCAGCAAATCATCCGTGGTAACCGCGCCGGTAATCTCGCCCAAGTAATACAACGCCTGTTTGATGTCCATCGCCAAAAAATCAGAAGTAACCGGGTTTTCCATACCCTCCAAAACACGTTCTAAAGATTCCTGCGTTTTTTGCAAAGCTTCCAAATGGCGGATATTGGTAATGACCGTTTCTTCTCCCGTCAGCCTTTTTTGAATGGCGGTTTCGTAAACCAGTTGTTTCAGTTCGTTGATATGCTGCTTTTCTTTGGCAGAAATTTGCAGGTATTTTACAGTTTCCGAAGAACCAAAGTAGATGCTTCTTTTAGCAGGCAAATCTATTTTATTGGCGATGGCCAACGTTGGGATCCCTGGCCGTTGCAAACTTTCAATGTCGCTTTTAATTTCGGCTTCGGATAATTCGTTCACATCAAAAACATAAACCAGCAAAGCCGAAGTGCTGATCTTGTCCATCGTTTTTTGCACGCCAATCGCTTCGATCGCGTCGGTTGCTTCGCGGATGCCGGCCGTATCAATCAACCGGAAATTTACGCCGTTGATGTTTAAAATTTCTTCGATCGTATCGCGTGTCGTTCCGGGGATTGGGCTGATGATGGCGCGGTCTTCGTTCAGCAAAGCATTTAACAAAGTTGATTTCCCAGCGTTTGGCCTTCCGGCAATCACGGTGTTTACACCTTGCTTGATCACGTTTCCTAGTTCAAAAGAACGGATCAGCTCAAAAATAACTTTGTTGATTTCGAGGATCAGAATTTTTAACTGGTCGCGGTTGGCAAACTCTACATCTTCTTCGGCAAAATCCAGTTCCAGTTCAATCAGCGAAGCAAAATGGATCAACTGGTCGCGCAAAACCTGCAACTGGTTGCTGAAACCGCCGCGCAGTTGCTGCATCGCAATTTGGTGCGAAGCTTTGGAATCCGAGGCAATCAGATCGGCAACTGCTTCTGCCTGAGAAAGGTCCAATTGTCCGTTTAAAAAAGCACGCAACGTAAACTCGCCGGGTTTGGCGGCGCGTGCCCCTTTTGCCATCAATAATTTAATAATAGATTGGATAATGTACGGCGAACCGTGACAGGAAATTTCCACCACGTTTTCCTTTGTGTAAGATTTTGGCGCGATAAAAAGCGAAACCACCACTTCATCCAAAACCACATCGCCATCCACAATCGAACCAAAATGAAGCGTGTGCGAAGCTTGCTTCAACAAATTTTTGCCCCTAAAAACAGCATCGGCAATTTGGATGGCTTGCGGGCCGGAAAGCCGGATGACAGCAATGGCACCAACGCCGTTTGCGGTAGCCAAAGCCACAATGGTATCTTCTGTTTGGGTTTGCGTTGAGATAAAATCGTTTGTCATTCCTGCAAATTTCGCGAAATGATTTGGTTTGCTGGTTTGAGGATCAGGGAAGATTACAATACGAGGGCAAACGGAACTGTGGACAACAATTTTATACCGGTAAAAACAGTATGTGCAATTTAGTTTGCGGGATGCGGTTTGTGCGAAAATTGAAGTGAAGAGATTTAGGTTTTGGCTAAAGCCAATGCTCAAATTACAAACCCACGGCCTAAAGGCCGTGGCAATTTATCTGCTTGATTCTACTGCTGCTTTTTCTGTAATTTAGGCTGTTTTTGTTTCAATTGCCACGGCCTTTAGGCCGTGGACCAAGCACGCAGGTAAAGGCTTTAGCCAAACCCAAAGTACCGGCTGCTCAGATTTTATGCCATAAAAGAAGCATAAAGACAAAATTTAAACAGCTTTATATTTTATCTGCTAAAAAAGACATAGGTAATTTTCTTACACATACTCTTTTCTTTTACATTTGAACCATGAACGCCAACCCTTTGTTAAAAGGCACCTTGCAAACCATCATCTTAAAACTATTGGAAGATAATGACCGGATGTATGGCTATGAAATTACACAAAAAGTTAAGGAAGTTACCAAAGGCGAAATTGTATTGACACAAGGTGCTTTGTATCCGGCATTGCATAAATTAGAAGCAGATGGTTTGTTGGAAACGGAAACTGAAGTTGTAGAAAACCGGGTACGAAAATATTACAAGTTGACGGAAGAAGGCGAAAAAGATGTGGTTTTCAAAATGAAAGAAGCGCAGGATTTTATTGCGCAATTGCAAGCCATTCTAAATTTAAAACCTCAGTTTTTATGAAACCAACATTACAACAGGAAGAAAATCTAAGAACATACTTGCGAAAAGAATTGCGTTACCGCGAAACTTATGAAGAAGTTTATGATCATATATTGACCGCGTTGGAACAAAAACCGCAAGAAGTTTCTTTTCAAGATTCGGTAAATCAAATTATAAAAGATGATTTTGGCGGAGGCAAAGGTTTGATAAAAACGGAAAAAAAGTGCTATGAATCTGTAGCAGATGAAGCTAATACACAACAATGGAATTATTTTAAATCCAATTTTGAATATTCAAGTCTATCTTATACTTCAACCTTGTTTTTAATTATTTATTTCTCAATATTAAAAATTCCGTTTATTCCTTTTATCATAGCTTTTTTAGTTGTCATCCTGGTTATCGTTCCAGCAACTGTTAAACTTGCACGATATTTTTATATTGGATATTTTACACTTGATACTAAAAGTTCAGTCAAAGATGAAATTATGGCTAAAATAGCAGGAAGATCAGTTTTGTTATTAAACCCTGGAATAATGTTTATTTGGATTTATGTATCGAATAAAAATAAAAACTTAAATTTTAATTCTTACGTAGTTGACCACGCTTTTTTAGTATCGATAATCGTTACATTGTTTATCTTGTACGTTTTTTCGTTTATTAAATTAAGCAGACAAGAATTTAAAGCTTATCTAATAAAATAAATAATCCTTACCCTATTTACCACCAAGCCTTCATCTCCCGCAACATCTCCCCATAACCCAAACCTTTACTGCTGGCATTTAAAGTTGCGGCAATCCGTTTAACGCGCGTGGCTTCTGTTTTGGCTTCGTTTATCCACTTAAAATAATAATGCTGGTGCGATTTGGGCAAGCGGTTAAAGTTCTCTAAAGCTTCCGGTTCGTCGGCAAAACATGCGGCCAAATCTTCGGGCATTGTTATTTTAAAATCAGTGTCCAATTCCAATTGCATTTTCACCATGGCGCCTTTTTGTTTGCCTAAAACTTTGCGCAATGCTGCTTTTACCGGCAAAATAAATTCGCCTTCGCCCATCGGCAGCAAAGCAATTCCGTTGATAGCCACGTCATCTAAAAACCCTTTTACCCGAAAGCTTAATTTATTGTCGGGTTTGATTTCGTGGGCAATTGCTGCAGGAATATCTAAATAAGTCCAGCCCGTTTTTTCGCCTTTTTCTGCAAACTGTTGTAAAGTTGCGGTTAGTTCGACCATCACTTTAAATTAACTGGTTTTTATGTGAATGCTTCTTTTATCAACCTAAAATTAGTGCTATTTGATATGGAAGCGAAGATCAGAGAGCGGCACCGATCCCGTTTTTCGCCACTTGCCCTTCGCTCTTTTTTCCCGGCCCCCGCTCCTTCTGAAAAATTTGGGCGTGCCCCTGCGGGTCGGGCTTTCCGTTCCAAGTCCTCGCTCGTGCCTCGCTGTGGGCTTTCCACTGCAATCCCTCACGCGGCAAAGTTCGAGACCTAAAAATTCACCAAAAAACAACTGGTAAAAGAAGCATGGTTTGATTTTGATGCTTCTTTTACCGCCTGTTTTTCATCTTTCGGCCTTCCCAACTTCCAGACTTTCCCGGCTTCTTCTAAAACTTATCGTCGTTCACTTCGATCCAATAGTTGTCCGGGTCTTGCAGGTAAACTTGTTTAATGCCGTCCGGGCGTAATTGCGGTTCTTTGCTGTCGCCTTTCCAGTTGCCGTACTTTACGTGCAGTTGGTCTAAATGCGCCGTAAACTTTTTCAAATCAGGAACGGTGAAAGCCATGTGGACATTGATATCATGCTCGGTAATGGCTTTTGCGCCTTGCACCACATGCAGTTGTGCGTGCGGACCAATGCGCAGCCAAACGTGTTTGCCATCGTGAAAAGGTTCGGGGATTTCTTTAAACAGCATCGCGTTTTTATAAAAATCGCTGCTCTTTTTCAAATCAATCACATAAACCGTAATGTGGTTGATAACCGGGACATCCTGCGCAGCAGCGCTAAATTTAAAGGCAGCAACAGTAGCGAAAGCCAGGAACGCCGAAACAAAAAAACTTTTTTTCATGGGGTAAAAATTGGTTGGCTAAAGATAGGATTAGAAATAGCTATTCAAAAAAAACAGCATATCAGGCTAAAGCTTTATGGATGAGGTTAAGAGTCTATTCAAATTTTATCCAGTCTGTCTTCATACTTCTTTTATCCAACAAAAATCCGCATTTTGTATTTTTGGCTAAAGCCATTTTTTTTCGTCCATCCACGGCCTAAAGGCCGTGGCAATGAATAAACAATATATGCAATTGTCAATCAGCACGCACAAAAAGCTGTAAAACAAGGCGGCTGAATTGCCACGGCCTTCAGGCCGTGGGAGATATAAAACGTAGGTTGGCTTTAGCCAAAACATCAATGAACGAAATTTAAACAGAGCTTAAGCCGCATTCAAATTATAGTGGTAAAAGAAGTATAATCTGTCTTTTTTACTTTAAAATTTCCGATTGCGTTCGGTATGCAAAATTAATGTTCAGGTCTTGCTCAATTTCGCTCCAATCGCGTGCACTGCTTTTGCCATCCAAAAATTCCTGCTTGGTTTTTAGTAAACCTTCAATCTCCTGTGCAATAAAACTGTAATCAGTATTGATCTGATAACTTAACCTAAAACGGGTAAAGATTTCTTCCATGATCGGCAAATCTTTTTCGTCGGTGATATTTACTGTGAGTGTTTTCATGTTCACAAACTTATCAAAACTTCTCTTCAATGCCCAACCCAAACAGGGCGAAATCATACTTCACCGGGTCTTGCGGATCAAATTCCCGCAACCGTTCGGTCAGTTCTACGGCCGTTTGCCAGTCGTTTTGTTTTCGGGCAATAAGTTTGAATTTGCGGGCAACACGGTCTACATGCAAATCACAGGGGCAAATCAGATCGGCGGGTTTGATCCTTGTCCAAATCCCAAAGTCAACACCGCAATTATCTTTCCGAACCATCCAGCGCAAAAACATGTTTAAGCGTTTGCAGGTAGATTTTTGCTGCGGGGAAGAAACATGCTTTTTGCTGCGGTGCGGAAAATCGGGCAGCGAAAAAAAATAGCTGCGGAAATGGTTCAGCATGGTTTCAATATTGCTCTCAGGCCGGACTACGTAATGTGCATAACAAACGGAGGATGAATTTTGCAGGGTAAAAG
>CAXTKQ010000148.1:7872-8240 GCA_964244955.1 uncultured Sphingobacteriaceae bacterium | reverse complement strand
AGTGTACACAATATCCAACTGGCCATCTTTGTTAAAATCAACAACTTGGAAACTGCTCGAACCATAAACCGCCGGAAAACGCAACAAGTTTACCGAACTAAAACCACCTTTTTTGTTGTTCAACATTAGCCAAATGCCTTCATCGCTTTTGCCAAACAATGCCATCAAATCCGGCCAGCCATCATTGTTAAAATCTCCAATTATGGCTTGGATTGCGCCCGGTGCAACCCTTAATTTGGATTGTTTGTATTGATGGTCTGCTGTTTGGGTAAGCAAATACAATCCACCGGAATTTTGGCCGCCATCACAATTTACCACAAAATCTGTCAGGCCATCTTTGTTAAAATCTGCATGTACCGTATTTACCG
>CAXTKQ010000148.1:0-7862 GCA_964244955.1 uncultured Sphingobacteriaceae bacterium | reverse complement strand
AAACCTGATGCAAGCAATGCTTCTTTTAGCGTATCTTTTTTGGGGTCCAAGTTAAAAGATGTTACTTTTCCCAAAAAAACATCTGCATCTTCCAACGCACCGATACTTGTAAATATACCTTGTGTTGCTTGGTTGTTGTTAATGAAATCGGCAGCAACGGCAGTTGTTTGCAAATCGGCAATTGGTTTTGGTTTTAAGTTTTTGTCCCAGGCCATCAACTTCCTAACTTGCAAATCGCTTGTATAAATTGTATTGCTAAAAGGATCAGCGGCAACCAGGGTTGTAAATGCTGTTGCTGTACTTTCGGCCGGTTTTTTTAGGGAGAAAATAGACCAATCTTTTTGTAAAGCTTCCGGAGGTTTTGCTGCGGCCAATTCTGTTGGCGCCAGTTTTTCGTAATAAGTTACAATTTTAGACCATTCATTTAAAGAAACAACATTGCTCGAATCTTTCAAGTAATATTGGTTTCCTACATAATTGTAAATCCCAAGTTTGGATGACATATCCGGCAAAATATGGTTGATCCAAACATCTTTGGTCAATGTATTTATCGGGACCAAACTATGGCAACCGGTACAATGCAATTGAACCAAATTTTTACCATCTACAACATCATCGCCAGTCAATTGATAAGAACTTGAGTGTGGCGTTTTGTTGTTGCATCCGTTTAAAATTGTACTTAAAGCTGTGATTGTTATGATCGTACTGAGATAAAATATATAAACAAAAACCCTTTTAACTTTCATTGTTAAATTAAATACTTATAAATTTATTTTTGTGCTGATGCTTCTTTTACCTTGCATTTTTCATGATCCAATTCAGCAATCTATACTTTGCTTAATTGATATTGACGGTGCGGGTTTTGCCATTGTTGTTTGTGATTTTCACGTTCAGCATAGTTTTATCTGTCGTTAAAAACCTGCCCGACTGCGATAGAAAAGAAGAACCGTAATAAAACTCCTGCTTCTCAACTTTACCGTTTTTATAAGTAATGATACCGCTCATGTCCAATGGTTCCAATTTAATATTGCCTGTGCCGCGGTTCAATTCAAACAATTTCAAATCATCTTTATTTTGGCTGGCCGCCAATAAATATTTCCCGTTGCTGCTTTGCAGTTTTACCATAGCTTTTCCGTTGCCGGGAATGTAGATGCCGCTTTGCAAAATGGATAAAGGTTTGAAGTTTCCTTTGCCGTCGCCTTTCAACAGCAAACCATTCAAAGCATCATATCTTCCGGTCGAAACTTCGGTCCCGTAATCATTGCCGTTGATCACCACATCCAAGTTCCCGTCGCCGTCAAAATCATCAACCACCATTCCGTTTAAAGCGGATACTTGTGCTTCTTTTGGCAACGGAATTATCGTGAACTTCCCGTTGCCGTCATTCCTTAAATATACAGATTGCAGCATATTTGCCTTCAACCTTAATGCGCCCTGCCTTTGTTCGGGCGATAAAATATCATCCATGGTAGCCGTTGCAAAAGATTTATAATTGGTAAATTTCTTTTTCAGGCTGATCATTTGTTTCAAAAGATCGTCCCTGATTTGTGCCGGAAATTCTTTTTTCTCACCGTTCTGATCGGGCAAAAACAAGGAAGGAATGGCTGCATAACTACCGTTTTTATCGAAATCCTTGGCGGTGATATAAACCGGATATTGGTCGCTCGCCTGGTACAAAGTATTCAAGCCAACATTGCCCACAATGTAATCCATGCGGCCGGTATGCCTGAAATCCCCGGAAACAATTGTGTTCCACCAGCCCAGTTTATCATTTAAGTTAGTGGACGCGGTTTCATTTTTAAAAACGCCTTTTTCATTTTTGAGGAACGTAACCGGCATCCATTCTCCCGCCATCACCAAATCCGGCCAACCGTCGTTATTATAGTCGGTAAACAAAGCATCGCAAACCAAACCGATATTTTGCAAAGCAGGCGCAACTTGTTTGGTTATATCGGTAAATTTAACCTGCCCGTTTTTGCTGTCGTTCCTGAAGATAAAACTTGAGACCGGTTTTGGGTAATTCCAGGGGTCAACACGGCCGGAAACAAACAAGTCTAATTTGCCGTCTTTGTTGTAATCCATTGCCCGCACACAAAGCTTGCTGGTGTAGTTTTGGGGCAAGGCATTTTGTGCTAAAGTAAAATTTCCCTTTCCGTCGTTCAGGTACAATTTGTCCTGATAATTTGGGTTATTGGGCGCATTTTGATAACCGCCGCTTGCCACATACAAGTCCAGTTTCCCGTCTCCGTTGGCATCAAAAAGCAGCAAACCTTCGTCCTTAGAATAATCGCCGATACTGTTTTTACCGGGCAAAAATTGGCGCTGTACAAACTTTCCGGTGCTTTGCTGCAGAAACAGTTGGGCTTGGTGTTGCCCATTTCCGCCAATAATAATATCGTCCAAACCGTTGCCGTCCACATCGCCAACGGCCAAACCCGGACTGTATTCTGAAAGTTTGTGCGGCAACAGTTTCTGGACGTTGAAATCTATAAAATCATTTTCCTGATGTTTGTAACGGATGCCTGCCGAATTGGTTATTTCTTTGAACAAAGAATTAGTGCTAAAAACAGCATGTCCCCAGGCATAATCCTCCCCGGCGTTTGCTTGGTTTACTTTAAGCACCTGGTCGGCTTTTACATTTCGCAAGGTTTGCTTTTTGCCGTTGGGCCACCTAATCACCACAGAATCTAACACCGTGGTTTTGCCCAAACCAAAATGTGCCATGTTTTGGATGGTTGACAAATACCCCCGGTAAGGGTTGTTTTCATAAACCTGCTGCTGGCCGTGGTTGTAATAAATATTTGCAAATGCGCCTAAGCCATTAACGTTTTGGTTGCTGCCTTTAAATTGTATTTGCAGGTAATGCGCGTCATTTTTTTTATCGTCCCTGGAAGTATTTTTGTAGATCAGTGCTTCATCGTTGATGTTGTTGATGATCATATCCATCGCACCATCATTGTTTAAATCGGCATAAACTGCACCGTTGGAAAACGTCGGCACATCTAAACCCCAATCTTTTGTTTCATCAGTAAAAGTAAGATTGCCCTTATTTTGAAAAGCATAGTTGTGCAGTTTAACCACCGGGATTTGGTCGAGAATTTGCTTTTTTGATGCGATTTGAAAAGCCTCATCCCGATAAGCTATAAAATCATGATCGGTAACATCTTTGGGGTAACCATTGGTAATTATAATGTCTCGAAAGCCATCATTGTTAAAATCAGTAATCAACGGGCACCAGCTCCAATCGGTTTGGGCAACGCCGCCCATAAAACTGATTTCGCTAAAAGCCGGGCTTCCAATCGAATCGTTTTGCCCAACGCGCGGCCCCTGGTTCAACTGCAACGTGTTCCGGACGTATTGGTATTGATAGTTGTACAGGTCAAAGTTTTGGAACGTTTGATAACTATTCGAACTCATCATCATCTTTTTGCGATAGTTATCTTCCGGGTTCATATCCAACTCAAATACATCCGCCAGGCCATCGTTGTTGATGTCTTCAATATCCTGGCCCATCGCATTTGCAGATGTATGTTTAAAATATTGTTTGGAGCGGTCGGTAAAAGTGCCGTCGTGGTTGTTGATGTACAGGATATTGTTGGATAAAAAATCGTTGGTTACGTAAATATCCTTCCAGCCATCCTGGTTAATATCGGCAATGGTGGTGGCATGGCCGTAACCTTCTATTTTAATGCCTGCCTGCACCGATACATCATGAAATACCGGATGTTTTTCTTTTTGGTCAAAATCATTTCGAAACAACCTGCCCGTACTTCTGTGGGTGCCATCGGCAATAATTGGCCGAAACCTGTTCGGGTTGTCGTTTGCCGATGCTTCGTTTACCGTCAAATACATATCCAAATCGCCGTCGTTGTCATAATCAAAAAAACTGGCCATGGTAGATTGTACGTGAATATCCAAACCATATTCTTTGGCCATTTCTTTGAAAACCGGAATACTGCTTTTATCCGGCCCTTGATTAATGTACAACAAGTTGCGCCGTTTAAGCGAGTCTTTTGACAAAGTATTACAAACATAAATATCGGGCAAGCCATCGTTGTTGATATCTACAATCGCTATGCCCCGGCCCCATCGGCCCATGCCGCCAACGCCTGCTTTATCGGTAACATCCTCGAACTTAAAACCGCCTTTGTTGAGGTACAGTTTGTTGGAAACCGTGTTGCCGGTAAAGTAAATGTCCTGCAAGCCATCGTTGTTAAAATCGCCGATGCCCACGCCGCCGCCATTATAGATGTTAACCAGGTCTAAAGGGTTGATGGAATCGTTTTCTGTAATGAGGTTATTGAAATGAACACCCGATTGGGCAGCAGGAATTTGCTCAAACAGTGTATGTTTTTTGCAGGAGGCCAACAAAAAAGCAAGTATAAAACAAGTAAACAGTAAGTATTTTTTTACCATGTAAAAGAAGTACGCCAACTTAATTTAAAAAAAATAGGTGAAGATATTGCTATCCTCACCTAAATTACAAATAGTTTTTTATTTTAATTAATAACCAGGGTTTTGTTTGATACTACCATGCGTAACATCAATTTGTGCCTGTGGAATCGGGAAAAGTTCATTTTTACCTGGGATGAACTTGGCCCCCTGTAACAATGTTTGAGGGAACTTAGGAACAGCATTTTCATGTGCTAAATACGCATTTAACACACCAGCCATATAACCTGTACCAGACGGACCGCCATATATTCCATCCCAACGAGATAAATCGAAGAAACGGTGGCCTTCCATGCCTAATTCCAAACGTCGTTCAAAATGAACAGCTTCACGTGCATAAGCTTGTCCGTTGGCTGTAAACTGTCCTGTATAAAGCCCTACTTTATAATTTGCTGCAGGTAAAGTTTTATCTACAATAGGCAATGTGGCATCAGGCTGGCCTTTAGCATTTAACCCATAACCGGTAAGCCTGCCCATAACCATAGTTGCTTGGCTGCCAGCACGCGCCCTAACCATGTTTACATAAGCTTCTGCTTGTGATAAGCTACCAACCTCAACTTCAACTTCTGCTGCCCATAATACAATATCTGCAAAACGGATAGCATTGTAAGAATTGGCAGTTGCCTGGTTTGGTGCCCAACCACCATAAGTATCGCTGGTAGCTGTTTGTGCACCTTTATAATACACATTTTTTATCGGGCTATAAGGGCCGCCATCTTCCTGATCACGCGCCCATGCTTTTCCCGGGTGAATTCCCCAATCAAGATATGGAATACCTCTACGGCCAACAGTATAATCAAGCCTTGGGTCAACCGGAGTAGTTTGATCAGGAAAATAAGTTACATCGCCTTCACTAACACCCTGGTCATTTTTTAAATCAGTATTATTATAAGTATTAAACAGAGGCAAACCACTGTCATCTACTTTAAATGCATTTACAAAACTGAACGAAGGTTGGTAGAAACCGCAGCAAGTAGCAGGGCCGCCTGAAGGGAAATTTAATACGTCCCCACCATTACCATTATAACCTAATGCATTATCACCTACAGAAGTTTGTACTACAAACACACCTTCTGGTCCGTTACGTGTAGAAGGGTTAAAATTGTTTGGAAAAGGTTCCAGAGCATATTTTACACCGCTTGAATTTACACCATTTGCTATTAAATCGGTTAAGAGAGGTTTTGCTAAAGCATATTTATGGTCAAACATATAAGCTTTTGCTAAAAAAGCTTCGGCTGCATATTTATTGGCACGTCCAATTTGAGGCTGGGTAGAAGGCAAATTTGCCATGGCATAAGTAAAATCTGCTTCTATCTTATCCCAAATTGGGCCAGGATTGCCAATGTTATAATTTCCATTGTCATAAGTAACAGATTCATCAGCATAAGGGACATTTCTCCAAAGTTTTGCCAGTTCAAAATGGTAGAAACCGCGCAAGAAACGAGCTTCGGCAGTTACCTCTTTTGCATAATCGGCAGTTACAGAACCATCGGTAACTAATGGAAGTTCACGAATTACATCATTAGCGCGTTGAACACCATTGAACATGACACGCCATTTCGGATCTAAATATCCATTAACACCACCAGCAGTATAACTTTCGATTTGAGCGGCACCTGGCTGGTCTCCAGGAGTTGAGCCTTTGTGGGCATCATCGGATGCAACACCACCATATATCCAGTTGTTTGTTCCCGAAGTCCATGGATCGCTTGGGCCATTTTGCATCACACCATCCACTAAGGAATAAGCTCCGATCAATAAACCATCAACACCAGCTTTGTTTGCCAATACAGTCTGGTTCAGTGTACCCGGAGGTGTTTTTTCAAGGTACTTCTTACATGAAATTGTTAATGCAACAACAGCAAGTGCACCAGGAATAATTGTTTTATACTTGAAATTCTTCATATATTAATTCTTTATTATTAAAAGCTTAAAAAGATAAATTAACACCTAATATATATCTACGCTCATTGTTTGGATAGTTACCAAAATCAATACCTGTGTTATTGCTACCTGTTGCTTGTATTTCAGGATCTAAACCTTTGTATTTAGTAATGGTAAATAAATTGGCACCTTGAACATATAACCTTAACCTGTCTACACCAACCCTTTTAATTAAAGCAGGCGTAAAAGTGTAACCAATTTGCAACGTTCTCATTTTTAAGAATGATCCGTTTTCAACATAATAGGAATTTATATTTTGATCTGTACTGAATGAACTTTTTAAAGTTGGATCTACTGTCTTAGGGTTTAAATTAGTAGGTGACCAGGAATTATACACTAAATCACTGCTTTTATTTCCAGTTAAAGAAGTATAAAATTCAGTCCAGTATTTAACATAGTTCAAATCTTTGTTGCCTTGAGAACCATAAAACACAGCCAGGATATCGAAGTTTTTGTATCTGCCGCTTAAATTAATACCATAAGTAAAATTGGCATTTGGGTTACCAATAAAAGTACGGTCAGCGTCTGTAATTTTGCCATCACCATTAATGTCTGCAAATTTAAACGCACCTGGTGCAGCACCGGATTGAGTTGGAGAAGCAGCAACATCAGCAGCACTGCTGAAATAACCAATTTGTTTATATCCGTAAAAAGAACCGATCGGATGGCCTACAGATTCATAAACAATGTTACCAATACGTGAACCTACTGTAAAGAAATCAGCATCTAATTTGGTAATCGTATTTTTGAAGGTGGTTACATTGGCGCCAATATCAAAACTTAAATCACTGCTTGGACGAAGATGATAAGTTGCCGAAATGTCAAAACCTTTATTACGTACGCTGCCCACATTTACATAAGGAGGGGCAGCACCACCAACCGTAGCAGGCAATGTTACTGGAAATAACAAGTTGCTTGAATTTTTAACAAAATATTCAGCACTTAATTCTAATTTGTTGTTAAACAAAGTAGCATCAAAACCACCATTTGCAATTTTGTCTGTTTCCCAAGTTGTATTTTTATTTCCTATCGAGCTATTATAAAAACCTTGTGTAGGTGTACTAAAAGAGCCGGTAATAGGGTAGTAAGAAACGCCTGCACCCTGATTAAACAAAGTAAAGGCATTTGCCCCGCCCACGTTACCTGCAAAACCTGCCGCACCATAGCTGCCGCGTAATTTTAAATCGTTAATCCAGGTAGATGATTTCAGGAAGTCTTCCTGAGATATTCTCCAGGCCAAAGACACTGATGGAAATGTTCCGTACTGACGGCCTGGGGCAAATGCCGAAAAACCATCACGACGGACTGTTGCACCTAAAATATATTTGTCGTTGAATTGATAGTCTAAACGTGCAAAATAAGAAAGGGTAGAAGTTGGTAATGAATTTGGATCAACACCACTGCTGATATTTCTACCAACAAGGCCCGTATTTGACAAATTAACAAAATTAGGATCGGTTGAGAAT
>CAXTKQ010000147.1:3720-8278 GCA_964244955.1 uncultured Sphingobacteriaceae bacterium | reverse complement strand
GTTCGCCGATGCCGCCAACTTGTATGGCAATAGAACTGAAGTTGGCAAACCCGCAAAGCGCAAAACTGGAAATCAACAAAGCTTTTGGCGTTAAGCTGGCTTTGATTTTAATCAAATCAAGATAAGCCACAAATTCGTTCAAAACCATTTTAGTTCCCATCAAAGAGCCAACGCTGCGCACGTCTTTTCCCGGAACGCCCATCGCCCAGGCAAAAACAGAAAACAACGCGCCCAGAATTTGTTTCAGGCTCAAAGTTTTTAAATCAATACCGATAAAATCCAAATTGGCGTGCAGGTTATTGCCCATAAAAAAACCAATCTTTCCCAAAATATAATCAACCAGAGCAATGATGGCAATAAAACCGATCAGCATCGCAATCACGTTCAGGCCCACTTTTAAACCGTCGCTTGCACCGTGCGAAATCGCATCCACCAAATTGGCGTCCACTTTTTTGATCTCTAAAGAAACCTTTCCTTTCGTTTCGGATACTTCGGTTTCCGGCCAAACAATCTTGGAAATAACCAAAGCTCCGGGCGCGGCCATGATGCTTGCCGCCAGCAAATACTCCGCAGGCACACCAAAAGAAATATAAACCGCCATGACGCCGCCGGCAATGCAAGCCATACTTCCGGCCATCGAAGCCAGCAGTTCCGACATGGTCATGCCTTTTAAAAACGGTTTGATCATGATTTGCGCTTCCACCTGTCCCACAAAAGTACTGGCCACATTGGATAGCGCTTCGGCACCGGAAACGCCCATTAGTTTGTAAACCACAATGGCAACACCTTTTACCACACGTTGCATAATGCCTAAATGATAAGCTACGCTCACCAAAACGGCCACAAAAATGATGGTTGGGATGATGCTGAAAAAGAAAATGGTATTAACTTCTGGGCCGAAAGCTTTGTTGAGAAATAAACGGTCGGTAAGCGGGCCAAAAACAAAGGTGGCGCCAACGTGAGAGAAATCCAGCAGTTTGGAAACCTTTTCGCCCAGCCAGGAAAAAACGTGTTTGCCAACGGAGGTTTTCAAAATAAAAACCGCCAGCAGCAACTGAATGGCCAGACCGGAAAGTACAATCCGGTAGTTGATGGCTTTCCGGTTGTTGGACAATAAAAAAGCAAGGGCAAAAATCAGTACAACGCCTATCAACCCGGTAAATCTTTCCATATACGCTATTCAGCTTTAAAATAAAGCGGAAATTATAAATTAAGATCGGGAATTACCGAAAATTTCAGCAGAAAAAATCAGGAAGCTTTGCGGCGCGTCAGTTCATCGCGGATTTTTGCGGCTTTTTCGTAAGCTTCTTCGGCCAGGGCATCTTTCAGCTTTACTTCCAATTCTTCGGTGCTAAAAGAAGTATAGCCTTTGGCCACGGCAGCGATGTTTTTTTCTTCCTGCGGGTCGGCGTTGATGTTTTCCAGGTAAACAAAATCGTTCCCTTCGATCACAATTCCGGCAGAAGATAAAATGAATTCATACGTATAAATCGGGCAGTTAAAACGAACGGCCATCGCTATCCCATCCGAAGTGCGGGCGTCAATTTCCATGGTTTTTTTACCGTCCGAGCAAATCAATTTAGAATAAAAAATACCGTCAATCAAATTGTAAATGATCACTTCCTGGATGGTAATGTGATAAGCTTGCGCGAAGGTTTTAAAAAGGTCGTGCGTCAACGGGCGGCTGGGCGTCATCTTTTCAATTTCGATGGCAATGGCCTGCGCTTCAAAACTGCCGATCACGATTGGCAAACGCCGCCGCCCGCTGATTTCGCCCAAAACCAATGCATACGCGCCGGATTGGGTTTGACTGTAAGACAAGCCTACAATATCTAATTTTATTTTTTGCATGTTATTGCCCATCACCAAGCTTCTTTTTTTGATTTTTGCCTGTACCCTTTGTTTTGTTGTTGTAGTTCAACGTTGGCATTTCATTACGGTTTTTAAAAAGATAGAAGAATTTGATACTGTTTTTAGCACCATTTTTTCGGATTCCTTTCAATCAATCCTGAAGTGTAAAATGTTAAAGTTGCATTAACCAGCTTTTCATTTGCCTTAAATTGCGCGTTGTTGGCAGTAAAAGTTATTTTTGCCTGCTGTCAGGCTTTTATTGCTGATAACTTTAAAACTGTTTTTTACAAAAATAAAAAAAATACCTGTTTAAGATGCAGCAAACCCGACTGGACAAGCTTTTAGCGTTTTTTAATGACGAGCCAGGAGACGAATTTCTCAAATACGCACTCGCCACAGAATATCTTAGGTTGAACGATACCGACAAAGCGTTGGCGTTTTACGAAGATTTGGTGAACAACCATCCGGCTTACGTGGGCACTTATTACCATTTGGGGAAGTTGTATGAAGCGCTCGGCCGAAAACCCGATGCTGTTTTTACCTATGAAAAAGGGATGGCTATTGCCCGGCAAGCAAATGATAGCCATGCTTTTTCTGAATTGCAAGGCGTTTATCAGGAACTTACCGGTTGGAAGGACGAGTACGAAGATGACTAATGCCAGAAGGTTTTGAGCAAGCGCCATACTTTATTTTTGCGGGATGTATTGGTTTACACCTTTTTGGCTTTTGGCGGCCCGCAAGCGCATTTGGCTTATTTGTTACGGGAATTTGTAGAAAAACGGCGCTACGTTTCGGAAGAAGAACTGATGGAACTGAACGCACTTTCGCAAATTTTGCCGGGACCTTCTTCTACGCAAACTTTGGTTGGCATTGCCTGGAAAACCGGCGGTTTGCGTTTGGCGTTGCTTACTTTTTTTATCTGGGTAATTCCTTCGGCAGCCATCATGTGCATCGCGGCCATTGGCTACAAAATGTTTGTGGAAAAAGGCATGTTTACGCATGCTTTCCGGTTTATCCAACCGGTTACAGTTGGGATTGTGGCTTGTGCGGCCTATACTTTCGGGCGAAAATTTTTAAAATCAGAACTGAGCATTCTGCTTTCCGTTTCGGCAATGGCCGCCACCTTGATTTTGCGCAGTGCCTATGCTTTCCCGATTTTAATTATGATGGGCGGCATTATTTCTTCTGCTTTTGAAGCCAAGCCGGAGGAAGACGCATTGCGTGTAAAACTGTTTGCCAATATCAACCAACGAAAAGTAATTTATTTTATCGGCATTTTGCTGTTTTTTGCGGTTTTGGGGGCGGTGGTTAACCAAACTTCGCCGTATAGTTTGCCCATCCGTTTGTTTGAAAATTTTTACCGTAATGGCATTTTAATTTTTGGTGGAGGCCAGGTTTTGGTCCCGCTGATGTTTACCGAGTTTGTAGAGATGAAACATTACCTCAGCAACCCCGAGTTTTTATCGGGATATGCCTTGCAACAAATCTTGCCGGGTCCAACTTTTGCCTTTACTTCTTTTATCGGTGGGTTAACGCTGGGCAACCGCGGTTACGGTGTCAGCGGACAAATTGCCGGCAGTTTCATTTCCATGTTGGGCATCAATTTGCCGGGTTTAATTTTGATTCTGTTTATCGTTCCGTTTTGGGACGATTTGAAAAAAATCAGCCGCATCCGTAATTCATTAAGCGGCATCAACGCCGTTGCTGTTGGTTTTATGGTTGCCGCTTTTTTGTTTCTGGCCAAACCTTTTTCCACCAACTTATTAGGGATTGGCTTGATGGCAGGCACATTTTTATTGCTTCAGTTTACACCAATAAAAACACCATTTGTGATTTTGGTCGCTTTGTTGCTGAGTGTGGTTTTTTAGTTTAAGGCCTGTTATTATTCTAAATATTTTGGCTAAAGCCAATGCCTCAATTTATTCATCACGGCCTAAAGGCCGTGGCAATTTAATCAACTTTGTTTTTGTAAGCTTTTTTGTGTAACCGCCAATTTTTAATTGCCACGGCCTTTAGGCCGTGGACAAAAACGCAAAGCAAGAGGCTTTAGCCAAAACCCAAAAACACAGGATACAAGATTTTATGCCATAAAAGAAGCATTCAAAACAGGCCAGTCAAAATTTAAACTAACTCTTAAAACGGTGCCTCGTCCTCCATATCATCCATTCGGGATGGCCTAATAATAAAGTTGTTAGGCTTTTCAAATTCTGCAGAAGGTTTTAAACCGGCAGAAGCACTGGCGGGAGAAAAATCGCCGGAAGTATCGTCCAAATCGGTAAACTTTACATACTTGCCCACAAACTTTAACCGCACGCGGCCGGTTTCGCCGTTACGGTGCTTCGCGATAATGATTTCGCCGACACCTTGCGTTGGGTTGTTGTCTTCGTCAAACTCCAAACCATAATATTCCGGCCGGTATAAAAACAGTACCATATCCGCGTCCTGCTCAATCGAACCCGATTCACGTAAATCTGAAAGCATCGGCCGTTTTGATCCTCCGGGACGGTTTTCTACCGCACGGCTTAACTGTGAAAGCGCAATCACCGGCACATTCAATTCTTTTGCAACCGATTTTAACGCCCTCGAAATACTGCCGATTTCCTGCTCGCGGTTTCCGCCGCCCTTGCCTTCGCCTTTGCCCTGCATCAACTGCAAATAATCAATGATGATCATTTGGATATCGTGTTGGGATTTCAACCTGCGGCAT
>CAXTKQ010000147.1:0-3710 GCA_964244955.1 uncultured Sphingobacteriaceae bacterium | reverse complement strand
CTGGCGTATCGTCAATAATTAGCGGCGCTTGTTCTAAGCGGCCAATTTTGGAGTGGATTTGCTGCCATTCCCATTCTTCCAGATTCCCTTTCCGGATTTTTTCTTGCTCGATATTCGTTTCTCCGGAAACCAAACGGTTAACCAATTGGATGGACGACATCTCCAGCGAAAACACCACCACCGGTTTGTTAAAATCAACGGCTGCGTTTCGGGCACAGCTTAAAACAAAAGCCGTTTTTCCCATTGCCGGTCGCGCAGCAATTATGACCAAATCCGATTTTTGCCAGCCGGAAGTCATTCGGTCCAGATCGGTAAAACCGGAAGCAACGCCCGTTAAACCGTCTTTTTTGTTTTTCAGCGCTTCCATTTCCTTCAGCGTTTCGTGCATCAGGTCGTCCATTTTCCGCGAATCACGGCGCAGGTTGTTTTGGGCGATGTCGAACAGGTTTTTCTCGGCTTTGTCCAGCAAATCCAAAACGTCGGTCGTGTCTTCATAAGCCTGACTGATCACTTCGGTAGAAATCCGGATCAACTCGCGTTGCAAAAACTTTTGGATGATAATGCGCGAGTGAAATTCAATATTAGCTGCAGAAGCAACCCGGTTGGTGAGTTCGGTAATATAATAAGCGCCGCCGATCATTTCCAGGTCGCCTTGCTGGCGCAATTGTGCCGTAACCGTCAAAATATCAACAGGAGAAGTTTTTTCAAATAGTGTTTTTATCGCCAAAAAAATCTTTTGGTGGCTGTCTCGGTAAAAAACTTCCGGCTTTAAAATATCAATCACAGAAGATAACGCATCTTTCTCCAGCATCAGCGCGCCCAGCACGGCTTCCTCCAAATCCGTTGCCTGCGGTTGCAGTTTGCCCAAATTGCTGCTCGGCGTTGGGTTGGTAAACCGCGAACGGCGGTCGGGATTGAAGGTGCCTGGCTTGCTTAAACTGTTTTCGCTTTCTGAACTCATAACATCAAAAATAAACAAAATTGGGCGGTAAATATTTTTCTGAAAAACCAACGGTGTTGAATACTTTTCTATTAGCCAAAACCTTGCTTTTTAATTCACAAAGCAAAAAGGTTATTGCAGCCTTCTCCACAACTATTGTTAACAACTTGCTTATAAATTTTATTTCAAGTTGAAAATGAACCAATTGAAGCAGTGTGGATAACTGTTAAAGCTGTTAACAATTTTGTGCCGATAAAAGAAGCATCGGTATTAATCGCCTTCTTTGGCTATTTTTATAATTACTTTCGCACAAAATTTAACACAGAAGATGATGCAACGCCCGCAGTTTAAAAAGGAAAGCAACCAAATGGTTTTTGGCATCCGTGCGGTGATGGAAGCAATCCGTTCGGGCAAAGAAATTGAGGCGTTGTATGTGCAAAGAGGTTTGGGCGGAGAATTATTTCATGAACTGAAAACTGTTTTAACCGAATATCAGCTTACTGCGCAACAAGTCCCGGTAGAAAAATTGAACCGCATCACTGCAAAAAACCACCAGGGCATTATTGCGGTAATTTCAGAAATTACCTATCAAAAAATAGAAGACATTATCCCGCAAATTTACGAGCGCGGAGAAGTGCCGTTGATTTTGGTTTTAGATGGTATAACCGATGTGCGAAATATGGGCGCCATCGCCCGAACCGCCGAATGTTCCGGCGTTCATGCCATCATCGTGCCAACAAAAAATTCGGCACAAATTAATGCCGATGCGATCAAAACTTCGGCTGGCGCGCTGTACCAAATCCCGGTTTGCCGCCACCAGAATTTGCTGCAAACCGTTCAGTTTCTGCAAGCTTCGGGTTTGCAATTGGTTTGTTGTACCGAAAAAACAAATGCCAATATTTATGCACCTGACTATACTTCGCCAACAGCCATCATTATGGGCTCGGAAGAAGACGGAATTGGGAATGAACTGATCCGCATTGCAGACCATTTGGCAAAAATCCCGATGCTTGGCAAAATAGAATCGTTGAATGTTTCTGTTTCTACCGGCGTTATTTTGTATGAAGCGATAAGGCAGCGGTTAGCTGTCAGCCATTAGCTGTCAGCAATCAGCTTTCCTGCAATGCTTCTTTTATGCAGATAAAAATAGTTGATAGCTATCAGCATTTAGCTTTCAGCAATCAGCTTCCAATCATGCTTCTTTTATGCCGATAAAAACAGTATCGAATAGTTAGTGACTGATAGCTGATTGCTGAAAGCTTTCAGCCTCTTAAATATACACCGTCCCAAACTTCTGCTTCACATCTGCAACCACTTTCTTCACGTTTTGCTCTTGGTCTTTTGGGCAAATTAAAAGCGTGTTGTTGGCTTCAACCACAATGTAATCGTTCAAACCCTGGATAATCACCAATTTCTCGTCCGGCACGTTGACCATGCAATTGGAAGAATCGTAAAGGATCACTTTTTCCGCAGGAATAGCGGCATTTCCCTGTTCATCTTTTTCGGCCAACTGGTAAACGGAAGCCCAGGTTCCCAAATCCGACCAGCCAAACTCCGATGGGATGACATAAACATTGTCCGCTTTTTCCATAATGCCGTAATCAATCGAAATGTTGGTGCATTGCTGGTAAACCCGCGAAACATAAGCCTTTTCGTCCGGCGTGTTATAAACCGAATTGGCTTCTTCAAAAATCTCGTTCATGTCCGGCAAATATTGGGCAAAAGCTTTGGTGATGGCTTTGGCGCTCCACACAAAAATCCCGGCGTTCCATAAAAAGTCGCCGCTTTGGATAAAGGTTGTGGCAATGTCCAGCGTTGGTTTTTCGGTAAAGGTTTTTACCTTATAAAATGCGTTGTCCAGTGCTTCTTCTGTGTATTGAATGTAGCCGTAACCCGTGTCCGGCCGAGAAGGTTTGATGCCTAAAGTAATCAGGCTTTGGTGTTTTTCGGCCGTTTCTAAGGATTGGTTGATGGTTTTTACAAAGCTGGCTTCGTCCAAAATCAAATGGTCAGAAGGCGCAACCGTAATTACCGCATCTTCGTTTCCGTTCAAGATTTTGAAGCAGCCGTAAGCAACACAAGGCGCCGTGTTACGCATTACAGGTTCGCCCAAAATCTGGCTGTATTCCATGTCCGGCAATTGCGTTTTTACCAGCTCGATATAAATATCATTGGTTACGACGTAAATATTTTCTTTGGGGCAGATTTTTAAAAAACGGTCATAAGTATGTTGGATCAGGGTTTTCCCTGTTCCTAAAATATCAATAAATTGTTTGGGATAAGAAGTCCTGCTGATTGGCCAGAAACGGCTGCCAATGCCACCTGCCATAATGATGGCATAATAATTCTTATTCATAGAAGTTAATCTTAATGAGTGTAAATTTTGGGTGTGAAGATGTGAAAAATAGTTGGATTAGCGGGCATTTGCACCAGCCCGTTTACGTGTACACGAAGCAAAAAGATCATCATTTAAACGTATTAGTTTTCAAACGGTGCTTTTTTTATTGCATAAAAAAGTTAAATTCGCATACGATTTTTCTTTCAATTAAAAGGTTTTCAATTGAAAGTTAATAAATAAATAATTTTAATGGAGATAATGACAGAGGCAAAAAAATCGCTTTTTGACAATTTACAAAGTTTTTTTGGTTTTAATAATTTCAAAGGCGATCAGGAAATCATCATAGAAAACATACTGGCAGACAAAGATACGTTTGTAATCATGCCAACAGGCGGCGGTAAATCCATGTGCTACCAGTTGCCGGCTTTAATG
>CAXTKQ010000146.1:0-8353 GCA_964244955.1 uncultured Sphingobacteriaceae bacterium | reverse complement strand
TTATTTGCTTCTAAACACAGTTCATTTCGACCAACGGGAGAAATCTTCTTTCAACCAGAACAATAATTTTTAGGCGGTAAAAGAAGTATGTGAATCTATCGCTTCAAGGAAGATTCTTTCTACCATTGGGTGATAGCAAGGCAAATGACAGAAGCTGATACTTCTTTTATCGCCTAAAAAACTTCAAACCAAATTTGATGTTGCCGTAGCTTTTTTTAAAAACCCTGCATAATTTTAACTACGTTTAGCAAATTTGTTACATCAAGCTAAAAAATTTAAGTTTTAATTTGAACTGACACAAAAAAAAGGTACGGTAAAAGAAGCATGCTTCTTTTACCGATATAAATTTGGCAGCAACATTAGCAGAAACATGAAAAAAACGATACTCAGCACTTTTATATTTGCTTCGTTCAGCATTTCCGCCTTTGCGCAAACCACAATCAAACCGGATTTGCAGATCAGTAAAATGGTAGACGAAGTTTCGGCCAAAAACCTGGAAGCAACCGTTCGGAAATTGGTGAGCTTCAAAACACGCCACACGTTAAGCGATACCACGAGCAAAACAACCGGCATCGGCGCAGCCAGAAACTGGATCAAAGCCGAAATGGAACGTTACGCTGCTGCTTCTGGCGGAAGGATGAAAGTAGAATTTGATACGTTTACCCAACCAACAGGCGGACGGATTGACAAACCAACGGTTTTAAAAAACGTGCTGGCTATTTTAAAAGGGACCGACCCAAACGATACGCGGATTTACATGGTTTCCGGCCATTACGATTCCCGGGTGAATGATATTATGAACGCTAATTCGATAGAACCTGGCGCAGTTGACGATGCTTCGGGAACAGCTTTATCCATGGAATTGGCGCGGGTAATGTCGAAAAGGGCTTTCCCTTCCACCATTATTTTTATGGCCGTTGCCGGAGAAGAGCAGGGCTTAAACGGCTCGACCAATGTGGCCAAACGTGCCAAAGCCGAAAACTGGAACATTGACGCGATGCTGAACAACGATATTGTGGGCAATACTTACGGCATGGAAACCGGTTTGAAAGACAACCGCAGCATCCGGGTTTTTAGCGAAGGCGTTCCTTCCACCGCTATTGCTTCCAAAAATGATACTTTGGCTGCCCGCCGTGCCGGTGCTGCTATCAGTTCTTTAGTTGGAAATGGCGGAGAAAACGACAGCCCGTCGCGCCAGTTGGCGCGCTATACCAAAGAAGTTGGCGAGCGTTATGTTGCGCAGTTAGATGTAAAAATGATTTATCGGCGAGACCGCTTTCTGCGCGGCGGCGACCAAACGCCTTTTTTACAACAAGGCTTTACGGCTGTCCGTTTTACCGAAATGAACGAGGATTTTAACCGCCAGCACCAGGATGTGCGTAAAGAAAACGGCGTAGATTATGGTGATGTGCCGGATGCGGCCGATTACGACTACATTCAAAAAATCTCGCGAATGAATTTGTCTGTTTTGGCAAATTTGGCTTTGGCCCCTGCCGAACCGCAAAACGTTGGCGTCATCACCAGCGGTTTAACCAATAAAACGGCTTTAAAATGGGAAGTGCCAAAATCTGGTAAAAAACCGGCCGGTTATTATGTGCTGATGCGCGAAACAATCAGCCCCTATTGGGAAAAGAAGTTTTATGTAACGGATACACAAGCGACATTGGATTATTCAAAAGACAATTACTTTTTCGCGGTGCAATCTGTGGATGAGCAAGGGCATGAAAGTTTGCCGGTTGTGCCGAAGCCAGTGCGGTAGGAAGATGAAAGTTGTAATGCTTCTTTTATCGGTACTTTTTTGTCTTGAAACTGATTCTGTTTCTGCCCAAAACAAAAAACCTGAAGACTTTGGTTTTCGGCATTTAAAAATGCGTTATCAAAAAGATACGGTTGATATTTTAGTTTTATCCAAAAAAGGCGAAGAACAAAAAGTAAAGCCTGTTTTTTTGTTTGTTCAAGGTTCTCTGCCTACACCGCTTATTATTTTAAGCGAAGACGGCAAACCTTATCAGGTTTTTCCTTTTAAGCCAGATAGTATGTTGAAAGATTATCACTTGGCAATTATTGGTAAATCTGGAGTTCCGCCGGTAATGGAAAAATCAAAATTGCAAGCTAATTTTACTTTGGTTGATCCGTTGACTAAAGCCTTTCCTAAAAAATATATTTTACATGATAATTTGGATTATTACGTAAAAAGGGATGCTGAAGTAATTAAATATCTCAAAAAGCAAAGCTGGGCGGCTAAAATTAGATTTGTAGTTGCAGGTCATTCAGCAGGATCAGCAATAGCAGCAAAACTGGCAATGGTTTCTAAAGATGTTACTCATTTAATTTATGCTGGTGGTGATCCAATGGGAAGGTTATCAACAATGATTGAAACGATTAGGGAAGATTCTACAGCAAAAGCAAATGATTTGGAAGAAGAATTTAATTACTGGCAAAAAGTAGTTGACGATCCAGAAAATACGGCTACCAAAACCGGTGACAGTCATAAAACAAATTTTAGTTTTTCAATTCCTCCGATTGAATATTTAAAAAAATTGAAAATTCCGGTTTTGGTTACTTACGGAACGAAAGATTATGGAGCCCCTTATCTTAATTTTTTGAGATTGGAAACAATCCGACTTAAAAAAACCAACTTCACTTACAAAGCTTATTTTGGTTTAGAACACAACTTTTTCGGTTTTAACAAAGATGGTTCTGTTAACTACAACATTTATAATTGGGATAAAGTGGGTTTAGATTGGAAACACTGGCTTGAACAACATTAACCCAATGCTTCTTTTACCACCTAAAATTCCTTACCAAACCTGGTCTTTCACCACTTCGCAAACGGTTTGAAAAAGGTTCATTTTGCCGGAAAACAAAGAAATGGTTTCGGCACTGGCGATTTGGAAAGTGCGCAAATGCTCTACTTCGTAGTTGATGCCCAGCAATAAAGCTAAAATTACAGGTGCCAAAAGCAGTATAAAAGGGTTGGTGTTGATGATGAAGTTTTTCATGACTATCGGTTTGATGAATCAAAGAAAAAGCTAATCTGCAAGCTGCTAAATGCTTATTAGGCAAGCTGGTAAGAAAAATCGGTGAACGGCATTTTTTTACCGACGAAATTTTTTACCGGAAGGTTAAAAAAGATTTGGATCAGGAATTTTGTCCCAACGCTTCCCGAATTACCGTTTCAACACGTTTTACTAAAACTTCCATGTCTTTTTCGGTTGGTTCTATCGGTTCCAAAACTTCAAATTGCAGGTTTAAAAAGGTTCCTAACGGGAAAGTGCCATACCGAACCATCTTCCAGGAATTGCGGATGACGATTGGAACCAATAAGGCATTCGGGCATTTTTTTAACAGCGTTGCAATTCCGCCAATTTGAAAATTGCGCATTACACCAGTTTTCGCACGCGTTCCTTCGGGGAAAATCACAGCCGACCATGTATTGGTTTGCATCCGCGTCCCGAATTTCGACATTTCGACAATTGCTGATTTAGAATCTTTACGGTTGATGTTTGCGCCACCGCCATATTTTAGGTTGAAGGAAATGGATGGAATACCTTTTGTGAGTTCGATTTTAGAAATAAACTTGGCGTGGTATTTCCGCAGAAACCAAATCAGCGGCGGGATATCGTATAAACTTTGGTGGTTGGCAATAAAAATAATCGGCCGGTTTTCGGGCAAATCAAAACAATTGCTAAAACTAACGGTGTTTCCTAACAAATAATAAGAGGAAACCAAGCCCAGGTTCATTAAATCTACCACGTTTTTATGCGCTTGGTAGCCAAAAAGCCGAAACGCAATCCATTGTATCGGATGAAAAAACAGCAGAAAAAAAGTAAAAGCGATATAATGCAGCGGCGTTAAAATATAACTCAACAATGTTTTCATCAGCGTTAATTGTTTTTTATTGTGATGAAGCTATCATGTGTTTTGTTTGTTTTGGCTTCACATGATGGTTGCATGTTAAAAGAAGCATTAAAGTTTAGGCCGGCAATTGATTTTCCGAAAGCATAATGTGTACTTTTAAAACCGCCGCAACGGTAATGGCATCGGTAATTTCGCCGCGGCAAACCATTTGGTAAACTTCTTCGAAAGGCAGCTTTTTGATTGTTAATTGTTCGGTTTCTTCCGGTTCGGCTTCAAATTGTTCCAGGTTTTGGGCGAGGTAGATGATTGCTTCTTCATCACAAACCGAATTTGACAAATACATGCGTTGGATTTCCATCCATTTCCCGGCCTTTAATCCGGTTTCTTCCAGCAGTTCACGCTTGGCCGAATCCAAAGGTTCGCCTGCCAATGGTCCGCCGCCTTCCGGGATTTCCCAACTGTATTGTTTCAGCGGGAAGCGGAATTGGCCGACCAAATACGTGTTTAGGTTTTCATCCAAAGGCAAAACACCAATTGCTTTATTTTTAAAATGGACCTGGCCGTAAATCCCGGGGTTTCCCGAAGGATTGATGACCTGAAACTCGGTGATATTGATCCAGGGGTTATCATAAATATTTTCTTCGCGATTGATTTTCCAGGGGTTAACTTCGGATTGCATGGTTGTAAAAGTAGTAAAATTTAGAAGCCGGAAATTAAGGGACTGTTTAAATTTTGTCGGCCTGTTTCTCATGCTTCTTTTATGCCATCAAACTTTATGTCTTGTAATTTTGGCTAAAGCCGGTTTTCTGTTCCCCTTTGTCCACGGCCTGAAGGCCGTGGCAATTAATAATAAATAGCAGCATTAGTTGCAGAAATAGTTTTTATCGGCAGGAACAGGAAATTTGTAAAACTAAGGTGGCCAAATTGCCACGGCCTTAAGGCCGTGGAGTATGTAAATTTAGGTTGGCCTTTAGCCAAAATATTATTGAAAGAAATTTAAACAGCTTTTACATTGATGTTGCTTTTCGATATTCGGGAATGTTAACCAATACAATGCCAACAAGGATAATGACGAGTGCAAGCAATTGTTCTTTTACCAAACTTTCGTGTGCAAACAACCATCCTAAAAGCACGGCCACTACAGGGTTAACATAAGTATGCGTGCTGATCAAGGCCGGAGGACGCTTGGAAATGAGCCAGACGAACGACATATAGGCAATTAAAGAACCAAAAACAATCAGGAACAACAGCCCCATCCAGGATTTTGTAGGAACATTTGCAAAGGAAAAACCAGAAAATTCCCCGGTAAAAGAAGCAATAACGCCGCTTAACGCTGCTGCTGCCAGCAATTGCATACTGCTGTTCATCACAATGGAGCTGCTGCTTTTGGTATTGCTGATTAGGAGCGAACCCAAAACCCACCAAATTGCGCTTAGCAAAACAACCAAGGTTGCAATAAGGCCAATGGCAGATTGGTTGATTTGCACATCAGTTGATTTTAGAAACAGAAAAATCCCGCCAAAGCCAATAATCAATCCGGAAATAATGTATTTGTTGGAGACGTAAGTTTTCCAGTTTTTTTTATCCAACAGTAAAAACCACAACGGTTCGGTTGCAATTAGGATAGCGGCCTGGCCGGAAGTAATGTATTGTTCGGCCCAGGCAATCATCCCGGTGCCGCCAACCAGCATTAATATGCCGCTCAGAGCGTGCCTTGAAATTATTTTTAGCGAAGGCAGTTTTTCGCCTATTAGTTTGGCATAAGCCAGCAAAATTAAACCAGCCACAAGGTAACGTAATCCAACCAAAACAAAAGGCGGAAAACCTTTTAGCCCAAAAGCCACAGCCAAATAGGTAGAGCCCCAAATGATGTAGATATTAAAAAAAGCGAAAATAAGCAGTAGCCGCTGGAAGAGCAGGTTGTTTTTCATATCGAGACCTTAATTTTTGGTATTGCCGCTAAACAGCAATACCAAAAAATATAGGGTAAAAGAAGCATCAGGTTTATAAACCAAATGCTTCTTTTACCTGGTCTAAATAGTCGAGTTTTTCCCAGGTAAACAATTCTACTTTTACCTTGGTTTCTTCGCCGTTTGGTGTGAAGAAAGATTTGGTTACGGTTTGCGGTTCTTTTCCGAAATGCCCATAGGCCGCCGTTTCAGCATAAATTGGGTTGCGCAATTTAAAACGGGTTTCGATGGCGTAAGGCGTCATATCAAAAATAGCGGCTACTTTTTCGGCAATTTCCCCGTCGTGCAAATTCACTTTTCCGGTTCCGTACGTGTTTACATAAATGCCCATCGGTTGCGCTACGCCAATGGCATAAGAAACCTGGACCAGAATTTCGGTACAAACACCGGCAGCAACTAAATTTTTGGCGATATGACGCGTGGCATAAGCCGCAGAACGGTCAACTTTTGAAGGGTCTTTTCCGGAAAAAGCGCCGCCACCGTGCGCACCTTTGCCACCATAAGTATCTACAATGATTTTTCGCCCGGTCAAACCGGTGTCGCCGTGTGGGCCGCCAATCACAAATTTCCCGGTCGGGTTGATATGATATTTAATCTCATCATTAAAAAAGTGGCTATATTTTGGGTATTTTGCTTTTACCCGCGGGATCAGGATTTTGATGATATCCTCGCGGATTTTATCTAACATCTTTTTCTCCTCGTCAAAATCATCGTGCTGCGTAGAAATCACGATCGCATCAATCCGGATGGGCTGGTTGTCATCATTATATTCCAGCGTTACCTGCGATTTCGCATCCGGCCTTAAATACGGTATGTCCGAATTTTCGCGGCGGATAGCAGCCAGTTCGATCAGCAAAGCGTTGGCAATATCCAACGTAAGCGGCATAAAATTATCCGTTTCAATGGTGGCGTAACCAAACATCATTCCCTGGTCGCCGGCGCCTTGCAGTTGTTTATCGGCGCGGTCAACACCTTGGTTAATATCCGGTGATTGCTCATGGATGGCCGAAAGCACACCACAAGAATTGCCATCAAACATGTAAGCACCTTTGGTATAACCAATTTTGTTGATCACATCGCGGGCAATTTTTTGCACGTCTAAATATGCTTTGGATTTCACTTCACCCGCCAAAAAAACCTGCCCGGTTGTAACCAACGTTTCGCAGGCAACTTTAGAATCAGGGTCGAAGGCCAAAAAATTATCAATTAAAGCATCAGAAATTTGATCGGCAACTTTATCAGGATGCCCTTCGGAAACAGATTCTGAAGTAAATAAATATGACATAGCTATTTTAATAAGTTAACGTAAATAAAAAGGTAAAATAGCCGGATGAGGATTGCAAGCGCAAAATGGAAGACCAGTTTTTTAGCACTTTTTTTTACGTGGTTGCAATCAATTCAAATCAGTCCACTTTACAGGCAGCAAAATTAAAACATTTTTATAATTGCCGAAATTTGAAACCGGATTTGTTTTTTGCAGTTGCAATGCTTCTTTTAGTGCCATAAATTTGGGGTAGATAAAGCAGCAACCATAAAATTATCTGTGGCAAATTTCGTTCAACAAAAGTTTTCGCACTAAATTTATACCGGTAAAAACAGCATCACGAACAAGCGTTCAACTTTTTAATAGATAAATTAATTTGAGCAAGAGAAATAAAAATGCCACAGGCGTAGTTTATTCTACCGATCCTGGTTTTGAATACCAGCAGGAAAATAATTGGGTTGGCGAAACGCTTCCTGCACAACAGCAGCAGCTCAAGATTTTTTTGGACCGGAAAGCAGGCGGAAAACTGGTAACCCGTATTGCCGAATTTAAAGGCAGCGAAGAAGATTTAGAAAAATTAGGCAAAAAACTAAAAACAAAATGCGGCGTGGGCGGGGCGGTAAAAGACGGCGAGATATTGATCCAGGGAAATTTCAGGGACAAGGTTTTACAGATTTTGCAAACCGATAACTACAAAGCAAAAATAGCCGGAGGATAGGCAACAATTTTTACAATTACGGCAATGGTGTGTTTTTTACACTTAATACTTGCATTAATTAATATTTTTCACTTTTATTGTAAAAGCAAATTCGAAGGAAATCGTATTTTTTTTAAACCAGGCAATTCGTAAACATTTTTTTAAGGAGGCAAATTAAATTTACATTATCATTTTATTTATTCTTTTTTATTAATGGTAAAACTTTAAATTTGTTATTGCATTTATAAAAACACCAGTAATAAACCCTACATTTATAAAACTAAAATCTAACTAAACTAAAAAACCCAAACAATGGCAACTACTCCACCAAAAACAACAACAACAACAGCGGCAGCAGCAGTAAAAAAAGAAGGCTCAGGTTCATCGAGCATTTTTGCATCCTTAGTAATTCCAATCGCATTTGTCGTAGCTTTATTGATATATATATTTGTATTAGGTGATCCAAGCCATTACAAAGGTGGTGACCCGGCTAACGAGCCAGCAAATGGTGATTATTTTGGCGTTGTCCACAAAGGAGGACCAATTGTACCAGTTCTGATG
>CAXTKQ010000145.1:0-8375 GCA_964244955.1 uncultured Sphingobacteriaceae bacterium | reverse complement strand
ATACATACAACAGCATCGGGATGTAGGGGTATTTTATGGAAACACTAATTTAATAGTCTCTACTTTAAAAAATAAGTACACTTATAGTATTTTGCCAACACCTATAATTGATAATAAAATATTGATTTCCCCTATGTTTTGCCATCAATCAAGCTTTGTAAAAAGATCATTGTTTGATAAATTTGGATATTTTAATAACGTAAAAATTGCAGGGGATTGGCTTCATTTTGTTGAATTGTATAAAAACAAAGTTAAATTTTTATATATAAATGAAACTATAGCCAATTACTTAGAAGGCGGGGCAAGTACAACTGTAACAGGATTTAAAGAATCGTTTCCATTTAAAAAAAAATTTGGAACTTTTAGAAGGAAAGATTACCTCACATTATTGTTTTTTTATATTAAGGATAACGTTGTGTTTAGAAATATTGTAAACCCATTTTTATGGAGGTTAAAAATCCTTATAAGTCCTTCTAAATATAAAAAGATAAGTTGATGAAAAATCCTTGTATTTTTATTTTGCTAGCTTCTTTTAACGGGGATAAATTTATTGGACATCAAATTGAAAGTATAATAAACCAATCTTATACAAATTGGAAACTTTGGATAAGAGATGATTGCTCGACAGATAATACGCTAAGTATTATTAAAAAATATATTAAAATTGATGAAAGGATAATATTAATCGAAAATAATGGAGTCCGTTTAGGTGCACAACTAAATTTTGGATCATTAATTAAAACCTTGTCTGTTATAAATTTTGATTATTGTATGTTTTCAGATCAGGATGATGTTTGGTACAAAGACAAAGTCTTACACAGTTTAAATGCTATCAAAGAAAATCAATTAAAAGATAACTATTATGGCCCTGTATTGCTACATACAGATTTTCAATATGCAGATGTTTCTTTAAATGAAATTAAAACTACTGCCAATGTAGCAGTGAAACTTTCAAAGGTTTCAAATAAAATTGCCTTAATTGCCAATGATAATTATATTTTTGGTTGTACAATGATGTTAAATAGTAACCTGTTAAAACTAAGTACTCCAGTTAGTGTAGAAGCTGAAAACCATGACTTTTGGGTAGCACTACATGCAGCCGCATTTGGAAAAATCTATTATCTAAATGAAAAAACTATGTTTTACAGGCAACATGAAAAAAATGTGTCTGGTGGATTAAAATACAGTTCCTGGAAAACCAGGATTGCAAGACTGGCAAATTTCAATAAGTATATTGTTTATAAAAGGAAAAGAAGTAAACAGTTTGAGGCTTTTATAAGCAAGGAACGACAAAATTTTGATAAAAAAACATTAAATTATTTTGAACGGTATTTAAAATATTTGAATTTGGGAGGTTTTACTGCCGTAATTTTTATGATGAAAAACGGGTTCAAATTAAGAAGCTTTTTTCAAACAGCAATTTTTTACATAACAGTTTTTATTGATAAAAAAAATCACTTGTTCTGATTTTATAATGTCTCAAATTAATGTGGATATATTTTTTCTTCTTTTTTCTTATAGTTGCTATATCTGTTAAAGATTTTATTAAAATGCCTGTGTTAATTCAAAACACATTCGGCGTCACATTACTGGTAATATTAATTTGCTTCTTTGGCTTCCGTTATAATTGTGATAATGATTATACAAATTATGTAGGAATATATCAAGATACGCCATTACTAAATGAAGGGATTGGTTTAATATTTGGATACGGGGTTATTGTAGGTGTTGAAGTTGGATATTTATTTATCAGTTCTTTATTTAAACAATTATCATTTAATGCTCAAAGCATATTTATATTTTCTTCAATAATAACATTTTGTATTACTTATAAGGTTTTTAAAAGAAACAGTATATTTCCTACCATTTCCATTTTAATATTTTTTTCTCAGTTTTTTTCATTACCATTTGTGCAAATGCGTTTTGGTATTGCAATGGCAATAGTATTATTAGCATGTTTTTACCTTTCGAAAGAACAGAAATTAAAATATTGGTTTCTGATTATATTAGCATCGAGCTTTCACATATCAGCTTTGGGAGGGGTAGCTGTTTTTTTCTTTTATAAAGTAAATTGGTTAGAACGAAAGGTTTTACTATGGACAGTACTAACTTTATCATTTTTTATTATGTTTTTACCTTTGAAAAATGTCTTGGTTTCAGTTATGGGCAATATCGGAATTGAAAAATATTCGAAGTTATACGCAGATACCGATAGTGCAAACCCAATATCAAATATTGTTTCCTTAATTATTTTGGTTCCGTTAATTATTTTCGAAAAGCAACTGCGTTTTAAGCAGGTTCCGGTAAAAATATTATTGTCGATGGGATTATCCAGTATATGTGTAGGTTCTATAGTATGGCAGTTAGGTATATTAAACAGGTTTTCTATGATTACAGCAATATCATTTTGCTTAATAATACCAGCTTATCTTCTTTTGTTAAAAGCAAAAAAAGATTTACTTGTTGGATATATTTTCATTATCGTGTACTGTTTCTTAAAATTTTTGCCAAGTATGGATCATGTAACTCCATATCAATTGTTTTTTTACCATTCATATTGATCATGTTTAAGGTTAGCGCAATTATTCCGGCTTATAATGCTCAAAAAACAATAGTAAGCTGTTTAAATTCTGTAATTAATCAAACAATTAAAATTGATGAAATTTTAGTTATTGATGATGGGTCAACCGATGATACTGCAAGGATAGTTTCAGATTATATTAATACACATAGTTCGTTCAATATAATTTTATTACGGAAAGCTAACTCTGGACCTTCTGCTGCAAGAAATTTAGGCATTGAAAAAGCTAAAGGAGATTTAATTGCTTTTTTAGATGCTGATGATTGTTGGATGCCAGAAAAAACAGAATTGCAATTGAAGTTTTTGAAAGAACATAAAGACACGATTTTAATCGGTTCCAGTCACCCAAATGTAAAGAGAAGTAAATTTGAGGGGACTTTTAATATCGTTAGTTTTAATAAATTATTATGGAGAAATTGTTTTTCAACATCTACTGTAGCCGTCAAAAAAAAACATCTACCAAAAAATAACTTCGATGAAAATCAAAAATATTCTGAAGATTATGGATTGTGGTTGAGGGTTGCGTTAAAAGGAAAATGTTTACTTGTGAATAGTGTAGTTACCATAGCTAATAAACCTGCTTACGGATATACTGGTTTATCAGCCAACTTATGGAAAATGGAAAAAGGCGAATTGAAAAACTATAAAGATCTTTTTAAAAGTAGAAATATAAAAGTATTTCAACTTTGCTCACTATTTATTTTTTCATTACTGAAATTTGTAAGGAGGTATATTGTCTCTTTCAATTATAGCTATTCTTTGTAGTAGCTTATAGTGACTATATAAACAATAGGAAAACATAATTATTTTTATGGTATAAAAAATTATGATAGCAATTATATCTGAGCCTTCAATAGGCTCAGGATTGATCACAATGCTTCTTTTAGCACATAAAAGTTTGTATTTTAGCTATAATAAAAACATAAAAAGTTTTACTGTTTTTGTTATGATAAAATACAAAATGAATTATATAAAATTTAAATAGATTACAATATAAAAAATACATCAAACGTGAAAACTTAGAGCCTATTTAAATTTATACAAAATCCTTCGATATACTCAGGATTTATACAAATGCTTCTTTTACCCTATAAAATTGGTGTTTGCATCAATTTAAATAAATCAAAGAGTAAATGCCTGCCATTTTTTAGGCGATAAAAGAAGTATAGAAAATATATTTGAACAAGTTTTAAACAGGCTCTAAGAAAATTAGCAATAAATTAAATGGTTGAAAATAAAAAAATATTACATGTAGTAAATATTTCCTTTGTACTACCTTATTTTATAGGAAATCAGTTCGACTATTTTTTAAATAAAGGATACTCGTTTTTTGTTGCTTGTCAACCATCTGAGCACTTATATAATTACTCAAAGAAAAAAAGGTTTAATGTTATTGAAGTAAATATTGATAGAAAAGTATCTCTAATTAAAGACATTTGGGATGTATACGTTCTTTATAAGTTTATAAAAAAAGAGAAGGTTAATATAGTTGTTGGCCATACTCCAAAGGGTGGAATTATTTCTATGCTTGCTGCTTATCTTGCAGGAGTTAATCATCGAATTTATTTTAGACATGGAATTATGTATGAAACATCTAAAGGGATAAAAAGGGTTCTATTTAAATTTATAGAAAAAGCATCCGGGTTTTTAGCTACGAAAGTAGTATGCGTAAGTAAGTCTGTATTAAATGTTGGTATCAAAGACAACTTGAATAATCTTTCAAAAAGTGTGTTGTTAAATCAAGGAACCTGTAACGGGATTGACAGCGAGGAGCATTTTAATCCTTTTATAGTAAAAAACACTGATGAAGTTTTAAAAATAAAAGAACGATTAGGAATACAGCCTTCAGATATAGTGGTTGGATATGTTGGTCGTTTAGTTAAGGACAAAGGAATTAATGAATTAGTTGATGCATGGCAAATTTTAACTAAGAAGTACCCCAACCTTAAACTATTATTAGTTGGGCCTTTTGAAGAAAGAGATGGTTTATGCGAAGAAACCAAATTATTAATCGAAAAAAATACCACTATAATTAATACTGGTATTGTAGATGATGCAGCAGCTTACTATTCTTTGATGCACATTTTTATTTTGCCTTCTTATCGTGAAGGTTTTCCTACTGTAGTATTAGAAGCTTCATCAATGGAATTACCGGTATTAACGTCTCGTGCAACCGGATGCATCGATTCTATTAAAGAAGGTATAACCGGAAAGTTTATGGATATACAACCTGATAGTATTGCATCATGCTTAACTTTTTATATAAACAACTTAGATATAGCTAAACAGCATGGTATTAACGGCAGAAAGTTTGTAACAGATAACTTCGAACAAACTTTAATCTGGAAAGAACTAAATGATAAAGTTTATAATACAAATACGTAATTATGCAAACGTTATTAACAGGTTCATCTGGCTTTGTTGGCAAAAACATAATTTCTTTTTTCCAAAAGGAAAAAATTAATATAATAGTAATTAATAGAAAACAATTGCAACAAGTAACTTCCAATTTCATCTTAGAAAGTAATACTTATTCCATCATCCACCTCGCCGGCAAAGCCCACGACCTGAAAAAAACTTCCAATCCCGAAGAATATTACCAGGTAAATTTCGAGCTGACCAAAAACTTGTATGATGCTTTTTTAAATTCCAACGCGAAGAAGTTCATTTTTGTAAGTTCTGTTAAAGCGGCGGCGGATAGGACTGATGAGATATTGACTGAAGCCTTTAATCCTGACCCAAAAACAGATTACGGAAAATCCAAGTTAATGGCCGAACAATATATCGAAAGCCAAGTGTTGCCAGCAGGAAAATCTTATTACATCCTTCGCCCTTGCATGATCCATGGACCGGGGAACAAGGGCAACTTAAATTTGCTTTACCAGGTGGTAAAAAAAGGAATCCCTTATCTGTTGGCCGGTTTTCAAAACAAGCGTTCCTTTTTAAGTGTAGAAAACTTGTGTTTTATCATAAAAGAGTTGATCTCCAGGGACGACATTAAAAGCGGCATTTACAACGTTGCTGATGACGAAGCGTTATCAACCAGTGAAGTGGTTTCTATTTTGGCAACATCACTAAATAAAAAACCGCGTTTATGGAAAATTTCCCCAGGCCTGATTGCTCTTTTTGCCAAAATCGGCGATCGGCTGCACCTTCCTTTAACTACCGAACGGCTTGGCAAACTAACGGAAAGCTATGTGGTGAGCAATGCAAAAATAAAAGCAGCCATAAACAAAAAATTACCTGTAAAAGCAGCACAAGGTTTGCAAACAACCGCTGCTTCTTTTAGCAAAGTATAATTTATGCCGTTAAAAATACTTGCTGTCATTTTAATACTTCTTTTTGTTGCAGAGCTGCTGTACTTCAAAATTGCCGATCACTACAACATCATTGATAAACCCAACCACCGCAGTTCGCACACGGCAATAACCATACGCGGCGGCGGAATTATTTTTCCATTTGCCATATTGGCTTTTTCATTTTATGCAGGTTTCGTTTATCTATATTTTTTAGTTGGGCTGTTGCTGATCAGCTTCATCAGTTTTGTGGACGACATCCGCGAGCTAAGCAGTAAAGTACGTATGCTTTTCCATATCACGGCCGTGGCCTTGCTTTTTTACCAGCTACACCTGTTTGTGTTCCCGGTTTATTGGATTTTATTGGCTTTGGTGTTTGTGATCGGCACCATCAACGCCATCAATTTTATGGACGGCATCAACGGCATTACCGGCGGTTACGGTTTGGTTACGCTTGTTACTTTACAATACGTTAATGCGGTTAGGGTTCATTTTACTGCCGATGGTTTTTTGATCGTGGCGATACTGGCCGTGCTGGTTTTCAACTTTTTCAATTTCCGCACCAAAGCCAAATGCTTTGCCGGCGATGTGGGTAGTGTAAGTTTGGCTTTTATCATCCTTTTCTTTTGGCTGCAACTGATCATCAAAACAAATAACCCGGGCTATTTTGCGCTGCTTTTGCTTTACGGCCTGGATGCGGTCTCGACCATTATGTTCAGGCTATTCCGAAAAGAAAATATTTTTAAAGCCCACCGCAGCCATTTGTACCAGTTTTTGGCCAATGAAAAAAAACTGCCCCACACGCTGGTTGCTTCGCTTTACGCCTTGGTTCAGTTAGGAATAAATATTTGCTGGCTTGCTTTTCTTTCCGCATCTAATTTTAAATTAGCCGCGGTTTTGGTTTTGGTTACCGGTTTGTTCATTGCATTACGGTTTTTATTAGAAGGTCCGAGCAGGTTGTTAAAACCAGCGAAAATTTAAGCGTTTGATGCAATGCTTCTTTTACCACCATAAAATTGTTGTTGTAATATTTGATGACCGCGCAACCAACACTGATTTTTATACGATAAAAGAAGTATGCTCTGGCTTAAATTATTTTAAAATGCTGTAACAGATGCACACCATATTAACGTATTAAATATAAAAACAAAAACCAATGACAATTTTTTTAACTATGTTTAAATTTATGCTTTATTTTACTTCATTATTTTGCCGATAAAGGTTGCAGATAAAAAACCTGTTACAAACACAACATACTTTTAAATGTAGATATTTAATACACGTTGTATTGCGATAGCTCACAATTACCTCACATGACTTCCACCAGATTGTTTAAACAGTTAAATATAGTACCGCGCTGGATCATCTTTACCCTCGACCTGCTTATCTGCCTGCTGTCTATAACGGCTGCCTACATCATCAAATACAATTTCGATTTTTCAGCCCTCAACTTTATCCAGTTCAGTCAAAATGTACTGATTATCCTGACCATCAGTACCATCGTTTTTTTTGCCGTAAAAACCTATTCAGGAATCATCCGATACACCAGCGCGCAGGATTCTTTCCGTATTTTGTTTGCCGTTTTCCTTAGCAACGGTGCTTTTTTTATCCTCAATTTATTTACCGTGGCAAGTGGCAAGCCGCAGTTTATTTCCAACAGTATTTTAATTATCAATGCGTTGTCGTGCTTTTTGCTGATGGTAACCTACCGCATGCTGGTAAAGTATTTCTTTCTCTACGTAAAAAACCTGAGGCTGGATAAAAAAAGGGTGATCATTTATGGTGCAGGCGAATCTGGCGTTGCGGCAAAAAGGACTTTCGACCACGATTTTAAAGTGAATAAAAATATCATCGCCTATGTAGACGACGACCAGCGGAAAGTAGGAAAAATGATTGACCGGATTAAAATTTTGGATGCCAAAGAACTGCCGGGACTGATCGAAGATCATAAATTAGACGAAGTGATTTTTGCTTCTTACACCATTCCTGTAGACCGCAAAAACAAAATTGTAGATGTTTGCCTGGAAAACAACATCAAAGTGCTGCACGTTCCACCCCATGATGTTTGGTCGGGCGGAAAGCTGCAGCCAACACAAATCCAGAAAGTTAATATTGAAGACCTTTTAAACCGGAAATCCATCCAGATTGATATTACCGCAATCCAAACCGAATTAAAAGGAAAACGGATATTGATAACCGGTGCGGCAGGTTCTATCGGCAGCGAAATTGTAAGGCAATTGTTAAAGTTTGATACCGGTTTGATTATTATGTGCGATCAATCGGAAACGGCCTTGCACCACATGTACCTGGAAATTGAAGATGCACACGTAAGTTCAAACTTCCATGCTTTTATAGGCGATGTAAAAGATGAAAAGCGCATGGGCCATCTGTTTGAAACCTACAAACCACAATACGTTTACCATGCTGCTGCCTACAAACACGTTCCTTTGATGGAAGACAACGCTTCGGAAGCCATCAAAACCAATGTGTTGGGGACA
>CAXTKQ010000144.1:0-8392 GCA_964244955.1 uncultured Sphingobacteriaceae bacterium | reverse complement strand
GAATACTCGCCCAGCAATTCGCGGTCTGCTTTTGGCCCGATCAGGGCAATGGTTTTGTACTTATTTAAATTGAGCGGCGCAACTGCCTGTTTGTTTTTCAGCATCACGATGGATTGGCGGGCAGCTTCAAGCGCCAGTTTGCGTCCTTCGGCTGTTCCGTTCACTTTTTCGGCCACATCCGGGTTGAGGTAAGGATGATCAAACAAGCCCAATTTGAATTTATAAAGCAACAGGTTTTCTACCAGCCGGTCAATTTTAGCTTCGGAAACTAAACCTTTTTTTACCAGTTCGGGTAGGTAAACATACGTTTGCGGGATGGGCAACTCAATGTTCACGCCTGCTTCCACCGCCAATCGTGCTGCATCCTGCCAATCTGCCGCAACACGGTTTCCAACTTTGTTTGAGCCAATGGCCAGTTCGCCCAGCGCAAAATAATCCGAAACAACATAACCTTTAAAGCCCCAATCTTTACGAAGGATATCCTGCAGCAGCCACTTGCTGGCATGAGACGGAACGCCATCAATTTCGTTATAAGAAGCCATCAAACTGCCAACGCCGGTGCGTTTGATCACTTGCTGAAAAGGGTACAAAAACACTTCGCGCAGTACCCGTTCTGATACGTTTACCGGCCCGGTATTGGTGCCGTTTTCGGGCTGTGCATGTGCGGCAAAATGTTTTAATGTGGCAATTACTTTGGTACTATCCAGGTTGCCTTGCAATCCGCTCGCGGCAGCCACGCCCATTTCGCCTACCAAAAACGGGTCTTCGCCAAAAGTTTCTTCACATCTTCCCCAGCGTGGTTCGCGTTCCACATCCAATACCGGCGTAAGCACTTGTTGGATGCCGCGGCTCCGGGCTTCGTGCGCGGCCAAAGTATAAGCCTGTTTTACCAAATCCGGGTTAAACGTACCGGCAATTGCAATCGGTTGCGGAAAACTGGTTGCCCCTTTTGCAGTGATGCCGTGTAGCGCCTCATCGTGCGCAATAAAAGGTATGCCCAGCCGGGTTTGCTCTACAAAAAACTTTTGTATGGTGTTGTAGGCTTCTACCTGTTGGCGCGGCGATAGCCAGCCGCGCGTTTTACAAAACTCGGCAATTTGGCCCAGCCCATGGCTATATTTACTTTTCAGCACATCCGTTTTGATGTTCAGCTTTGCATCAATCACTTCGTCTTTAGATTCGTAGTTGATACACAGCATTTGTGCTACTTTTTCTTCCAGCGTCATGCGTTTAATCAGGTCGGCGGCACGCTGGGCAGCAGGAAGTTTTGGGTTTTTGTAAGGAAGAACTTTTTGCGCCGTACACAATCCTGTAATCAAAAGTAATGGAAGGGTTGCTGCAAGTAGTTTGCTTTGCATCATAAATTTTTTAAGGTTTAGATTAAAGTCGGTTGGTTTGATGTTGGATAGTTTAACAGGTTCAGGGTTAATAATGGCAATGCTTCTTTTACCCCTATAAAAACGGGTGCACCAATTTAAATAAATCAAAACCACATGTTTGCCAATTTTTTGGCGGTAAAAGAAGCATCGAAAACCAAACGGATAAAATTAACAAAATTTAAAAACGCGGTTAGTTTATATGCGAAATTTTTATGCTTCTTTTACCACGCCAAAATTAGTGTTTACAGCTTTGCTTTTGTTTAAAACAAATGAAGCAAAAAATCAGTAAAAGTGATCAGGCGGCTTTCTGAAAAACCTAAAACCGATGCTTCTTTTACCATCTAAATTTTTGCCCGGCAACAAATTTAAAATATGGTTTTAGGCATTCGTTTGTTTTCACTTTCGCTAATTTTTATTTTTTTTGTTTGATGAAATACTTCTGGGGCTTGGTCCTGATTTTTATATTTACTTCTTCCCGTGCCCAGCAATTTTCCCATTTTAACACCGGGACACTGTTTGATTCTTTTGAAAACCCGGCCCAACGTGCTTTCATCCCCGATTCGAGCCGGCAGTTTGCTTTCAATTTTTTCTTCCCCAATTTTGGCGCAACCAGTATTTTAACCGGCAATGCACAAGCTTCGGTTAATTCGCTCATTACAAAAGGCGTTTACAACAGTGCCAACCTAACCAACGGACTGCGAAACCTGAACAACTTGAGTTTAGCATCAAATTCATATTGGTTTATGCTGAAAATGTACAACCGGCTGGACGGCGACCAGGAGTTTGGCATTTCGGCACAAACAAAAGCGGAAGGCCACGGCAGCGTAACCGATGAGACTTTGCTTTTGCTCGATTCGTATAAAAACTTTGACAACGGAAAGTTGAACCAGGATTTGTTTAACGACTTTTTGGAAGGCCAGGCTTATCACCAGTTCAGCTTAACTTTCCGGAAAAAAGTAGATGCAAATGTTGCTTTTGGGTTGAAACTGAGTACATTGCTCGGTATTTATTACAACAAACTGGATATCGAACATTCGTCGTTTGCTGTTAACCCGGACAGCAGGCAGGCAAACCTGTTTTTGCAGGGAAAGTATCAGTCTAATTATTATGGCACTTATAGAAAGCGGGATATTTTAGGTTTAAAAAACCCGGGCGCAGCGGTCAGTTTTGGTTTGCAGGCGCAGTTGGATAACGGCTTGCTGCTGCAGGGAAACGTTAAGGATTTGGGTTTTATCCGTTGGAACAAAAGCGCGGTAACTTATAATTTTAGCGGTACGCAAAACATCAACCGGGTTAGAGGCACAACAGAAAACGATACGCGGGTTTTGACCGCAACGGATAGTTTGACCAGCATTAACGGCAGCCAGCACACTTTTTATACGCCCATCAATGGCAAAGCTGATTTGGCCATCAGCAAAAAATTTATTTTGGTTCCTGAGTTTTCTTACACGCCAACTTTTATTGTTTCCAAAGAACTATTTTTCAACGGATTGACGGCGGCTTTGGTCAATCATTTTACTTATCGAAACCTGTGGGTTACGGCTTTGGCTTCTTATAACCAAAACCAGGCCTGGAGCGCGGGCGGGCAGTTGATGTACAAATCGCCCAACGTAGAGTTTTATGTTGGAACCGAGCAATTGTTTCAATCTGTCCGTGCTTTTAAAGCAACAGGCGCAAATTACAATTCTTCCGGGGTAAATGCTTTTATCGGTTTTTCGGCCAAGTTCGGGCGTTTTATTGAGCATCCGGCAAACGCAAGTACAATCCCGATGGGCGAAGAAAAAGGTTTTTTTGACCGGATGTGGACACGGATTTTTAAACGCTCTTATTGAAAAAGTTAATGGTTAATGGTTCATTGCAGATACCAATTTTATAGTGCTAAAAGAAGCATTGCCAGTTTCCTACTATTAACTATCAACTATTAACAATGAACTATTAACTATTAACTATCAACTATTAACAATAAACTATTAACTATCAACTATTAACTATCAACTATTAACTATCAACTATTAACAATGAACTATTTACAATGAATTACCTACTGCCAATTTTACCGGCGATAAAATCTTTCAAATAATAAGGTTCAAAGTAAGCCACATCTTCAAACTGTTTTTGCTGAAATTTTGCTGCTGCAAGTTGGGTCAGGTCTTCGGCCTGGTTCAAAAAAACATCGGTAAAAACAGCATTGGCATGATGGCCCAAAACAGTTTTACACTTCGCTGCGCCATCTCCAAAAAAAACAATTTTGTGCCGGTCTAAATGTTGCTTAAAACTTTCCTGATCAATAATTTGTGCCGAAGTTGCTTCCAGCCGGTTCAATTGCTGGTCGAACAAAGCGGTATAAACTTCCATCCGGCGCGCATCAATCATCGGGCACAACAAAAATTCTCCCGATACTTCTTTTATGCGGGATAAATAGCCGGAAGCCATCGCCTGCAAAGTTTCGACGGCAATCAGCGGTTTATCCAACGAAAAACACAAACCTTTGGCCGTAGAAACGCCGATGCGCAAACCGGTGTACGAACCCGGGCCAGAACTTACGGCAACTGCATCCATTTCTTCAAATGTTAACCCGTTCAACGCAAAAATTTCACCGATAAAAACAGTAATCACTTCGGCATGAATGTTTCTTTGGTTAATGGTTTTGGCAGCAATTACTTTTCCGTCTTTTGCCAAAGCAACCGAACAAGACGTGGTAGAAGTTTCTATTTGCAGGATTAAACTCATTGTAATTAAGGAACAGTGTCGTGGCCGTGGCCGCCCCAGGGGTTGCAGCGGCCGATGCGTTTTAATGTGAGCCAGCCACCTTTAAACGGCCCGTATTTTCGGATGGCTTCCAGGCCGTATTGCGAGCAGGTTGGCGTGTAACGGCAGGAAGCGCCTAAAATTGGCGAAAGCAGGATTTGGTACAACCGGATCAGCAGGAGGAAAAAACCGCTGATGAGTTGGCGTAAAAATCTTCCAATTGCGTTCACGATGCCAGTTTTTCGGCTAATTGCTGCAAGGCTTTCTGCATTTTTTTCATCATCAAAGCATAATCTTCCACTTCTTTGCCGATATAAGCCAACGAAACCAGCAATTGCTTTTCCGAAATTTTTACCTGCGGAAACAAAAATTCCTGCTTTTGCTGCCGGTAGCTTTCGCGCATTTTCCGCTTCAATAAATTGCGGTCAACCGCCCGTTTAAACCTTTTTTTGGAGACCGAAAACATCACTTTAACCGGAACTGCATCTGAAAAAGGTTCCTGCCGCCAGTTCACTTTATACGGATAACACAAAAAAGAAGAGCTGTTATCGTACAAAGCTGCAATGAGCCTGATGCCGGATAACCGTTCTTCTTTTGATAAAGTATTCATAAAATTGGAGGGACCGGTTGGTTTAAATCAAGAAACCAGTCAGCAGCATTTCCTGTCAATCACAGGAAAAAACAAAAGCTTAGGCTTTGTGGCGGCGTTCGGAAGATACGCTCAGTTTTTTGCGGCCTTTTGCCCTTCTTGAGGCCAAAACCCTTCTGCCGTTTGCTGATGACATCCGCTCGCGGAAACCATGCTTATTTCTTCTCTTACGCTGTGAAGGCTGGAACGTTCTTTTCATATCTTTGTGGTGTTATACGCTTTTTAAAACAAGAGCGCAAATATAGGGTTGTTTTTTCAAAATTACAATGCAACCCCGGTTTTTATCCAAAGCTAAACCATCATTTTTTTATTTTTATGAAATTTTTACTTGCTAAAAGAAGCATTGCCACTATTATTTTGCTGTTTGCATTTTGTGTTGATGCTTTTTCCCAAGATGCTTCTTCTTACAAAATCTATCAAACTTCCACCAAAAAAATAATTACAATTGATGAATTAATTAAAGCACTAAACAAAACCGATGCAGTGTTTTTTGGTGAAGAACACAACGATTCGGTCAGTCATGTTTTGGAAGCAACCATCTTGCAAAAGCTGAACGAAGCGCACCCCAAACAAGTTGCGTTGTCCATGGAAATGTTTGAGACCGATTGCCAGAACGTGTTGAACGAATATTTGGCCGGATTGATTCGCGAGAAAAACTTTGTGGTTGATGCACGCGCCTGGCCAAATTATAAAGATTACCGGCCGTTGGTAGAATATGCGAAAGAAAACCATTTGCCGGTTATTGCCGCAAATGCAGCTTCGCGATATACCAATATGGTTAGCCGAATGGGTTTAAAATCACTAAACCAATTGGATAAAACCGGAAAATCTTACCTGCCGCCATTGCCGGTTGATACCGCAACCGGTGCTTATCTTACCAAGTTTGACGAAATTATGGGCGGCCACACAATGGGTGGTATGGAAATGTACCAGGCGCAAAACCTGTGGGACGCCACGATGGGCTGGTCGGTTGCCTCTTTTTTAAAAACGCATCCGGGTTTTATGGTTTTTCAGATCAACGGTGGTTTTCATAGCGAGGAAAAGTTGGGCGCGGTTGCCCAGTTTAAAAAGTATTTGCCTCAAGCTTCCGTCAAAAATATTGCGGCTTATGGTTCCGAAGATTTTAACAAACCGGACTGGAACAAGTTGGGCAAAATGGGCGATTTTATAATTGTAACGAAAGGTTCTAAATAATTAATCTTTGTAGTGTCCTTTTAAAGACAATATACTTAAAACAGAAATATCTCCACTTGACAATATTTCATAAATAAACCGATGTTCATTATTTATGCGCCTTGACCACTTTCCCAAAAGCTCGTGTTTTAATGCTTCCGGCTTTCCAACTCCTTCAAAAGGATGTTTGATAATATCAATGATTAGTTCGTTAATCTTTTTTTGAATTTGCTTATTGCCCGATTTATTCCAAAAATCCAAATCTTTGATGGCCCGACTGGAATAAACTATTTCCATAAATCCTCTAATGGAATCTTAGTTCCTTTCCCTTCAGCAATTTCTTTGCTTCCCTCTAATATCTTGGCCACAAATTCCGGGCTGTATCCGCTTTTTTCTTCTTTTTTGAAAGCAACATTTAAAGCCTTTAAAACCGCTTCGACAGCAGCTAATTGCTTTTGATTTTTTGGCAGTACAATTAGTGTTTCCATTTAACAAAATTATGTTTTTTTAGTTAAAGCAGATTGAAAATCTTTAGCTCAAAGATTGGGATTGGAAATTTCATGAGTAGAATGATCAGAATACAATCTATTTGCAATATAATTTAGTAGCTTTTTGTTCTGATATGTTTTACCATTTTTATAAAAGATTCCAAATGTGTCGAGGCAATAGTCCAGGTTTTGTTTAAAATAATTAAAAGTAATAATTCCTCTTACATCAATTTTTTTGGTGTTTTTTTGTTTTTTAAAACAGCTTATTAAAGCACCAAACTTAGAAACATCATTAATGTCAGTAAACATTTTTACCTTCATTGATTCTCTAAACTGATTTCTAAAGCTACCACAATCCACATTCATGATTGTTTCTGTAAAAAAGCCTTCGCACTCAACTTTTACAGACAATAATTTCTTATTTTGTGAATAACAAAGGCTATTAGCAAAACAAGTTAAAATTAGCATAATCAACCATAATTTACCTGTCATTGTTCTTGGTCTTTTACTTTAGATTATAATTTTGCATCTCATTAATTAAACCGTATTCTTGATTGATGTGCACTTGCATTATTGCAAATCCAATTTATATAAAAATTATCAACACCAAAGCAAATCACGCAGCAGACAAAGCTTTAACTTCTAATGTATATCCCAGTTTTTGCATAATAACTTTGCAAACTTGATATTCCAATCCGAAAGCCTTTGCATCAACCAATCCAAGTTGTGCCAAAATATTTCTAATTGTATCAAATTGATCATCTTCGTAATCACCATCTATCAATGTTTTCTCTGCCCAATCCACCAATTCTGCTGAAGTTAACTTATGTTGCAAATATGAAAGTAATTTTTCTGCTATATCTTTTCTTGTAATCATTTTTTATAGTTTTTGATTACATTAAACTTCAGACTTAATAATTCCACCCATACTTCTTTTACCCCACATTTTTCTGTCCCGCCAGCAAATCCCGAATCTCGGTTAGCAACATTTCTTCTTTGGTCGCCTTCACTTCCACCGCTGCAACGGGTTGTTTGCGTTGCATTTTATTAATGGCCTGAATGATCAAAAACAAGGCAATGGCTACAATCAAAAACGCAATCACTTGTGATAAAAAATTACCGTATTTAATGGCTGTTCCGGGGATCACCAACTGGCTTAAATTGGATAGTTTGGCCGCTTTTAAAGCAGGCGTTAAAATGGCCGGCGTGATAATGTCGTCTACCAACGAACTTACAATTTTACCGAAAGCGGCACCAATAACCACACCAATAGCCAGGTCAATCACATTTCCTTTTAGTGCAAAAGCCTTAAATTCTGTCAAAAAGCCCATATCGTTTATTTTTTGGTTTTAAGAATTAATTTGGTGTAAATTAGTAAAAACTGCCGTATAACAACGAAAAATATGCTGTAAAAAAAGCATTCTAACTTTAGGTATCTTCAATTTTAATGTATTTTTGAGGCCTCGTATGTTAAGACAAAATTTACAACAAAAACTACTTCAAAAGCTTTCGCCACAGCAAATACAGTTTATCAAATTACTGCAAGTGCCAACGGTTTCTTTAGATGCGCGCATCAAAGAAGAACTGGAGGAAAACCCGGCGCTGGAGGATTTGAGTTTGGCCAATATGACGGAACCCGTGGAGGAATATCCTGACCGCGACCCGGACGACGATAATTTCAACAAAGAAGAGAGCAGCGGCGAAGAGTTCGACGAGTTTAACATTGATGAATATTTGCAGGAAGACAACCTGAACGATTACGGCAGCCGCTTTGACCAGAACGGAGACGACGAGGAAGAACGGAAAGAAATGCCGATTGCCATCCAAAGTTCGTTTTTCGAGAAGCTGCAAAACCAGTTGGATTTGCTTCCTTTATCGGATAAAGATTTCAGGGTTTGCCAGCAGATTATCGGCAGTTTGGACGACGATGGTTATCTGCGCCGCCCGATTATGTC
>CAXTKQ010000143.1:5513-8978 GCA_964244955.1 uncultured Sphingobacteriaceae bacterium | reverse complement strand
ATTTGCTTCTAAACACAGTTCATTTCGACCAACGGGAGAAATCTTCTTTCAACAAAAAAAATTTGACTGTTTTAAAGAAGATTCCTCTTACCGCCTTTGATGAAAGCAATGCTTCTTTTATCGGGTAAAAATTGGTGCGTCTGTTTCGGGTGCAAATCGTTGTTTTGTCATTTCGAAACGAAGTGAGAAACCTTATTTCAACAACAAAACCCCTTATCGCTTCAAAGAAGATTCCTCCCTACGGATCGGAATGACAGTGCAGCCATCAACTCTTATCCAACACCTTTTCTGCCTGGCGCGTTACGTCCAAATCAGTAATTTGTTTTTTCGGGAAGTTGAACAGCACCGAAGTAATCACCGGAACGATAAACACCGCAACCGTAAACAAAGAAACAAACAAATCCATGCTTTTGCCTTCCAGTATTTCTGAAAAAGGCGTTCCCGGAAAAAAATGCGTGTACAAAGAAGCGGTGAGTTTTATGCCCAAAACACCAATCACCACAAAAGCAACGGTTTCTAAAAACGTAAACTTTTCCATCAGTTTTACAAAAGCCTGCGCTACAAAACGCATCGCCAAAATCCCGATAAAAACGCCGGTATAAATCAAGAAAACATGATCGGTAAAGGCAACGGCCGCAAACACATTATCAATAGAAAATGCCAAATCCATCACTTCTACCAAAGCTACGGTTGCCCAAAAAGTACCCACCAAACCGACGGTAGATTTGTAAATCCGGCTTTCGTTCTTGTTTACCGTTTCTTCTTCGCCGCCGCCTTCTTCTGATTTTCCTTTAAAATAATCAAACGCCAAATACAGCAAATACAGGCCGCCCAAAGGTTTCAGCCACCAGATTTTAACCAGAAACGCAGCCAGAAACAAGCAAATCCCACGGAAAACATAAGCGCCCAAAATGCCGTAGCGCAACGCTTTGCTGCGCTGTTCTTTCGGCAAATCAATCACCATCGTGGCCAAAACGGCCGCATTATCAACCGACAGCAAACTTTCGATCACGATCAAATTTAAAATGATGAGCAAACCGGCCTGTATGTCTTCGCCCAATAAATGATGTAAAAAATCCATTGCTTATTTATTTAATGATACTGTTTTTATGACCAATTTTTTGTCGTTTTGTTACTGGTCTTTCAAATAAACTAAATCAAATCCGTGTTCAGCATCGCTTTTAAAATATTGGCCTGTGCATCAAAATCAGCGATGTTTTGCAGAAAGCTGATGTCGCTCAGCTTTTTATAATTCTCGGCCAGCAACGTTTTTATTTCCTGCGGAAGATACGTTTTTGTAACACCGATCCGGCTTTGCAACTGGTCGTTTTTATCTTTCAGTTCCCGGATCATTTTTTCTTTGTGCGAGATTTGGTTATCAAAACTAATATTTTTCAGCTTTGAAAAATCACAAAACAAGAACAGGTTCCTGGCCGGATAAAAGATAAAATATTTATCCGTTTCTATAAACTTGTAAACTTCTGCAATAGCGTTTCCGGCTTTTATCCCGCAAAAAAATTCGGTTTTAAAATCATATTTGCACAGCAGGCCCAACAGCTTTTTTTGGATGATGGCGTAAGCGTTGGTGTAAGTTTCGGCTTGGTTGTAATGCGTTAATTCGTCCAGCAATCCGCCCGAAACTTCGTAATAAAAATCCTGCGAAAAGCGCGAACTAAAGTTGTTGATGTTTTTAGAAAACGAGTATTCATCCACATTGTCTGACAGAAACTGGTACAAACGCCGCAACGAGATATTCATTTTTAACGATTGCTTTTGCTGGTCTTGCCTGTAGTTTTTTTCGTTATAAAAGGAGTTGGAAAGCTTATCAATCAGTTCTTTGTTCAACTGCATTTCGTCAAACAGCAAGCTTACATTTTTTTCGTTGCTCTTTTTAATCTTCTTTAAAAGTTCTATTAAACTGGAGGTGTATTGCAGATGAAAAAGTTCGAGGTTGTTTGCATCCAGTTCCGGGTTTTGCTCAAACATTTGGTGGATTACCTGGCTGCGCAAATAAATTTTGTAGATGATATCTTCCTCAAAAAAAGCAGCAAGCAACTGTAATTTACTGATGATCCGTTTTGATGCATGAAATATCGTCGCCAAATGCTCGTCCATTCATACAAAATTACTTAATGTTGGTTACATTTTTCTTCAGTTCGGTTTCTAAATTTTGCAGTTCCGTATTCAGCGTTTTGCGGTTTTGGTTTCCTTCTTCGTGGATGCGTTTTACTTCGTTCAGCGTTTCAATCAACGATTGCGTGGTGCGCTTTAAAGTATCCAAAGAAACAACGGTTTTCTCGTTTTCGCGCGCTACGTCAATGCTGTTTTGTTTCAGCAGTTCAGCGTTTTTTTGCAAAATGGTATTCGTCGTGTCCGAAATCTTTTTCTGCACTTCCACATGCTGTTTTTGCCGCTGCAAAGCTACGGCGATCGTCAACTGGTTTTTCCAAACAGGAATCGTGGTTGAAATGATGGATTGCGCTTTCTCTGCAATGGAAGTGTTGTTGTTTTGCACCACGCGGATTTGCGCCAGCGATTGCATCATGATAAAACGGACCACTTTTAAATCGGCCAAACGTTTATCCAATCGGTTCACAAAATCGCGCAGATCGGCAATTTCATAATCCTGGTAATCGGCCGGATTTGCATCCATTTGCGCCAGCTTTTCGCTCAGTTCCTTGTACTTTAACTGACCGGAAATAATCAGTTCTTCCATTTGTTTAATGTACGAAACGTTGCTGTCAAACATGGTTTGCAACGAGCTGTTGTCTTTAATAGAATTTAAGCGGCCGGCTTTAATTTTATTGGTGATCTTGTCAATGTTGCTCACCACGGTATCGTATTTTTGAAAAAGCTTTTGCGCATCAAAAACCATTTTTTTCAGAAACGGGATTTTGGAAAGCAAGCCTTTAAAACCGCTTTGATCCAGTTCATCTACATCAATGTAGTTCAGTTCGCCCAGCAAATCGGTGATCAATCCGCCAACTTCGCCTGAATTATACGTACGCACCGAAGTCAAAAACGCATTGCTGTATTTTTCCATCGAGTTTTGCACTTCCACACCGTAATTCAAAATTGAATTGACATCGGCCGGATTGATGGTTTTACTGATCTCGGCAAACTTCTTTTCGTCTTCGGGCGTAATTTTCGACAAATCAACGTTGCCGTCTTTATCTAATTTTACAGGTGTTGCCGTTTGGTTTACAGGAATGGGGGTTAATTCTTCCATCGTTTGTTTTTAGTTAGATTGATTGCAGATGCAAATGTTACAGCAATTTAAGCCGATGCTTCTTTTATCGGTATAAATTTGATGCTTCTTTTACCAGTATAAAATTGGTGCCTACAAAAACTGGTTCATTACCGTATTGATGGTTTCGGGCAGCTTTTTATCTTTTGTTGGTTCGCCAACGGCATTGAATTTCCATTCGCCGTTGCGTTTGTAAAACACGCCCATCACCATTGAAA
>CAXTKQ010000143.1:0-5503 GCA_964244955.1 uncultured Sphingobacteriaceae bacterium | reverse complement strand
TAGAATTATGGGCGATATCATACGTAGCAAAAACCTCGCGCACCATTTTTGGCGTCCCTTCATAAATGCGGATGGAAGCAAAAGGTATTTTACCAAAATCATGTCCGCGGAAACTGTTCAGCACAAAAGCCACATGCTCAATATTACTGTTTAGCAACGAAAAATCAAGCGTGATCACTTCGTTGTCCAAACCATCATCGCCGTCAATATCGCCGGTCAAATCATCGCCGCTGTGTTTTACCGAGCCGTTTTTCGATTGCAAATTGCCAAAGTAAATGGTTTCCTGCAGTTTTTTTTGTGCATCAAACAAAGCACAACTCGCGTCCAAATCCACCGCTTCTTTGGTCGTTCCGAAACCGAAAAAACCTTTCTTTTCGATTGCGCCCCAATTAATGCCCACGCAAATGTTTTGCAGCTTGCTGCCGTTGCTTTTTTCGAGGTTGATGCGTTGCCCCTTTTGAAGATTGATGGCCATAATTTTAATTGTATTTGTTTAAATAATCCTGCAAACCGCCTTTCATGCCCACGCCAACGGCTTCAAATTTCCACTTGCCTTCGCGTTTGTAAATGCGGCCAAATTCTACCGCTGTTTCGATGGAAAAATCTTCTTCCAGCTCGTATTTCAACAATTCTTCGTTGCTGGAAGTATCAAAAATCCGCACAAAAGAATTTTTTACCTGACCGAAGTTTTGACGGCGGCTGGCAGCTTCGTGTATCGTAACGACAACAATCAACTCAGTAGCACGCGGATCAATCATAGAAAGAACAATCTTCACCTGCTCGTCATCGCCTTCGCCGGCACCGGTCAAATTATCGCCGGTATGTTCCACGCCGCCATCCGGGGAAATTAAATTGTTATAAAAAACGAAATGTTCGTCGGAAAGCAGTTTCTTGTTTTCGCCTAAAATAAAAACAGAAGCATCCAAATCAAAACTGGTGCCCGTTGCCGAATTATTGGTATCCCAACCCAAACCAATGGTAAATTTGGGTGCATTGATATTTTCGCGTTGTCCTTTTTGCAAATTGATGGCCATGTTATACTTGTTTTTTGGTTTTTTATAGGATTCAAATTTACACCATAACTTTGCATAAACTGCTAATTGCCAATACTGTTTTTACCGGCATAAAAGAAGTATCGGCAACTCAAGGCTGCAGCAGCAAAGTCTGCGACCGCGCTAAATTATCCGTCGCCTGCAAAATCTTGTCTTTTAATTTTGGATTATAGTTGGGATGGTTTTTTAAGAAGCTGGCCACATCCTGCGCCGCTTCTTTACTTTGATAACTGCCAAAAATTGCGCCCAGCCAGGATTGCGGAAAGAAAACATCGCCGGTTTTTTGTATTTCTTCTACCAGTTCCAAACTTTCGGGCAAATATTTTACCGAAGTTTTTTGCCGCAATGGATGGTTTAAATAAGCCAAAGCCGTAACCACCGACGATTCTTTTTGCCGGTTCTTCCGGTCTTTTAAGCTGTTAAAAAAAGCATTCCGTTTTGACGGGTTGTTGGATAAAGCCGGCGTTATAAATGCCAATCGGGCTTTGCGGTCAACATTGGAAATACGTTCCTGCTGTTTTAAAACAGAAACGGCCGTATCATTTTTTAAAGCGATAGAAAGCGCAAGCGAAGTATAATCGTCTTCCGTAAGCTTTACGCCTTGCGGCGGCTGTTGCTTTTTCCAGATGTTATAGATTTTGCTTTGCGCAGCCTCGTTCAAAAACACATCCTGATAAGCTTTAAACAAAAGTTTTTTGTTATTTGGCAATGTTTGCTGCTCCATCGCTTGCCATAATTGCTGTTCTAAATTTCCACTTAACGCAAGTCTTTTTTCTGTCAAAGTAAATTCCCAAAAAATGTTGGTGATATAGCCGGTGATGAGCCGCAAATTCAACTCGTTTTTCTCTACTGTTAAGCCTTTTGCAAACTGGTTCAACAACTCCTGCGGCTTAAAATAGCGGCCGTTCAGCATGTTTTCGTAAGCGTTGATGTAGGCAGAAGCACGTTGCAACGGACTTTCAAAAGCAAACCAACGATCAGCCAAAGCCTGATCCGCAGGAAACAAACCGTAGCCCATGCCATCCGCATTAAACTGAATAAAAAGTGGTTTGGCCAAGCCTGATGCTTCTTTTAGCACTACTTTTTCAGTGTCCATATTTATTTGGATTATTTTGCTGTGATCGGCATAAACCAAAGCGATAGTAAAAACTTGCGGCCAAATGCGTTTTGCGCCCATTTCGGGATGTTGCATGATGCTCAAGTTGCTGATCTTGTTTCCGCTGTAATTAATGCTGTAATCAAAGACCGGGCGGCCAGGCTGGTTCACCCAAACCTTGTTCCAGGCATACAAATCTACTTTGCTGTGCCTGCTCAAAATCGCGATCAAATCGTTCCAGGTTGCGTTGCCGTAAGCATATTTTTTCAGGTATTCGCGGATGCCTTGTTGAAAGTTTTCTTTCCCGATCAACAATTCCAACTGCCGCATCATAATCGGCGCTTTGTGGTAAATGATGTTGCCGTACAGCGAACCGGCATCCTGCAAATTATCCAGTTGCTGGCGGATCGGGTTGGCACCTTTTGTACGGTCAACGCCGTAAGCCGCGGGATAATGATCGAGCAAAAACTTCAAGTTAAAAGTTTCGTTGCCCATCATCCGTTCGGTTACTTTATCGGCCATAAAATTGGCAAAAACCTCTTTCATCCAAACATCGTTAAACCATTCCATTGTTACCAAATCGCCAAACCACATATGTGCGGTTTCGTGGGAGATGACGTTGGAACGGGCAATAAATTGGTCTTTGGTGGCGCCTTCGTCCAAAAACAAACCGGATGCTTTGTACTGTACTTCGCCGGGATGTTCCATGCCGCCAAACTGAAAATCGGGAATGGCCACAAAACCAACTTTTTGAAAAGGGAACGGAATGCCCGTCCAGCCTTCCAAAAAAGTTATGGCGTTTTGATGGGCGATAAAGATAGAATCAACACTTAACTTGATCTTTTTCGGGTCGGTTTCGCGGTGCAAAAATTCGGCGTTCCAGTTGCCCAATGCTTCTTTTACGGCACTATATTTCCCGACGGTGAAAGAGAACAAATACGTGGGCAGTTTATCGGAATTGGCAAAATGATAGGTGGTTTGCTGATTATTTACAACTGAATCTTTTTTAACGGCGTTCGCTAAAACTTTCCAATCCGCAGGAACTTGCAGCGTTAACAGGAAGTTGGCTTTTAAATCAGGCTGATCAAAACAAGGAAAAACAGTTCGGGCGCGATCAGGGACAAAAAGCGCATACAAATAATCATTGTTTCGATTGAGGGAAGCATCACCAGCAATAAAATCAAGATCAACTTTATTTTTGCCGATGTGCAGGTATTGCCGGGCGATGAGCAGATGTTCATCTTTCAAATTCGTTGCGATCTTTTTCCCGTTGACGGCAACGGATTTTACATGATCTGCGTTCTGCTTAAAATCTAATTGTAACGGCTCCTCATTTTTATTTAGGCTGAAGTTAAGGTTTTCGGTAGCCATGATCGCTTTAGTTTTTTCCGCCGGAATATCAAAGTTCAGCGTGTATTGAATATTATTGATAACGGAATGCCGATAAGTTGCCAACGCTAAAGAAACGCCGGGTTCTACCGCAATTGTCTTCTGGTTTTTTTGCTGCGCGGAGGAAGTTGCAATCAAACCAAACAACAAAAATATACCGATAAAAGAAGCATTGAAAGTTATCAATCTCATATTAAAATCAAGGTTTAAGCAATTGTACAATTACACCGTAACTCATCCAAGCCATCGTCCCCACAACTAAAACGCCCAAAACAGTTAGCCAAAACGGCTGTTTGTAATTAGCGATGATTTTAGTACGATAAGCGGCAATCAGCATAATGCCTAAAGATATGGGCAAAATAAAGCCGTTGATGGCGCCAACCGTAAGCAGCGTTTTTACCGGTTTGCCGATGATCAGAAAGATGATGCAGGAAATCAAAATAAAACCAATGATAATTTGCCGGTTGTGTTTTTGGATGATCGGATGGAAACTTCTGACGAAAGAAACCGACGTGTAAGCAGAACCAACAACCGAAGAAATCCCGGCCGACCACATCACCAAACCGAACAATTTGTAGCCAAACTCACCGGCCGAAAACTGAAAAACCGAAGCAGCCGGATTGGCGGGATCCAATTTTCCGCCCGCGCTAACCACACCCAAAGCGGCAATAAACAAAAGGATACGCATTAAAGAAGCCAGCCCGACGGCACTTAACGCACCTTTATTAATAGCAGGAATGTTTTGCTTTCCGCCCAATCCCGCATCCAGCAAACGGTGCGCGCCTGCAAACGTGATGTAACCGCCAACCGTTCCGCCAACAATAGTCAACACGGCCGTAAAGCTAAATTGCGTTGGATTGACCGAACGAATCACCGCTTCGGCAAGCGGCGGTTTGCTGATATAGGCGATAAAAAGGGCCAGCAAAATTTTCAACCCGCCCATGGTTTTAGCAAAAACATCCATTGCTTTTCCGGCTTCGCGATAAATAAAAATACCGATGGCCATGATTGCGCTCATCATCGCGCCCTGGCCAACACTCACGCCAAACAAAACATTCAAACCCAAACCGGCACCGGCAATATTGCCGATATTGAAAGCCATTCCGCCTAAAAAAACCAAAAAGGAAATGAAGTAACCCAAACCGGGAAAAACCTGGTTGGCAATATCCTGTGCGGGACGATCGGCAACGGCAATAATGCGCCAGATATTTAACTGGGCAATGGAATCTAAAACAATGGAAAGCAGGATCACAAAACCAAAACTGGCGCCCAACTGCGCGGTAAAAACGGCGGTTTGTGTTAAAAAACCAGGGCCGATAGCCGAAGAGGCCATCAAAAAAGCGGCGCCAATTAAAACGCTCCAGTTCTGTTTTTTCATTCAATAACGGGTGCTTTGATGGCGATGTCCTCAGCTTTTAATTTGGTATGGATCAGCTTTGCAAACTCCACCGCGTGTTCGCCATCGCCATGCAAACACAGCGTTTCTGCTTTCAGCGGAATGCTTCTTTTATCAATAGAAATTACTTGTTGTTGCTTCACCATCAGCATGACTTGTTGGATGGCTAACTGCTCGTCGGCAATTAAAGCGTTAGCTTGCGCGCGCGGCGTTAACGAGCCGTCGTTTTGATAAGTGCGGTCGGCAAAAACTTCGGATGCCGTTTTTATGCCTATTTTTTTGGCGGCGGTAATCATTTCGCTTCCGGCTAAGGCGTATAAAATTAAGTTTGGGTCGAAATCGTGCACGGCTTCTGCAATGGCTTTGGCCAACGCCGGATCTTTTGCCGCCATGTTGTACAGCGCGCCGTGTGCTTTTACGTGGTGCAATTGGCCTTGTGCCGCTTTTACAAATCCGTATAAAGCGCCAATTTGGTACATGGTCATCTGGTAAGCTTCGTTTGCAGAAATTTTCATTTCCCTTCGGCCAAAACCCTGTAAATCCGGCAAACCGGGATGCGCACCGATGGCC
>CAXTKQ010000142.1:0-9129 GCA_964244955.1 uncultured Sphingobacteriaceae bacterium | reverse complement strand
AATACAACCTGATAAACCAGCAGTTGGGCAGCCAGTTGATTTTGTCGAGAACACGCATTCAAAACGCTTTAAAAAATTACCAGGAAGCGCCGATTGGATTAAAAGCAGCATCGGACGCTTATCTGCAAAAAACGGTTTTGTATAAAAACGGGCTGGCAACTATTGTAGATGTTACCCAGGCTTTGTACACCTTAAACCGTGCCGAAACCGACCGCGACATTGCCAACAACAATGTTTGGCAGGCTTTGCTTTATAAAGCTGCGGCAAGCGGCGATTTTGGAATTTTTTTCAATGAATTTTAAACCACCAATTTTATCCCGGTAAAAGAAGTATATAGAACGCGAGCAATATGGGGTTAATAAAAAGTGCACTCAGAAAACCGATCACAATTTTAGTTATTGTGGCCGGCGTTTTCTTTTTTGGATTGAATGCCATCCGCAATATCAAGATTGATATTTTCCCGGATTTGAACTTGCCGGTCATCTACGTTTCGCACCCTTACGGCGGCTATTCGCCATCACAAATGGAAGCCTATTTTGGCAAGCAGTACGTTAACCTGATGCTTTATGTTGCAGGTGTTAAAAGTATAGAAACCAGGAATATCCAAGGTTTAACTTTGATGAAGCTTACGTTTTACGAAGGGACCAATATGGCGCAGGCTGCTGCCGAAGTAACTGCGTTTGCCAACCGGGCGCAAGCCATATTTCCGCCCGGCTCGCAGCCGCCTTTTATCTTGCGTTTTGATGCTTCCACATTGCCTGTTGGCGAGTTGGTTTTACGAAGCCCGACAAGAAGCAACAATGAATTGCAGGACATGGCCAATGTGTATATCCGTTCGGCATTTACTTCTATCCCCGGCTTGGTTGCGCCTGCCCCTTTTGGCGGAAACGTGCGGACAGTGGTAATCAAAGTAGACCCGGAACTGCTGCGTTCTCATAATCTGACACCCGATCAAATTGTTGCAGCCCTTCGCAACAACAACCAAACTTCGCCTGCAGGAAACGTGCGGGTTGGAGACATTAATTATTTTACACCTGCAAATACCAGCATCAAAACAGTAAAAGATTTCGAAGACATTCCGATTTATAAAGGCAGTGTGCAAAATGTTTTTTTGCGGGACGTTGCTTCTGTTGAAGATGCTGCCGATATTACCAGTAGTTATGCTTTGGTAAACGGTAAAAGATCGGTTTACATCGCTGTTACCAAATCGGCCGATGCTTCTACCTGGGAAGTGGTTCAAAACCTAAAAAAAGCTTTGCCGAGGTTACAAAGTTTATTGCCCGATGATGTAAAGCTGAGTTACGAGTTTGACCAATCGGTTTACGTAATCAATGCCGTAAAAAGTTTGGTAACGGAAGGTGCGATTGGTGCGGTTTTAACCGGATTAATGGTGCTACTGTTTTTGGGCGACAGGCGCGCAGCACTGATCGTAATCTTTACCATTCCGATTTCTTTGATTTCTGGTGTGCTATTTTTATACCTGTTCCATCAAACCATCAATATCATGACTTTGAGCGGTTTATCTTTGGCCATCGGGATTTTGGTGGATGAATCAACGGTAACCATCGAAAATATCCACCAGCATTTGGATATGGGCAAACCAAAAAGCCTGGCCATTTGGGATGCCTGTAAGGAAATTGCTTTCCCGAAATTGCTGATCCTGTTTTGTATCCTGGCGGTTTTTGCCCCGGCTATTACGATGAAAGGCATTCCCGGTGCCTTGTTTTTGCCGCTGGCGCTGGCCATTGGTTTCTCCATGATCACTTCTTATTTGCTTGCCCAAACCTTCGTACCGATCATGGCCAACTGGATGATGAAAGGCCACGAGATTGATGAACATGAGAAAGACTACAAAGCAACCGGCGAAGGCGATACCTGGGAACAGAAAAAAGTACTGCTAAAAGAAGCATCGGCAGATCCGAAAAACCAAACCACAAAATTCGACAAGTTCCGCTCCCATTACCTGCGTTTGATGAACCGGCTTTTCGATAACCGCCGCGTTGTAGTTTCTGCTTACACGGTCCTGGCTATCGGTATTACCGCAATTTTACTGTCAATAATCGGAAGAGATGTTTTGCCAAAAGTGAACGGCGGTCAATTTCAAGTGCGGTTGAGGGCGCCAGACGGAACCCGGATAGAACGCACCGAAGAAGATGTGGTAAAAACACTACAGGTGTTGAACAATATGGTTGGCGCAAAAAACGTGGCCATTACTTCGGCCTTTGTTGGCCAGCACCCGGGGGCATACTCTACCAGCCCGATTTATTTGTTTATGGCTGGCCCGCAGGAAGCCGTTTTGCAGGTAAATTTAAGCGAAGATTACAAAACAAACCTCGACGACCTGAAAGAAAGGTTCCGGCAAAAAATGAAAGCAGCAATGCCCGATGTAAAATTTTAAGCCAGGGATCGCCCACACCAATTGAAGTGCGGGTTATGGGAAAAAACAAAAAGCAAAATGAAGAATACGCTTTAAAGATCCAAGATAAACTGCAAAAGATCAGTTATTTAAGAGACGTGCAGTTGGGGCAGTCCGTCAAATATCCAACCATCGGGATTAATATTGACCGGGTACGTGCTGCACAGTTAGGCCTGGATGTTTCTGATATTTCCCGTTCTTTAATCGCTTCCACTTCATCTTCCCGCTTTACCGAAAAAAATATTTGGCTGGACGAAAAAGCCGGGCAAACGTACAGTGTGCAAGTGGAAGTGCCCGAATATAAAATGGCCAGCATGAACGATATACGCGAAATATCTTTGCTGAACAACCAGCCGCGGCCAAACCTGGGCGATGTTGCCGACCTGAAACAAGGGACAACTTACGGCGAAAACGACAATGTTGGCGCTTTGCCCATGCTTTCGGTTACGGCCAATTTAAACCACATGGACTTGGGCACGGCAACAGACGATGTGCAAAAAGCAGTTAAATCTTTAGGAAAACTGCCAAAAGGTTTAACCATAGAAACCAAAGGGTTAAGCCAGGTTTTAACAGAAACTTTAGACAGTTTGCAGTCGGGGTTGATTGTTGCCATTGTGGTGATTTTTTTGATGCTGGCGGCAAACTTTCAATCTTTTAAAGTTTCGCTGGTGGTACTGTCCACCGTTCCGGCGGTGTTAATGGGTTCGATGCTGATGTTGCTTTTAACCGGCTCCACACTCAACCTGCAATCTTATATGGGCATGATCATGTCGGTTGGTGTGTCTGTTTCCAACGCGGTATTAATGGTTACCAATGCCGAACATTTGCGGATGCACAACGGCAATGCGTTAGAATCCGCAAAAGAAGCTGCTGCTTTGCGTTTGCGCCCAATTTTGATGACCAGTTTGGCCATGATTGTTGGGATGATCCCGATGGCATCCGGTTTGGGCGAAGGCGGCGACCAAGCTTCACCATTGGCCCGTGCTGTTATCGGCGGTTTGATTGCTTCTACTTTTGCCGCTTTACTAATTTTACCGCTTGCTTTTGCCTGGTTGCAAGGCAAGGCCACCACAGATTCGGTTTCTTTGGATCCGGAAGATAAAGAAAGTAAACACTATATTCCATCGCTTTATGAAAACGCAACGTTACAAGAATAACCTGTTAAAAAAAGTATTGCTGATTGGATCAATCAGTTTTGCAGGTTTGATAAGTGCTTGTCATACAAAAGATAGCAATGCATCACAGGAAGAAACAGATCAGCAGGAAAACCCTAAACCTGCACCTATAGAAACCTTTTCTTTAAAAAAAGGGATGCTTTCTACCACGCTTGATATCCCCGGAGAACTAACGCCTTACCAGCAGGTAGATTTGTATGCCAAAGAAAGCAGTTTTGTGAAAAAGGTTTATGTAGATGTAGGTTCCGAAGTGAAAAAAGGCCAACTTTTGGTGAGCATGGAAGCGCCGGAAATAAACTCCAACTTGGCAGCGGCACAATCCAAACTGCAATCGCTGGAAGCCATTTATACGGCCAGCAACTCCAATTATAACCGTTTTATTGAAACCGCAAAAACGCCGGGAACCATCTCTAAAAACGATATTGACCAGGCAGCCGCACGCAAAAACTCAGACAAAGCAGAACTAAATGCGGCAAAAGCTGCATATCAATCTATTGCCGCCACCCGCGCTTATTTGGATATCCGTGCCCCTTTTAATGGCGTGGTTAGTGCGCGTAACATCAATCCCGGCGCTTATGTTGGGCCCTCCGGCAAAGGTTCGGATGTGCCGTTGTTTGTTTTGCAGGAACAAAAGCGTTTAAGGTTGGTGATTTCGGTACCCGAACTGTACACTGGTTTTTTAAAGATGAACGATGAGGTAAGCTTTAGCGTAAAAGCTTTGCCCAGCCAGCTATTTAAAGCCAAAGTAAAACGGATGGCCGGTGCTTTGGATGAGCGGTTGCGTTCGGAAAGGCTGGAAATGGACGTTTACAATGACCGAAAGAAATTGTTGCCGGGCATGTATGCCGAAGTAAACTTGCCGCTTCCGTCTTCCGACAGTACTTTTTTAATCCCCAAAACAGCTTTGGTTACTTCCACCGAAAAAGTTTTTGTGATCCGGGTGATCAACAACAAAGCACAATGGGTTGATGTAAAAAAAGGCCGTGAAGTTGGCAACCAGGTTGAAATTTACGGAAAACTAAACGAAGGCGACCAGTTGGTAAAAACTGCCACGGATGAAATACGCAATGGGTCAACCATCAAAACAAAATGATTTTATAAGCTCCAATTGTTTTCACCGGCGATGATAAAATTAATTTTTACCGTTGATTGGGAACAATAATTTTATAATTTTGATGCTTCTTTTATGGCATAAATTTTAGTGTGGTAAAAGAAGCATCCAAAAATGCACCCATAGCTCAGCTGGATAGAGCAACGGTTTTCTAAACCGTCGGTCTCAGGTTCGAATCCTGATGGGTGTACAAAAAAAATGGCTTCGACTATATAGGTTGAGGCCGTTTTTGTAATCAACAAGATTGAAATACTCTTTTTATAGCAATAAAATCTGCTTTAATTTTCGATCACGAAAAATCCAACTTTGCAATCATATTCGTAAAAAAACCAAAAACCTTGTTAGGCTTTTCATCTGCTTCATCCAAATCATAAACCGGTTCCTCCAGCAAAGCATTTTTGAGCAGGTCTTCGCCTTGTTTCGGGAAAAGGTATTTTTGCACCTGCAACCAATCCACATAAGCCTTGTCGCTCAGCTCACTAAACATTAACGGACAACCAAGCGCAGCGTCATCAATATAAATATTAGCGTAAATTTTAGGCGATTTGGAATAATGCTCCTGCCGCGGATTGTGGTTTACGCCATACAAAGGGATTTCGTGGTACGATAAGTAAGCAACAGCTTCCTGGAGTTTCCTGCCGCTGCGCATCGTGATCAAAATAATTTTTCCGCCTTCGTCTGTTATTTTTTTCAACGTTTCGATGCAATGCGGAATGTCTTTCCCAATCTTTGGAAACTCGTGTGTAACTACCGTTCCGTCAAAATCCAACCCAATCGTAACACCTTTATAAAACATAAATTTAGCTTTAATGGCTTTTATACGGATTTTTCCAATCAAAAGTTATGGAAAAAGGGTTATGTTGGTTTGAAAGATTTACGTCGGCATACTGTTTTTACCGGCAAAAAATTGGTGCAAAGATTTAAAACCAAAAAACGAAAACAATGTGTGCAAGATTTACCATGACCCAGGAAGACAAAGCCTTGCTGGCCGAATTTGAGGCAAAAACGATTGACGAGCAGTACCGGCAAAGCTATAACCTTGCGCCTACGCAACTGGCACCGGTCATTATCTCCCAAAAGCCAGAAGCTATACAATTATTTCATTTTGGACTGGTTCCGTTTTGGGCGAAAGACAAAAAAAGCAGCTATTCGATGATGAACGCGCGCCAGGAAACCGTGCTGGAAAACAACACTTACAAGCCTTTGATGCTGCACAATAAACGTTGTTTGGTTTTGGCAGATGGTTTTTACGAGTGGAAAACGGAAGGCAAAAAGAAGCTGCCTTACCGTTTTGTGTTGTTGAACCGAAAAGCTTTTGCCTTTGCCGGCTTGTGGTCGCAGTGGAAAAGCGAGGACAAAAAAGAGGTTTACGAATCTTTTACGATCTTAACGACCACACCCAACGAACAAGTTGCCACTTTGCACAACCGGATGCCAGTAATCTTGACCAAAGAAGAAGAAAAATTATGGTTGGCAGATGATGTCCCTCCTGCTGAATTGATCAAATTATGCGATCCTTACCCGGATGACGAAATGAAAATGTACCCGGTTTCTACCGATGTGAACAAAGCGGTAAACAACCACCAGGATTTGATTTTGCCGATGAACAGCAAATAAGCCATGCTTCTTTTACCTATAGTTTTTTGATGTAGTCCAGGAACAAATCCAAAGCTTGTCGTTTATCGTCTGTTAAGTTGAAATCGAGCTTATGGAAAAGATAATCGCGCAAATCAAAATTCGGGTAAACAGGCAGTTGTTTTAGGAGTTCTTCCCGCTTGTCCAACCCAGCTTTTAAGGCTTTATTAAAATGATTCATAAATTCAGGGTCAATTGGTTTATTGGCAACCCAGGCCGCAAAAACAAAAGGCAAACCGGTTAGTTGCTGCCAAACTTCGGCCAAATCATAAACAAATGGATATTTGTTTTTTTTGCCGAAAGTGCGGTCGCCAATTTGCACAAATGCTGTTTTTACATCGATAAAATTGGCGTAATCCACGGCATTTATGACTTGCTTCGGATCAACTTTCCAATAGTTTTTTAACAACACTTTTGCCAGGTTATTAGACGAACGCGACTCCGGGTCCAACTGAATAATATCTGCATCTTCAATCGCACATTTGCTAAAAATAAATACAGAATTAACCGCGCCAACCGCGCCAATACAATAATCAGAAACAATATGCCAATATGGCAAGTTTAACAAAGCCGCAACGGGTATCAATCCTATATCTGCTTTATTATCAATTAGTTTTTGGGCGCAATCTGAAGGTGTATCTAAGCTTAAATCAATGCGGTTTTGGATAGAGTTATGTTGTAAACCGTAAATAAAAGGTTTGGTATTGGTATAACTAACGGCAGAAATGCGAATATTATTTGTCAAAATAAAAAGATATAAATCAAAAAATATGGCAAGCTTCGATACAAAAATATTGCTGGTAAAAAAAGCATGGCGAAAAAATATTACAGTAAATATTTTAAATGATCGGAGTTGTTAAAGTCTTCAATGTGGAACTTTTCACCATCAAAATTGACCTTGTACAAAGTGGTGTTTCGGTGCGGATAATTGTCCATTTCGGTCAGTGGCAATTCATTTAACAAACAAAGAAAAAGCCGCATTGCCCGGCCGTGCATACAAATCAAAACTGTTTTTTCTTCCGAGTGGTCCATGATTTCTTCCAGCGCAATTTTTTGGCGCGTTTGTACTTCGTTCGGGCTTTCGCCGTCTTCAAAACGAACGTCTAAATCGCCGTCTTTCCAGCTTTGCATAATCTTTTTGAATCGGCCACGCGTTTCTTCGCTCACGGCTTTGCCTTCATATTTTCCCCAGGCCATCTCATCCAAACCGGATAATTGCTGCCAGGGAATGCCGCTGTCAATAAAATGCTGCACAGTTTGGTGTGTACGCTTCAATTCAGAAGTGTAAATTTTATCGAAAAGAATGTTTTTATAAGCCTTGTAAAACGCTTCGCCTTGTTTGCGGCCAGTTTCGTTTAAATCAGTGTTCATGCCACGGCCTTGTACAATCCCTGCTTTGTTCAGGTCGGTTTCGCCGTGTCGGATAATGTAAAGCGTTTTCTTAGTCATTAAAAGAAGTATCAGTTTTGCGTCGTTTTAAACAAAAAATCAGTTTAGAACGGGCAATTTATAAAATTGAGGCTTTATTTCGTCCTCAAAATGGAAATCCTGGTAGTTGGTAACCACATTGTACAACGTATCACGCTCTATTGGCACACGGCCAACTTGTTTAATCAGTTCCACCAGTTCTTTCGTACTCATTCCCGGGTGTTGTTCCTCTGCCCCGGCCATCGAATAAATTTTGGTCGTATCGTCCAACGTTCCGTCAATATCGTCCACCCCGAAATTAAGTGAAAGTTGTGCCGTGTTCCGGCTGATCATCGCCCAATACGCTTTGATATGATCGAAATTATCCAGGTAAATCCGAGAAATTGCGTAATTCCTTAAATCTTCAATCACCGTAGTTTCCGGCACATGCGACATTTGGTTGTCCTGGTTCCTAAATTTCAGCGGAATAAAAGTTTGAAAACCGCCCGTTTTATCCTGCAAAGTCCTTAACCGATCCATATGATCTATACGGTGCCAGAACTTTTCAATATGTCCGTACAGCATTGTCGCGTTTGACCGTCCGCCCAGCTTGTGCCATTCTTCATGGATCGCCAGCCACTGATCGGCCGTACATTTATCTTTTGCAATCAACTCGCGCACTTCCGGATGAAAAATCTCTGCGCCGCCGCCCGGAATAGATTGCAAACCCGCTTCCTGCATCAGCCGCATTCCTTCGGCATAACTGATCTTCGCTTTTTTAAAAATGTAATGGTATTCAACCGGCGTTAAAGCTTTGATATGCAAGTCAGGACGGTGGTTTCTGATCCGGCTGAACAATTCCTGATAAAACGGAACATCATACTGCGGCAACACGCCGCCAACAATATGCACTTCGGTAACCGGCTGCCCGTCGTACTTTTTTACGATGTTGAACATATCGTCCATCGTGTATTCCCAACCTTCCGAACGCTGCTTCAACAAACGCGAATACGAGCAGAATTTGCAATCGTAAACACACAAATTGGTAGGTTCGATATGGAAATTTCGGTTAAAAAAAGTATTGTCGCCGTGGCGTTTTTCGCGGATATAATTGGCCAAAATCCCGAGATAAGGCAGCTCGCCATTTTCATATAAAAACACACCTTCTTCAAACGTAATCCTTTCATTTTGAAAGACTTTTGCTGCAATGGCGCGGTGTTGGGGTGAAAGCCTCGGACTGTTGATCAAGCCCTGTAAAGTATCAGGCATAACAATTATTATTTGCGCAAAAATACGATTAAAACGGTAAAGCAGCTTTGTTAGGGTTGCCGCGTATAACAACATGCTTCTTTTACCAATGTTTTTTACATTGGATTGATTGTGAA
>CAXTKQ010000141.1:0-9264 GCA_964244955.1 uncultured Sphingobacteriaceae bacterium | reverse complement strand
GTGTTTTCGTCCATAAAATCTTCCCTGAAAACAGGTTGTTGTTTGGCCGCGGTAACGGAAGGCAGGAAAGCATCTTCCAGCGAGCCATATTGCTGATAATGCTGCCGGAAAAAAGACACAAAATACAACAGGTCGGTATCGTTGAAGGTACGGTGCTTAAACTCCAGCAAGGTTTTTAAATCGGTTTCCTGGTGGTTTTGGATAAAATCGAAAGGCACGTTGTCCATCCGGGCGCTCAGTTCCCGGCATTTGTTGATGATTGTTTTGCGTTGCCCCCAAGCTAAAATGGCGGCAAAAAACCCCATAATTTCAATGTCTTGCTTTTGGGTAAATTGATGCGGTATCACAATCGGATCGTTCTCGATAAACTCCGGGCGGTTGTATTGGTTTACTTTGGCATCGAGGAAAAGCTTGAGGTTGTTGAGCATGTGCCTTTAATAAGGGTATCGGGTTTGAGGTATCAAGGCTTGTTTAAAATAAAATTAAGTTGCCACAGCAAGGAAGGAAACAAACCCTCTTACCTCAAACCTGATACCTCTTACCTCAAACCCCATAACTAACCCAACGCCTGTTTCAAATCTGCAAGCAAATCTTCTATATCTTCAATCCCGACGCTTAAACGCAGTAGGTTATCCGTTACGCCGGCTTTGTCGCGTTCGGCTTTTGGGATGGAAGCATGCGTCATCGTTACCGGATGGTTGACCAATGATTCTACGCCGCCCAGGGATTCGGCCAAAGTAAAAAGCTTAAAAGCGGAAGCCACGCGCATCGTTTCTTCCAGCGATGCCCCTTTTATAGCAAAAGAAATCATGCCGCCAAAATCGCGCATCTGCTTTTTGGCAACCTGGTAATTTGCGTTTTCATAAAGACCAGGCCAGTAAAGTTTTTCGATTTTGGGATGGTACATTAAATAAGCCGCAACGGTGCGTGTGTTGTCGCAATGGGTGCGCATGCGCAAATGCAGGGTCTTGATTCCGCGAAGCACCAAAAAGCAATCTTGTGGGCCAGGTGTTGCGCCGGTTGCATTATAGATAAAAAACAAGTCTTTGTACAGCTTCTCATCGTTCATGATCAAGGCGCCCATTACCACGTCCGAGTGGCCGCCCAAATATTTGGTAACCGAGTGCATCACGATATCGGCGCCCAGGTTCAGCGGGTTTTGCAAATAGGGCGAAGCAAAGGTACTGTCTACCGTAAAAAGCAGTTGGTGTGCTTTGGCTATTTTTGCCACGGCTTCAATATCAAAAACCTGCAAGGTTGGGTTGCTTGGCGTTTCCAACCAAATTTGCTTCGTGTTTTCGTTGATAAAAGGGACGATGTTTTCAGGATCGGTAAAATCAACAAAATGAAACTTAATACCGTAATGGGCATACAGTTGGGTAAACATGCGGTAAGAACCGCCGTACAGATCGTTTCCGGTGATCACTTCGTCGCCGGGGCGAAGCAGTTTCATCACAGCATCCGTAGCGCCCATACCGCTTGAGAAAGCTAAACCATATTTGCCGTTTTCGAGTGCGGCCAAACAATCTTCTAAAGCTGTACGGGTTGGGTTTGTGCCGCGCGAATACTCGTAGCCTTGGTGTTCGCCGGGAGATTTTTGCCAGTAAGTGGAAGTTTGATAAATCGGCGTCATGACGGCACCGGTTGTCGGGTCAGGTTTCTGGCCTGCGTGTATGGCTTTTGTAGCGAATCTCATTAGTTCGTTCGTGTGTTTTTGGGTTGTCAGGTTGTAAGTTGCTTTGCTGGTCAACAACCTATTTGATTTTGGCAACATCAACTTTTGCCTTATAAAAGAAGTATTGCTGCTAATGGTGGTTGTAAAGTGTTTATTTTAAATTGATAAAATTAAAAAATAATCCAGAGCTTGTTAAATTTTGTTCAATTATTTTCAATGCTTCTTTTAGCACCTAAAAATTGTTGGCCTATCATGCTTTTTGTACCAATAAAAACATCCCAACCAAAATTTACAGGCATAAAAGAAGCATTGTAAAACTTTACGTTATGATTTTAAACAGGTTTTCCAAATTTATAGCGGTAAAAGCAGCACGAATGCACAACTTTAATATGCCCTGGCAAACAAAACACGTTGTGCAGAAGGTTTTCCGGTGAGGATGCACTGGCCTTCTTCCTGCGGGTTGTTTAGCGGGATGCAACGGATGGTGGCTTTGGTTTCTTCTTTGATGCGTTGTTCGGTCTCGCTGGTGCCATCCCAATGGGCCGAGAGGAAACCGCCTTTTTCGTCCAGCAAGCGTTTAAATTCTTCGTAAGTGTCTACCAAAGTAATGTTTTCATCGCGGAATTTTAAAGCTTTCTGGTAAATGTTTTGTTGGATTTCTTCCAGCAAAGCTTCAATCCGTTCGGCCAAACCTTGCTGCGGAACGGTTTCTTTGGTTTTGGTATCGCGGCGGGCAAGTTCTACAGTCCCGTTTTGCATATCGCGGCTGCCGATAGCCACGCGCAAAGGCACGCCTTTCAGTTCGTATTCGGCAAATTTAAAGCCTGGCCGTTGCGTGTCGCGGTTATCAAATTTCAGGCTGATGCTTTTTTTACGCAGATCTTTTGTGAGTTCTTTTACAAAGGCCGAAATATTGTCCAATTCTTCCTGGTGCTTGTAAATCGGCACCACCACAACTTGAATGGGTGCCAGTTTCGGCGGCAAAACCAAACCGGCATCGTCCGAATGCGCCATCACCAAAGCGCCCATCAAACGGGTAGAAACGCCCCAGGAAGTTGCCCAAACGTAATCCAACTTATTCTCTTTATCAGAAAACTTTACATCAAAAGCTTTGGCAAAATTTTGCCCGAGGAAATGCGAAGTCCCAGCCTGCAAGGCTTTTCCGTCCTGCATCAATGCTTCAATACTATAAGTATCTATAGCGCCTGCAAAACGTTCATTGGCTGTTTTCCGGCCTTTTATAACCGGCAAGGCCAGCCAGTTTTCGGCAAAATCAGCATACACATTTAGCATTTGTTCGGTTTCTGCAATGGCTTCTTCGGCCGTTGCGTGTGCGGTGTGTCCTTCCTGCCATAAAAACTCGGTAGTTCGTAAAAATAAGCGGGTGCGCATTTCCCAACGGACTACGTTTGCCCACTGGTTAATCAGCAGCGGCAGGTCTCGGTAGGATTGAATCCAGCCGCGGTACGTGTTCCAGATGATCGTTTCCGAAGTTGGGCGCACGATCAGTTCTTCTTCCAATTTTGCGTCTTCGTCCACAACAATATTACCGTTTGCATCGTTTTTAAGACGGTAATGCGTTACAACCGCACATTCTTTGGCAAAACCTTCTACGTGGCTGGCCTCTTTGGAAAAAAAAGATTTCGGGATAAACAAAGGGAAATAAGCATTGCTGTGGCCGGTGTCTTTAAACATCTGGTCGAGTGCGGCCTGCATCTTTTCCCAGATAGAATAACCGTAAGGTTTGATCACCATGCAGCCCCGTACGGCAGAATGTTCGGCTAAATCAGATTTTATTACTAATTCATTAAACCATTGCGAATAATCTTCGTCTTTACTGATAATACTTCTGCTCATAAAATGGAATGAATTTTGACAGAGAAAAAATTATATTTATTGAATCCAAATTTATAAATTTATAAGTACTAAAAACTTTTACACTTAAATATGATAACACAATGAAAACGAGAATCTTAAAAGGTATTGTAATGATGAGTGCAGTTGTATTGGGGGCTTGTACAACTACCAAATATGCTGCTCAGCAAAAAGATTACAACGATGATGTGTATTTTTCTAAAGCAAAAGCCGGCGACCAGGTTGAATATGCCAGCAATGACCGCTCTTACCGCAACGACGGTTATTACGACAATTATGCCTCGCGCATCAACCGCTTCGGCAGTTATTCGCCATTTGCTTATGATGGCTTTTACAACTCTTACTATGGTGCCGGTTTGGGTTTAGGCTTGGGCTATGGGTTAGGCTCTTTGTATTCGCCGTTCTATTCCCCATACTCTTTTTACTCACCATATTCTATTTATTCCCCATACTCTTTTTATGGCGGTGGTTATGGTTACGGTATTGGCGGTTATGGCTACGGAGGTTTGTATTCTGCTTACGGCGTAGTTAGTGGCAATGCAAGGCCAAACAGGGGCAATGGCAACCCAAATGCCGGGTATAATGGTGTTTATAACGGTATGAACCGTGGTTCTTCTGTAATTAATGGAAGAAGCAGCTATAATCCCGGAAGAAACACGGTAAGCGGAAACACCTATAATAACAACGGCGGTTATAGCCAAAGGCCAGTTAGACAAGAAATTCCTCAACGCACTGCCCCTACTTACAACCCTCCGGCTCCTTCATCTTTTGGCGGCGGCGGTGGTTTCGGCGGCGGTGGCCGTTCTGGCGGTGGCGGTGGTCGCCCAGGCAGAGGATAAACAACACTCAAGCTTTCTTCTTTCTCTCTCTTATAAAATAATATGAATTTAAAATATGCCTTAACAGGGGTCGCTATAGTAGCGGCCTCTCAGGTTTCCTATGCCCAATACAGCGGTGATGCTTTTCGTTTTTCACAAACACAAACTGGTGCCACGGCACGTATCAAAGCCATCGGCGGTGCTTCTACCGCAGTAGGCGGAGATTTAAGTTCGGTAAGCGGAAACCCAGCCGGTCTTGGTTTTTTTACTAAATCAGAATTGAGTGTAACGCCAGAATATGACGGTTCTAAAGTTAATTCTAATTATTTTGGCCAAAACAACAGCAGCAGTAAAGACCAGGTTAACTTAAACAACGCATCTGTTGTATTTTATAACCGTTTAAGCACACCACGCGGACGCGACAAAACAAAAGGCTGGTTAAGTTTTAACCTGGGCGCTTCTTATAACCGCACTAACAATTTTTATCAGAATACTTATTACGCTGGTAAAAACCCAAATGGTTCTATCTCTGATTATTATGCACAGGAAGCAAACAGGGAAGTTGCCCAAAATGGTAATTTTGCTGCTAATGATAATACTTTGCAGGCTTGGGCATACAATCAACAATTGATTGATCTTTATAATGCAAGCCCTAATAGACCTCAGGGCTACTATTCTAATGTAACTTCTTTAAATAACAATCAAAACAATTCGGTTGTTACCAGTGGCGGCCAGTCCGAAATAAGTTTATCAGGCGGTGCCAATTACAGTAACAAATTGTATTTAGGTTTTGGTATTGGCATAACCGATTTGAGGTTTAACAGAACAAGTGCATTTAATGAAACTGGTACAGCTTCTGTATTGCCTAACAACTCTAACACACCTGTTTCTGCTGCTTATGCCTCCCAGTATTTTCAAGACCAGATAACTACTGGTACCGGGTTTAATGCCAAGGTAGGTTTTATTTACAAACCGGTCGAAGCAGTTCGGATCGGTGCCACTTATACTTCGCCGACTTGGATGACGATTGCTGATAGTTACTTAGAAGGCTTGCAAACTCAATATGCACAAAGTGGGGTGATAACCAACAGCAGCAACCCGGGTGATTATGATGTTACCTACAACTTACGTACGCCTATGAAAGTTAGCGGTGGTGTAGCGGTGTTTGTTGGAAAATATGGTTTTATCTCTGGCGATGTGGAATACGTAGATTATAAAGGGACGCATCTAAGCAGCGGCGATTATGACAACAGCCAGGACAATACTGATCTTTCTACCCTTTACAGATCAACTGTAAATGCACGTATTGGTGCCGAAGTAAAATTAGATGATTTTTTTATCAGAGGAGGGTTTAATTACCAAGGCAATCCTTATGTTACTAATAATGTAACAGGTTTCAATCCTGGCAGCCCGATAAAAACAACCAGTGCCGGCTTAGGTTACCGTTTTGGCAAATATTATGTTGATGCAACCTATCAATATACTACAAGAAACACAACCATTTATCCTTATCAGTTTGATGCGATATATTCTACAGCCGTTAGCCCGGCTGCAAATTTAAAGAACACTTACAACAATGCTTTCCTGACTTTAGGGATGCGTTTTTAAGGACAAAACCTCAAAACATAAATGTAAGGCCGCTGTAAAAAACAGTGGCCTTTTTTTATGCCGTAAAAGAAGTATCAGCAATTAACAAGACCTTAGCAGAACGAAAATAATTATGGCTTACAAAAACTTGCAACACTTTATTGAAACGCTTGAAAAAGCCGGAGAATTGGTACGCATCAAGGAAAAAGTTGATCCTAAATTAGAGATCACAGAAATCACCGACCGTGTTTCTAAACAATACGGCCCGGCTTTGCTGTTTGAAAATACGGGTTATGATTTTCCTGTTCTCATCAATTCCATGGGAAATTACAAACGCATGTGCATGGCTTTGGGCGTTGAAGCGATGGATGATATTTCCAAAGAAATTGAAGGCTTGTTTAAAACACTGACCGGCCCGAAAGACAGCATTTTAGACAAGCTGAAAATGCTGCCGAAGTTAGGCCAGATTTCTTCCTGGATGCCAAAAACCATTTCCGGCAAAGGTGCTTGTCAGGAAGCGGTGATGCAAAACCCGGATATCACCAAACTGCCGGTTTTAACCTGTTGGCCAGAAGATGGTGGCCCGTTTGTTACACTTCCGGTTATCCACACTAAAGATCCTTTAACCGGAATCCGAAATGTGGGCATGTACCGGATGCAGGTTTTCGAACCAAAACTGACCGGCATGCACTGGCATAAACACAAAGTTTCGGCGCGGCATTTTCAGGAATATAAAAAATTAGGGCAAAAAATGCCGGTTGCCGTTGCTTTGGGCGGCGATCCGGTTTATACGTATGCCGCAACTGCTCCCCTGCCCGATGGCATTGACGAATATATGCTGGCCGGTTTTCTTCGGAAGAAAAAAGTAGAACTGGTGCAGTGTTTAACGCAGGATGTTCAGGTTCCGGCTGATGCTGATTTTATCATCGAAGGTTATGTTGACCCGGAAGAAGATTACATTTGGGAAGGCCCGTTTGGCGATCATACCGGTTATTATTCCTTAGCCGATTGGTATCCGCGTTTTCATATTACGGCCATTACCCATCGAAAAAATGCAGTTTATCCGGCCACGATTGTAGGCATTCCGCCGCAGGAAGATGCCTGGATTGGCAAAGCAACCGAACGTATTTTCCTCGCGCCAATTAAAATGACGATGGTGCCAGAAATTGTAGATATGGTGTTGCCGATGGAAGGTGTGTTCCATAATTTGGCAATCGTAAAAATCAAAAAAGATTATCCCGGACAAGCCATGAAAGTGATGAATTCGCTTTGGGGAGCCGGGCAAATGATGTTTACCAAAATGATTGTGGTGGTGGACGGTGATGTGGATATTCAAAACAATGCGGAAGTTGCGCAATACATTTCTGAAAACGTTGACCCGCAACAGAATTTTGTTTTTACTTCCGGGCCGATGGACGTGCTAGACCATTCCTGCTCTAAAGCTGCTTTTGGCGGAAAAATGGGGATTGATGCCACGCAAAAACTTCCCGAAGAATTAAGAACGAACAATGAAAAAGTATCGGTAAAAGAAGCATCAACCTTAAACAAAGAAGCAGCTAAAATCCAAAACCCGGCGATCACCGCCATCAATGATTCGTTGTTGGAAATGGGTATTTCTTTGATCTTTATTGCTGTTGAAAAAACAGAACTTAATCAAATTGAAAACCTCAACCAGAACTTGTTTAAACAAGGTTTGCTGGACGAAGTTAAAGTGGTTATTTACTTAGATCATACCATTGATATTGCCGATACGGCCGATGCCGTTTGGCGTTTTGCCAATAACATTGATCCAAAACGAGATGCTTTTGTGATAAAAGCCAAAAACGGACAAAGCCTTTCTCATATCGGTTTTGACGGCACACGAAAAACCAAAGAACTGGACGGTTTTGAACGTGACTGGCCAAACATCCTAGCCAACACAACGGAAGTGATTGAAAAAGTTGACGAAATGTGGCCGCGCTTAGGTTTGGGCGAATTCATCAAATCGCCTTCTTTAAAATATCAAAAACAACTGTACAAAGGCGGCGCGGTGGTGAGCGAGTGAGAAACGAGGTGCGGGGAGCGAGGTGCCAGTCAAAAACAAAAAACCTCACCTATTTGCAGACGAGGTTTTTTATGTGATAAAAGAAGTATTGTCAGGTTTGAGGTATCAGCAAATGCAGTGCTATCCCGCTCCCCGCTCCCCGCTCCTAATTCCCAACCTCAATCCTGGTTCAAAAACGAACGCAGCATCCAGGTGTTTTTCTCTTTGTATTGCATAAAACCGTTCACCATATCGTTGGTTCCCTGGTCTTCCGCGCTATCGGTAATATCCAAAATTGCGCGTTCCAATTCAATCAAAATTGCCATATCGTCCACCAAAGCTTTTACCATCGCATCCGGGTTTAAGCCAATTGTATTGATTTCCTTGATTTGGGATTTGGTGATGTAATCGTTAAAAGTGCTGTACGGCGGTTTGCCTAAAGTTAAAATACGCTCTGCCAGCTCATCAATAGTGGTTAAGGCCGTAGTGTACAACTCTTCAAACTTCACATGCAGTGTAAAAAAATTGTGCCCTTTTACATTCCAGTGGCAGCCCCTTATTTTTTGATAGTGGATATGGTAATTCGCCAGCAAATCATTCAAATGATCTACTACCGGCCTCACTTTGTTTTCTTCCAAGCTTATTGCTTCTGCTTCCATGGTTTAATATTTTTTAGCTTCAACATTAGTCCACAAGCTATTGTTTTAAAAAGAGGCAACCCGAATTTTATCTTCTACTTTGCAAACCAATGGCAAAACAACTCATCACAATTATCAATCAGCCTTTTGTAGGTTTGATTTGGAAATTAGAAACTGATACCGAAAACGACCTGATTTATATCGAAACCCGGAACGAAAAAGAACATTCGGCCGGTTTTTCTTCCCTCAACCTAAAAACCGGGAAACTGAATTTTTTAGAATTGGTTCCCGAAGAAAAATGGCTGGTTGGCCTGAGCGGCGGCCGAAAAGGCATACTGTTTTTACATGGTTATTTATCAGATCAAACGCCGGAACACAAAGCAATCATCGCTCTGGACGGGACAACCGGAAAGCAGCTTTGGGCAAACTACAATTTATCGCTTGAGACTTTTACAAGCGCAGGTTTGCTGGCTGCCGATCAGCGTTTTCAATCCAAGCGTTTGGTTTTGCTGGACGAGAAGACCGGAAACACAAAAACGGGTATGGATTTGAATGATTTGACGGATGACGTTCAGCCAATCCAAATCCCGCAGATGCTTCTTTTACTGCCACAAAATCTGGCTGCCTTGATTACCGGAACAATAACCG
>CAXTKQ010000140.1:0-9793 GCA_964244955.1 uncultured Sphingobacteriaceae bacterium | reverse complement strand
GTATAACACCAAAAAATACGGCATAAAAGAAGCATCAACCTAAAAAACAAACCAATGAAAAGTAATTATATAGGAAAACCGACGAGCCGCGTTGACGGGCCGTTAAAGGTAACCGGACAAGCCAAATACGCAGCCGAATTTGCAGCCGATGGCCTGGTTTATGGCGTTGTGGTTTCGGGCGGCATTGCAAAAGGAAGCATCAAAAATATAGACGTAAAAGAAGCATTAAGCTTAAAAGGTGTTTTAAAAGTTTTTACACACGAAAATGTTTCGGGCCTGCCCTGGTTTGATAAAAATTATAAAGACCAGGATTCGCCATCAGGTTCGCCTTTTCGTTCCTTTCAAAACAACAAAATTATGTTCAGCATGCAGCCTATCGCACTGGTTGTTGCCGAAACTTTTGAACTGGCGCGTTATGCTGCCTCGCTGGTTAAAGTGGAATACAAGGAAGACAAACACGAAACCGTGCTGATGGACCACCTCGACAAAGCCAAAAAAGCGCCGAAAGGCAAGGTTGGGTTTGAAGAACCAAAATCGCGCGGCAATGCAGACGATGCTTTTAAAGCAGCCGAATTTAAAGTAGAAGGCGAGTATTTGCATTCTGCCGAGCATCATAACCCTTTGGAAATGCACGCCACAACCGTCGTTTGGGAAGACGGCAACAAGCTGACCGTTTACGATAAAACGCAGGGCGTGTTCAACTGCCAGCAATACATCACCAAAGTTTTCGGGCTTTCTACCGATAATGTCCGCGTGCTTTCCCCTTTTGTTGGCGGCGCTTTTGGCTCTGGTTTGCGCCCTCAATACCAAGTATTTATGGCGGTTTTGGCTTCGCTGGAATTGAAACGTGCCGTCCGGGTTTCGTTAACACGACAGCAAATGTTTTCTTTCGGTCATCGGCCGTCTTCGGTGCAGCGTTTGGCTTTAAGCGCTTCTACAGATGGAACTTTGCAATCGGTAAAACACGAGGCTTTTGGCGAAACTTCAAGGTTTGAGGATTATACAGAGATCATCGTGAACTGGTCGGGCACGATGTACAAATGCGAAAACGTAGAACTGAAATACGATTTGGTAAAGCTGGACGTGTTTTCGCCGATGGATATGCGTGCGCCCGGCGCGGTAACCGGCAACCACCCTTTTGAAAGCGCGATAGACGAATTGGCTTATGCCGTAAAAATGGACCCTTTGGCTTTCCGTTTGCGGAATTATGTGGAAGAAGACCAAATGGGCGGCAAACCTTACAGCAGCAAAGAACTGAAAGCTTGTTACACGCAAGGTGCAGCCAAATTTGGATGGGATAAAAGAAGCATCGAGCCGCGTTCTATGCGCAATGGCAACCAGTTAATTGGCTGGGGAATGGGCACGGCAGCTTGGGACGCGCAACAAATGCTGGGCAACGCAAAAGCGGTTTTATCGGCAGACGGAAAGTTGTTTGTGAGCAGCGGCGCTTCGGATATCGGCACGGGAACTTATACCATCATGACGCAGATTGCTGCCGAAACTTTAGGCTTGGCGATAGAAGATGTAACGTTCAAATTGGGCGATACCAACATGCCGGAAGCACCATTGCAAGGCGGTTCGTGGACGGCTGCTTCGGTTGGTTCGGCAGTAAAAGCAGTTTGCGAAGCGGTTAAAGCGCAGGTTTTAAAGCTGGCCAAAAAATCCAAAAAAACACCGGTTTCGGGAGAAAGTGCGGACGATCTGATAATTGATGATGGCTACGTGCTATTGAAAAAAGATCCTTCGTCCAAAATTTCCATCAGTGAATTAATGAAACAGGCCGAAGTGGGCAGCATCGAAGAAAAAGCGATGAGCGGGCCAAACCCCATCAACAAATTAAAATATACTTTTAATACGCACGCTGCTGTTTTTGCCGAGGTAAAAGTAGACGAAGAGCTGGGAACGGTGATTGTGAGCCGTGTGGTTTGTGCGGTTGCGGCTGGCAAAATCATCAACCCAAAAACTGCGGGCAGCCAGATAAAAGGCGCGGTGGTTTGGGGCATCAGCAAGGCTTTGGAAGAAGAAAGCATGATGGACAAAAATTTGGGCCGTTTTATGAACCACGACCTTTCCGAATACCACATCCCGGTAAACAAAGACATCAACGATATTGAGGTGATTTTTGTGGAAGAACACGATGATAAAGTAAACCCTTTAGGCGTAAAAGGCGTGGGCGAAATTGGGATTGTTGCCGTTGCCGGAGCTATTGCCAATGCTGTTTTCCATGCAACCGGCCATCGTGTCCGCAACCTGCCAATCACCATGGACAAGGTTTTAGGCTTGAGCGAATAGCTGATTTGTGGTTACCAATTTTAGGTTGATAAAAGAAGTATTACAGTTGATGCTTCTTTTATCAACCTTTTTTTGTTGTGGCGTACTTCAAATTGAATCCTGGCCTTTGGCTTTTTTCTCTGCAGGCAAAATCACCCGTTTTAAGATTTCGGACATGATGAGGCTGAACAATACAAACGTTACAAAAATGAAAAAGCCGGGCTGCAAAGCTGTATTGTTGGTGGTGATGCTGGCCAGGTAACTTGTTTTGATGTTCAGCACAGCCAACTGGCTGTCCAAAATCCCGTTAAATCCAAGGTAAGTCATCATAATGGCAATCACCATAACATCGGCCATGCTCCATTTCCCAGAATCAAATGCAAAATAATGAATTACTTTGCCACGTGTCCATTTGTTGTCGCTGCCAAGCAAATAAATCAACCCAGAACTTAATTTGCTGACCGGGAAAAGGATGCTGAAGCACAAAATCAGCGCGCCAACAACCATAGATTCTGTGCCTGAAGCTTTCAGCAACAGCAAAACCACTTCCAAAATACCTTTGCTTTGAAAAAACAATATCTGGTTTTTAAAGATCATTTCCTGTCCCAACAATCTGAAATCGAGCAGCTTTACGCGTGCCTCAACATCAATCATCGTCGAACTTACGCCCACTACCAGCAAAATGGCCGCGGCCAAAATGGAAAGGACAAATAAAGGTTTGTACAGCGTTTCGTTTTTTCGGAACAGCCACCACACCAATAAAAACAGCACGGCACCGCCCATTAAACCGTAAGTGTAAGTGTAACTTTGCGTTTTTATTTCCTTTAAAAGGCTGTCCGTTTTTTGGTTATATACATCTGCTGATTTAACATGGTATTTTGCGTAGATTTTTTCGCGCACCTGTTGTTCTGCAGTAAGGGAACTATCGAAAGTGGTTTTTTCCAATTGGTTAAACTTGCTTTGCGCCAAGCCTCTCAACCTTTTTTTGCTCGAAGGTTTATTGATCTGGTTGATGATTTCTTTGGCGAAAACGGGAACTTGGTCGTGCAGTTCTTTCGGGTTTACAAAAGTGTGTACCGCAAATTTTCTAATCTTGCCCACAAATGTTTTTTGTGGTTTGTTTACGATTGCAAGTGCCTTGTTGATCAACGCATTCAAAATCTGCTCTACTTCTTTTTCCAGGTTTTTTTGCTGGCTTCCGGTAAAATTGAAGGACTGGATTTGGTTGTTTACAATCGCGGCAACCTTGTCTTTCCATTGGTTTACCGAGAAAATACCGAAAGTAACGCCGTTAAGCGTGCCGAAATCTTCTTTAATTTTTCTTTGCTGTTCCGAAAGCTGGTGTGCATGATAAGCGCAAAAGCTCATTGCGGCAAGAGCCAGAACCATCGCAACGATTATAATTGGGTTAGCTTTTTTTGTCATGTAAAATTTTGTAATAGTTTGGCAGATTTTAAAAGAGCTGTTTGGATGGTTGTATTAAATGATAACCAAAAAATTGCTGCAGTTTTTTGCAGCAATTAGTGTCGAAACGGCTTTTAGTCTTCCTCAATCTCAATTTCCAGGTCGTCCAAATCATCATCTTCCGCTTCGATTACGGTTTCTTTTCCGGTTTCGGCCGTTAAGGAAAGCGCGATCAAATTAATTTCGTCTGTTGTAAAGTGTTCTTTTCCGGCATAATGATATTTGCCCTGATCAAAAACCAGCTTGCCCAAATCTTTGCCGTTTTCCTGAATGGCATATTCGCCCGATAAATTTTTTGCGTTTTTCTTTTCAGGTTTCAGCGGCGTTAATTCCAGTTCGCGCTTAACATTTTCTTCTTCCAGTATTACTTTGTACGTATCCATTTTATCTTTCTTTAAGAAAAAACAACCGCAAAGTTTGTAAATGGTTTAGGCAATACTGTTTTTAGCAGGGAAAGTTTCGTGAGGATTCGTCATCAAACAAAAAGAAAAACATTTGGGCCAGGTATTTATTATAAGGTTTCTGCTTCTATTAGTGATTAAATTATTTGATTATTAAAAAATGAACGCTAATTTCATCGCTTCCCGTTTTGGGATTTGAATAATTAAATTTAAACAGCATTTTGATAAACATGATAACAGCGTTAGGGCCAGGCAGCGAAGAAAGTATAATACAACAAACCGAGTTCAGTATTGAGCAAGGTGTGGATATGGAGAAATTAATTGGTACGCCGCATTTATTTTGCCGGTATTGCGATACGCGGGAAGGTTTTATCATTGTTCCTTTGGGTACGATGACTTTGCAGGCAGATGGCCGCGTAACCGGGTACAGCAATCCAAATGAAGGTTACTGGCAGCCGTATGAATACGGAACGGTAGCGGCCAATCAGGCTTTTGCTTTTGTGGGCGCAGGCAACAAATTTATCCCGAGTTCTACCTGGCAGCAGACTTTTGCCGAAATGCCCATCGGTTTTTACTGCGGAGAACCGGAAATGCCACAGAAATTGTGTTTGGTTCCGCATACCAATACATCAACCAACCATATAACGATTGTTTATGTGATTGCAACTTGCTTCCGTTTTTACGAAAAAACTGTTCCAAACCTGCTGAAAGAACTGCTGGCAGAAGGTATAGAGCCAGCCAGAATTAAAGTGGTGGTTAACGGTTGCGAAGCAGAAGAAGACAAAACGATCAGCGGGATTTCCTACGCTTTTAGTACGCACGATGCCTGGGAGCTAAGTGCGCTTTATGAAGCGCCTTTGCGTTGGGAATTTGATTACGCAATGCTGATCCATGATACAAACCAGGTTTATCCGGGATTTAGGAGAAGGGTAGAAAACTTTAACCGGCATTTAAAATGGGACCATTTGCCTGCAACACCAATGGCGCGTTGCCTGTTGGGTTTGTATGCGTATGATTTTTTAGTTAGGATGAATAGCTGGCTTGGAAAGATTGACGGCATCAGTAAAAAAGACGCCATAATTGCCGAAGTTGCCGGCGAGTTGTTGCAACGTGCAAAAACCGTTTTGGTAATGAGCGACCCGGAAACCAACAGTGGCGCAAGGCAAACCGAATGGCGCGAAACGGCAGACTTTTTTAATTCGGGCACGCTTCGGGTCAGGCGCGTGTTTCCGGCCATCAACTTGCATAAATTTACCCATATTGACTTAACGGATGCCGTAAGTTTGTAATTATTGTTGACACTAAATTTAGGCCGGTAAAAGAAGCATCATCAAAATACAATACTTCTTTTATCGGCCTTTTTTTGGTGGCTGATGAACTGGTTTTTCCGTTTAAATTCTAAATTAACCGAAGCTGGGAAAAATTAACTGCTTTTCGCCAAACACAAAAACTCCATGGCGTTCTCGTGGTCTTCTTCCAAAGCTTCAAACCCGTAGCCAAATTTTTGCAAATAGTTTAAGCAATCTGTCCGTAATTGCGGGGAATGAACAGAAAGAAAAATGATGGGCTTAAAACCAGTGATGATTTTTTCCGCTCCTTGTAAAACAGCTAATTCGGCGCCTTCCACATCAATTTTAAGCACATTTGGTTGGATAGTAAGCTTGGCTGCAACGGCATCCAAACTTACGGTAGGAACCAAAGTAACATTTTTGCCGGCAGCGCTAATTGCGCTGTTTTCGATATGGCCCATTGAAGCAATTGGGTTTTCTAAAAAAGTAACGATAGATTGGTTGTTTGAGCAGGCCGAAGGAATGATGGTAACATTATTGAGTTTGTTGATTTTAATATGCCGGTACAGGTAGGAAACATTCCTCACCAAAGGCTCAAATGAAAAAACTTTGCCCTGACTCCCGGTAAGCCGCGAACCCAAAACGGTATAATAGCCTACGTTTGCGCCAACATCAAACAACACATCGCCTTTTTTTACCATATTGATAAAGGCTTGGGTTTGTAACGGTTCGATCTTATTAAAGTACACCGAAGCACCGCCGCCTGCGCCGCCATGCGTTCCTAAAATAAATTTTGCACCTTTTAGCGGGCCTTTTAAAACCGGATAGGCCACACGCGGAAGGATTTTGCCAAATACCAATCTTGCTGCTGTGCGTAATAAACCCTTCATCGCTTAATTATAATTTTAAGAAACGATAATAAAGATTGTAAGCACTAATTGTTTGCTTAGCGCCTGTTTAAAACTTACCTGGCAGGATACCAATACTTCTTTTACCCTATAAAAATTGACAAACGTTTTGTTTTTTTAGTTGGTGCAGGCACCAAATTTTATAGGGTAAAAGAAGCATGTAAAACCGTAACGATACAATTTAAACAAGTGCTAAAATTACAGCAGTTTTTATTTTAATTTGATCATCGTAACCGATTCGGCATTTAAGGTTAAAGTTGCCGAAGTACCGGTTGCATTAAAGTTAATATTGGATGTTGTTTTTTGCCATTTCGGGTTTGTGTCGCTATCTCCGATCCGGTAAAAACCCAAACCTCTGCTTTTTTTATATTATAAAAGTTTTTCAAATCTACTTTTACACCTTGTTTCGATTCGCTCTTGTTTAATAAAAACAAGTTGGTTTTACCATTATTTTTATCAACGCAAGCATAAGGTCTTACCATCTGGTTGTCGCTTTGCGCATCTACAATTGTCCCGGAAAAGTTGTTGTATAAGATAGATAAACTTGTACCATTGGCGTTTAAGTTGCCTTGGTTATCGGCAGCATTCATCACTGTTTTTGGCGAACTATCAATCGGCAGCCAGTGCACACCGTTTGGTTGATAGCCATAATACCAGCGTATGTTCCAAAAACTGGAGAAGTAAATTGACGGATTGCTCATCAAATCGGCACCAATCTGGAAACTTACCAAAGCATGGCCCAAATCGTTGTTGTCTTTCCACTGGCCATAAAAACCGGCAGCATTAAACTCGGTAACAATCAGTTTGATATCTTTACCTGGTTTAGATGCATTAAGTGCCTGTAAAACGTTCTGCACATCGCCATCATTACCATAAGTTAGATTGGAATTGCTGTAAAAATTGTATCCCGAATACGGATAAACGGGGTAATAGCTGATGTTGATGTAATCAATACTTTCTGCGGCACCGGCTAAAACAGTTTCAAACCAAGCTTTGCTTCTGCCATTGGCAATAATTTTGATGGAAGGGTCTACCGCTTTCATTCTTTTCGAAAACAGCTTTAGGTCGTCGCGGTAATTTGCTGCCGTAACGTTGGTGCTGGGTTGCCAGCTTTCGTTGCCAATTTCCCAGAATTTAATGTTGTAGCCTTTAACCTTGTTGGCATAGTTAACCAAAGTTTCTGCGTTTTTTAGAAAATCTTCTTTTGTGGCGATATACGTGCCATCCTGGCCCTTGTAATAAATGCGGTTGTACGGAATGATAATTTCCGGTTCGCTGCCTGTTGCCCGGCAAAGTGCCATATACTCATCAATATCCAAGTAGCGGCTTTTTAAGTGGATGCCTTCCGGCTCAACAATATCTGTTTGATAAGAAAGGTATTCGTACGGCCCGTGGTTAATCAGGCATGGTTTCGGCTTTTGATAGGGCGGCTCCGACCAAAAAACATCGTCATTTCCGGCGCGGATAATGTTCGGGTTAATGGCTTTGATAGTAGCGGCCGGGGCTGTGGGATAGTTCCAGTACGATTGGTCTTCCCAGTTTTCGGTAATGTTTACGCCTTTGTATTGTTTTGAAATATCATTTTTAACAATACGGGCATCAACGGTAACATGTACGGCAACGTTTGTGGTGTCGGCACTTGGGGCATACAGTCCGTCATCTAAAAAATCTTTTTTACAACCCGAGCCAACAATTAACAGAAGTGCAAACGGCAATGCTTTTTTTAAGGGGAAAAAATTCATCTGGAACAATTAAAAAATAAAACAGGTAAGTAAAGCGCTTGAAAATAGGACAGTAAATTTTTGAAATTTCAGTTTCAGCCTTTGCGGAAGGATTGCAACTAACAAAAATGAGGGAGGATAATAAGTTGAAAAGCTTATACCAGCCAAGTCCAAATATCCTGCGCCACGTGCTTTTTTCATCTTTTTTCTGCTGGGGTTGTACTTAAAAGATCAAGGGTGTTTACGGCGGCGTGTTGGCCAATGTTTCTGTTATAGTGCTATTTGTTGGGTTGAAGGGATAGGTTGCCTTTTTAAAAAGAAAGTATTATTTTCTTAAATATTTTTAAAGGAATTAGCCAATTAGCAAAAAGAAGCAGGTGAGAATTATGCTTTGAAGTGGAAATAAACTGAAAAAAGTTTACATGAGCGAAGCCGATAATTTAAACAAATATTACTGCGGGGTTTTATCAATGCTGTTGCCAATCCCAGCATCAATTAAAACATTGATAAAACTTTTTAATTGGACGAAATTGTGAAGACGCACCAATACTTGGAAAGCAATCAAAGTAAAGGCAAAATTGTAATCGAGGTAAAATAGTTGTTGGCCGAAGTTAACTTTGTTCGTTTTGGCTTTTCAAAGTTTTATTATCTGGGTTGTTTAAACTTTTTTGGAGGTTGATGCTTCTTTTACCACCTAAAAATCTTAGTCGTTTGGTTTTTGGTTTATTAAATGCAGGCAGACAGGCACCAATTTTTACCCGGTAAAAGAAGCATCTGGAGATATCGAAGGATTTTGTACAAAGTTAAACAGCAGCTTGAAAGTTTAAACAAATCTATCTGCTAAAGGTGCCATACTTCTTTTACCAACCTTTTTTCGACTAAAAACAATTAGGTTTTCTGTTTCTTTTTTTTGGCAGCCGGAAAAAGCACATTGTTTAAAATAAGCCGGTAACCTGGCGAGTTTGGGTGCAAGGCCAAGTCTGTCGGTGGTTCGTTGGGGCTATGCTGATAATCTTCCGGGTCGTGGCCGCCGTAAAAAGTCCATTGCCCTTTTCCGTATTCGCCGTGGATGTAGCGTGCTTCGTTGGCCGATTTCATTTCGCCCATAATGGTAACGCCGGGTTTCAACTTACTTTTATCAAAAGCCGTGGCCAGCCCTTTAAAGCCTTTGATCACGCGGTCGTGGTCTTGCGTGAGCATACTTGGCACCACGTCCCACTTGGCCGAAAAATCAAACAAAGTAAAAAAATCATTTTCCTGCCTCACGTTGCGCGTGTTGGAAACATCAATATCGCTAAATTCGCGCGAACGGGCACTGGTATTTACCGTAAAATTTGCCCCGGAACACATGGCAAACAAAAAGCCGCCATTGCCACAAAAATCGCGGATGTGCTGTGCAACGGCCAGCTTCATTTTGGATACCTTTTCGAAACCTAATTTATGCGCCGTTGCTTCCTGTACCACTTTGCTTTCGGCATTCAAATCCTGGCTGCGGCCGCCATAACGCCCGCCGCCCATACCACCGCGGCCCATCCATCCGCCCATCATTTTGCTGTACTGGCCTGTAAAATCTTCGTGGTGCAGGTGCAGCCAGTCGTACTTGTACAAATCGCCTTTCAGCACTTCCTCGTCGTATAAATAATCAAAAGGGATTTCGGCATATTTTAAAACCAGTGCAACGGCATCCTCCAGCGGACCTTTATCTTTGGGCGAGTAGATGGCTATTTTGGGCGCTTTCT
>CAXTKQ010000139.1:0-9831 GCA_964244955.1 uncultured Sphingobacteriaceae bacterium | reverse complement strand
CAAGTCAAGCTGGTTGTAATAAAGCAAAGCCAGAACGGTTAAACCGATCACCATAGAATAGCGGATAGGCAGCAACATGATCGACACAAAACCCGTCATTTTAGAAGCGTCTTTTGGCGATCGCGTAGAAAGCATTTTTTGCATATCATAATTTGGGGCCGGACCGGCCCAACTTGCAAAAACGCCTTTGAAAAGCATCATCATAAAGAAAATGCTGAACAGGCCAAACCCATCATCGGCAATTTTTTTGTTGGCATCAGGTACAATTTGAGACCAGTTCAAGTTGAGGTGCCAGCCAAAAAATGGGTTTCCCCAACCTGCCGGAACGTTTAAAGTATGGCCGCCGTTTCCATGTAAATTGATCATGGCGATAATGGCGATGGCAATACAACCAACCGTCATGATGGCGTATTTGATCACATCGCCCAAAACAATACTGTGCATACCGCCCAAAATAGAGTAAAACATGGCAAACAGCGTAAAAATGATGCCGTAAAAATGTGCCACGTATTCTGGCGCGATGTGAAAAGGAACGTAAGCTTCAACCAAATTCCAGGGAACAAAAATCTCTATAAATTTTCCTAAGCCAATAAAGCCGTAAGCCAAAAACCCCAAACAACCGATCAAAGCAAAAGCAACGGTTACATTGTGCGATGCTTTTACGTTTTTACCGACTGTTCCGAAACGTGTAGCCAGCCATTCGGCACCGGTATCGGCGTTGGATCGGCGCAGCCATTTCGCCAAAAACATCATGTTGAAAACCTGGTTGAACACCGGCCACAGCCACGGAATCCAGATAGATTTTAGCCCGTAAACGAAGCATAATGCTACCATCCACATCGTTCCGCTGATGTCGAACATATCCGAAGCATCGCTCAAACCAAGCATGTACCAGGGCAGTTTTTTGCCGCCCATCAGGTAACTTTCCTTGTTCTCGCTGGCTTTTTTGCGCATGTACCAGCCAATCATCAGCATCAGGATGAGGTAGGCAACGAGGATGGATACGTCTATTAATCTTAATTTCATTTATTTACAGGATCAGCTTTTATTTTAATGAAGTAAAATTTTGAATGATTTTCCAGGTTGAAATATCGGTGCTAAAAACAGCATTTAAACCTTGTTCTTCCTGCGGCGGGTCGCCCATAAAATCGTCGCCTTCTTTCCAAAAAACCTGCCCCGCAATTGGCCGTGCCGTTCCGCCAAAAGCCCAAAAATTGCAGCCGGCAATCGGGCCGTTAGTCTTCAGGCTGCGTTTCCATTCATTAAAAACGGCTTCATAATATTTGTTGCGGGAAGTTGTAGTTGATGCCGGATTAAAAGATTGTGCATCCCGCGGCAAGCCAAATTCTTCCAGCACCAATGGTTTATCCAGCGTTTTGGCAATTGCTTCGTGCTGCCGGATATAAGCAACCGATTTTGAGATTACCTGCGGCAAATTTTCCGCAATGCTCGTATCCCGAAACCAGCCCCAGTTTTTTGGCCAGATGTGGATGGTTAAGTAATCAATTGGTTTGAAAGTATGAATATCTGAAAACAGTTCCGCAGAACCTTCCGCTCCCATTACGCCTTCCGTTCCGGTGGTAACCAAATGGTTTTTATCAATGGATTTGATGTAAGTGGCAGCAGCCAAAACCCATTTTTTGAAAGCATCAAAAGCTTCTGTCCGCATTGGGCGCGGTTCGTTTGCCAGCTCCCAGGCCATGATCGCCGGGTCATTAGCATAAGAAATGTGGTTGTATTTATTTACGTGCGTTACAATCAGCTTTACCTGTTTGCTGTAATCCAACAGGCAGCTTTCGCAGGTATAAAACTTGCTGGTTTCGTTGCGCTGTTCGTCCCAGTTCAGCTTTTTGCGCATGGTAGAATCGGCCAGTTGCCCGTTCCAGTTTAAGTATTGCAAAAAGCCGCCGCTCCACTCCCAGTTGTTGCTTAAATAAAGCACGGCGCGCATATCGCGTTTGCGCATTTCGTTCAGCAAATAATCCAGGCTTTCTAAAATCTCCGGTTGATAAACATTATGTTCCGGTTGCAACGCCGGTTTTACGCGCTGTATCCCGTTTTCTAAGCCTATGCCTTCTGACCCGGCCAAAACACGCAGGTTGGTTACGCCTTTTGCTTTCAGAAAATCCAGTTCCTGCCTTAACCTTACCCTTCCCTTTTCGCCTTTTACCACCTGCAACAACCCGCCATACCAATAATTGGTGCCGATGTAATAATAAGGTTTGCCGTTCACCATAAACTGACTGCCTTTTGTTTTCACAAAAGTTTGTGCCGAAACCGAAAACGCCAGCAGGCAAAAGGCCAAAGCGGCAATACTGTTTTTATACATGTTTTTTAGGTGGATAAAAGTATCTTTTCTATTGCGATAACCTGGGCAAAGCTAAGCCAGCCTGCCCAAGCCGGTTAATAGTGTTTTAACAATTGTTAAAGCTATTCTGCCTTTTACTGATTTTTAGGTGGTAAAAACAGTATGCCTTTTTTGAAAACAAAGATGGATCAATACTGAAAGTTTGTGCTTAGGTCAGCAACCGTTACTTTGAAATCCCCCGGTTCGGTAACGCGCTTTAAATCGTAATTAATAAATGATAATTTTTCTTTGTTGATCGTGAATGTTACCGTTTTGGTTTGGCCGGGCTGCAACTCGATCTTTTCAAAAGCACGCAACCGTTTAAATTCCGGGGTGATGGAAGCAACCAGATCGCTTACGTACATTAAAACGGCTTCTTTGCCGGCCATTTTCCCGGTGTTGGTTACATCTACCGTTACCGTGATATTACCTTTTTCCGGCAGTTTATTGCTGCTCAACTTCAAATTACTGTATTTAAAAGAAGTATAGCTCATGCCAAAACCGAACTCCCATTGCGGGTCGTAACCGGCGGCTTCATCGCTTACGTCTTTGTTTTCGGTGTATTTGCGGTAATAATTGATCAAGCTGTTGGTATAGCGCGGGTAAGTATAAGGCAAACGGCCGCTTGGGTTGATCTTGCCAGCCAAAACATCTGCAACAACGTTTCCGCCTTCGTTGCCCAAAATATAAGTGTGCAAAACGGCAGTTGTACCAGGCTCGATGGCAGAAACAACACTCGGACGACCTTCTGCCAAAACCAAAACAATTGGCTTTCCGGTTTTGGCCAAAGCCGTAGCCAAAGCAATTTGCGGTGCAGAAATAGTCAAGTCGTTAATGTTTCCAGGCGTTTCGGTATAAGAATTTTCGCCTAAGCAAAGCACAATTACATCGGCTCGCATTGCTTTATCCACCGTTTCATCTATGTTGATGGCTTTTTCAAAACTAACGCCTTCGCTGTAATCTACCTTGCCCTTGCCAAAAACATTTTGGATAGCTTCCAAAATCGTGTTCTTGTCTTTTTCGGTTTCGTTGCTGTTGTCGCCCTGCCAGCTTCTGCTCCAGCCACCGTTTAATGAGCGCATGGTATTGGCGGTTGGCCCGGTTACCAATAATTTTTTTCCTGCGGATAAGGGCAAAAAGTTGTTGGTGTTTTTTAGGAGGGTGATACATTCGGCAGCAGCATTGTAATTTGCCTGGTTGTGCGCCGCGCTGTTTACATCCGGGTAATCGCTGGCGTTGCCAATCGGATCGTTAAAAATTCCCGATTCGTATTTCACTTTCAAAATCCGGCTTACGGCATCGTTGATGCGCGCCATCGAAACTTTGCCAGCTTTTACATCGGCCAGCAAATCCTCGGTAAACGTATAATCGGTTGGCACCATGCTCATATCAATACCAGCGTTTACGGCAATGGCAACGGCGTCTTTGTCATCCTTTGCTACGCGATGGCGCAGGTAAAGGTATTGGATGTCTTGCCAATCGCTCACGGCAAAACCCTGAAAGTTGAGTTCGCCTTTTAAAATATCGGTTAAAATATGATGGCTGGCGTGGACCGGAACGCCGTTAATTTCTGCACTGTTTACCATTACTGTTTTTGCACCTGCTTTTACAGCGGCGGCAAATTGCGGCAAGAAGTATTCGCGCATTTCGCGTTCCGGGATCCAGGCCGGCGTACGGTCATGTCCGCTCAACGGATTGCTGTAGCCCATGTAATGTTTCAGGCAAGCCAAAACGTGGTATTTGTCTTCCACTATTGGGTTATTTCCCTGGAAACCATTGATTGTAGCCAAACCCATTTGCATGCCCAAATAAGGGTCTTCGCCAAAAGTTTCATAAATGCGTGGCCACATAGGCTGGCGGCCCAAATCTAAAACCGGACTAAAAGTCCAGGGGATAAAAGAAGCACGGGTTTCGTAAGCAGAAATCTCGGAAGCTTTGCGCGAAACTTCGGGGTTAAAAGAAGCAGCCTGCGCAATTTGCTGCGGAAACAATACGGTGTTTAGCGTATAATTATTGCCGCGGATGGCATCAATCCCATACAAAACCGGAATTTTGAGTCGTTCCTGCAAAGCCATTTTTTGAACGGCCACAATCAGTGCCTGCCAGTTTGCCGTTGTTTGTGCCGTTCCGCCTACATTTAATAGCGAGCCGACTTTATATTTTTTAATGCAAACGGCCAGCTTGTCCATATCCAGTTGCCGCGGTTCCAGCAGTTTGCCGTTTTCGGTTTTCAGCAGCATTTCGATGGAAATCTGGGTCATCTGGCCAACCTTTTCTTCCAGCGTCATCTGTGCAACCAAAGCTTTTACTTTTTGGTTGATGGAAATGCTGGTAAATTGGGTTTGCGAAAAGATTTTTGTTGATACAAAGGCGAGGATTGTAAAGAGGAGAATTTTTTTCATACAAAAATTTAGGTGGTAAAAGAAGCATCACAAAGATGTTAAAATACTTTTACTTTTTAGAAATCAGGCTTTGGCCAAAAAGCAAACCGGATTATTTAAGTTGGCCAAAGCTTGCTTGTAAAGCTTCAACCGCATTGATCAAATAAGCAAAAGGCGCGTTCCAGTTGATGGCAATTTCGTTGGCGGCATAAGCGCGGTCATCATCAATATAAGCACGGTCTGGAATGGAAGAAGGATATTTCACGCCGTCCTGCATGCCCGGGTTTGCACCGCCAACCAGCAACCCGGGAACGGGGTCAACCACACCATCGACAACAGAAGGCCGGTGGTGCGGGTGCATGGGCGTTTTGCTGCCAAAACCGGTCAAAAAGCTGTAGCCCGTTGCATTTCTTCCCAACAGATAATCCAGGTTGGTTAAGGCAGCGTTCAGGTATTTTTGATCGTAAGTTAAGCGGTAAACTTTTATCAAAGCAACGCCTTGGTTGGCTGCCGATGAATTGCTGCCCCAATTAAACTCACGCGCTGAATTGCCGAAAACAGTGTGAAAAGCAGTAGCATCTGCACCCGAAATTAGCTGATCTGCAAAGGCAATCAACCGTTTTTTAATTTCCGGCAAATCTGCTTTTGCCTGTCCGGTCAGCTTATTTTGGTTTTGGGCAAGGGAATAGTAACCCAGCAGTTTTACCTGCGCCCAATTGGGCAGCGGCATGGCCAGATCGGCAAGCGCATTTGCTGATTTGTAATAAGCGTCATCGCCGGTGGTAATGGTCAGTTCCGATCCGGCCCAAATAAATTCATCGGTAAAAGAAGCATCGCCATAACCGCCGGTTGTAATTTTGGGGTTGAATTGCTGGTTCATCGCTTCCTGATTATACTGTACGTTTGGATTTTGCACCGCCCAGGCCCAGGCTTTTTTGGAAGCTTTTAAACAGGAATCAGGCAATCCGGGAAACTGCTTTGAAAAAGGTTTGTACACCCGCGCCGCTTGCGCCATTACGGCTGCAAAATCAAGCGTTGCCGCCGTTCCTTTTTGCACCACATATCTTGGCGCTGTGGCTTTTTCGGGCATTTCCATCGTGTCAAAACTGGCATTGGTGAGCTTGTGGTACACGCCGCCGTCTTCCGGGTCTTGCATCAAAAGCATCCAGCGCAAGTTCCATAAAACTTCGTTCAACAAATCTGGAACCTGGTTTCCGGTTTCCGGGATATGAGTTTGTACCGATTGTAGGTGTGCCGGAAAATCTTCGTACAAAGAAAGCAAGGTGCCGGTTGAGATTCCCGAATTAACCACGTATTTGTTGTAATCGCCGGCATCGTACCAGCCGCGCGGCGCCGAAATTTTACTTCCGGCTGGGCGGTTTGCACTGGCTGCCGAAGGATGGACAAGCACGGCCGTATCCGGATGGCCTGCCGCCCGGTGCCATTTGCCGGCAAATTTCTCGGGCAAAGCGGTAGAGGCACGCTGAAAATAATAAGCTTTGACCGAAGCTTTTGCCGCATTGGCAAAAACATTGGGTTTGATATCGAAAGGATAAGAATCGGGCAAACCGGCAACAGCAACTACAAAGTTTCCGGTTTGATGGAAAGCACTGAAATCGGCCGATGCTGTTTCTATGCCTGCAAAATCCGGCTTGTCTGAAGCTTTCAATTTTCTGCTGAAAACCACTTTTCCGGCTGCATTTCTGATCGTAAATTTTCCGGTTATTGCGCCGGAAACAATGGCCACTTTCGGCGCAGCGGGAAAAAAACCCAATTGGTTTAAAGCAATACAGTTTGGTTTTTGGGCGGATGAATTACCAAAACCAGTAAACAAAACCACCAGAACCAGACAAATGCGTTTTAACAGCCGGTAATTGTAATTGGGCAAGTTCATCTTATTTTTTAGGTTGATACTGTTTTTATCGGTCAAATTTGCATATTGTTCCATTCAAAGCCATACAAAATGACGAACGAAGAAGTTTTCCGCAGTTTCGGCGATATCGCCACCAAAGAAATTGCGCCCGGTTTCCTGTCTAAATTTATCCATACCGAAAACAACACCATCAATTTTATAGCGGTAAAAGAAGCATGTTCGGTTCCGCTGCACCAACACGTACATGAGCAATTATCTTTTGTGCTGGAAGGAAAGTTTGAACTAACGGTTAATGGCGAAGCAAAAATATTAGAACCGGGTTTGTTTGCCCTGATTCCGCCAAATGCTGTTCATAGCGGCATTGCGGTTACGGATTGCAAGTTAATTGATGTTTTTAGCCCGGCGAGGGAAGATTATAAAAAGTTGTAGGGAAATAAAAGGAGGTTGGATTTGGCATTGGCATTAATTTAATGGCGGTAACAAAAGGTGCGCATTTTGTATTGTTGAAAATTGAACAATACAAAAAAGCGAAGTACGCATTAAGTATTGCCGCTTTCTCGACAATACAAAAAAGCGAAGTACGTGTTTAGTATTGTCAACAATGGGAATAAGTGTTATTCGGAGCTTGAAAAAATGGGTAACGCTTTGATTTTAAGCAAGAAACCAATAAAAAACAGAATTAATTTTTTGTTATTTATAAAATTTTATATTTGTAACTGACAGATTGGTAGGTGCGTCAATAAACTAGTTGGCTGCTATTACGGGACCTCTAACTCTCACATCTTCTATAAACAATCGAAATGACACGTTCTTTAATTTTTATTTTATTGGCTTTGACATTTTCCTGTAAGACAAAACCCAAAAATCAAGAAGTTAAAACTGAAGTTCTTAAGAATTACAATTACCGAATTTCCATAAATATTTGGAACGGATTTTATGGGTTTAATGAGCAGTATTTATTAGACAATTTAGGTAACAACATTGACTATTCATCAAAATCTATGACTTTACAATATATTTCTTACAAACAACAACAAGACAAAAAAATTGAGAACAAAAGAATATTTGTTCCTGTTGATACAACTAAAATTGAGATTTTAAAACAAAGTTGCGACACACTTTTGGACTTATCAAAACGCTTCTTTAAAACATTTGAGTTTAACAATTATGATACAGTTGGACAGAGCAAAAAGCCAATAATTAATGACGACGATCATTCGACAATTGAATTGAGTTATGCTGGTCGGACTTTAATTGCACGAATAAGTAGTGTGCATAATCCTACAATTGCAACACCACAGTTTGACAGTTTACTTAACTTCATTAAAAAGTATAAACCAACAAAGAAATAACAGCAGCCAACATTGGTTTGGCAAAAAACTGGCTGACGGAAATAATTGAACTTTTGTTTTGCTATCTTGCTTCAGTTCCGGCCATGGAATAAAAATTTAGCCGGTAAAAGAAGCATCAACATTTTGTTATTAATTTAACTTTGGTTTTGGCTGACGAGTTTCAAATCCCAGTTTTCCGCCAAGCCTTTTCCGTTGTGTGCTATGCAACGACCGACCAAAACTAACGACAATTAAATGGATAACATATTCGTAATAGCGGTTTTAATTTCGCCTTTCTTACTACTTGCAAGTTATATAATGACAGCAAGAACAAAATCATTTTGGAAAATTTTCATTGTTCACACAATTGTTTTCGCTTTGTACATGACTTTTGTTATTAATTATTCAAAATTATTGACAGGACACGATGAATACGGACTTGGAGAAATTGGTTTAGGAATAATGTTTATAATCATTCATATTTTCATTGGTTTTGCTCACGGACTTTATTTGACTTACAAAAAGCACAGCACACAACATTGGCTTGGCAAAAAACTGGCGGACGAATAAAACATCAACTTTTATTTTGCTATTTTGCTTCAGTTTCAGCAGAAGGAAGAAAATTTAGCCCGTAAAAGAAGCATCAGCATTTGAACATTTATTTAACTTTGGTTCCGGCTGACGGATTTTAAATGCCAGTTCTTCGCCAAGCCCTTTCCGTTATAGGGCATTTTAAAAGACGACAGCAACCAATGACAGAACAAAGTATTATCGACTTTGTACTTGAAAAACTAAACAAGTATCCTGACATTAAATACGACAAGAAAAGTGACAGCGAACTTGAAATATTTTGTCACGACGAGCACGGTTTTGACATTTTATTGCAGTTAGACCAACGTGAAAACACACTCCATTTCGGGAATTTTCATTGGCACTTTGACAACAACCAAGAAGAAACTGATGAAATGCTAAATCAACTTGTTTTCGGCTTGACAGGAATTGCAAGACTGAAAGAACTTTCAAAAAATGATAAAGCCTACAAATGGACACTTCAAATTCAAGACAGACAAGGTAATTGGTTTGACAATGGAACAATGGGATTAATGAAATTTAATTTTTGGATCAAGACGGAGATTAAATATTTACAAAACGACCTTCTACCCAAAGACATTTTATACTCCGACAATGAAACGGAACAATAGTATTGTAGAAAGAAAAACGCCCTATAACATTGGTTTGGCAAAAAACTGGCTGACGAATGTAACATCAACTTCTATTTTGCTATTTTGCTTTAGTTCCAACAGAAGGGACAAAAATTTAGCCGGTAAAAGAAGCATCAACTTTCGATTATAAATTTAACTTTGGTTTTTGGCTGACGGGTTTCAAATTCCAGTTCTTAGCCAAGCCTTTTCCGTTGTAGGCAATTGTAAAACGACACGAACGATATGTCAAGAAGTATTCATATAACATACAAAAACGTCCAAGGTCTGACTAAAACAGAGCTTGATGAACAGTACAAAGATTCAAATTCCGACTTGACTGCATTAAGCAAAAAGTCATCGCTTAAAAAGCAAGTTGCTAAACAGAGAAAACAAGGGAAAGCATAAGTATTCGATTTGTATAAACGAGAATAACAAAATATCATTTCGCTTTTATAATGCGGTTTTGGACAAAGTCTTGATAGAAATAATTGTTTACAAAAGACAATATTTTTAAAATTCAAAGTACAACAGTGATTTAAAAAAGAACAACTGCCTACAACATTGGTTTGGCAAAAAACTGGCGGACGAATTAAACATCAACTTTTGTTTTGCTGTTTTGCTTCTGTTTCAGCAGAAGGAACAAAAATTTAGCCGGTAAAAGAAGCATCAACATTTGATTATAAATTTAACTTTGGTT
>CAXTKQ010000138.1:0-9888 GCA_964244955.1 uncultured Sphingobacteriaceae bacterium | reverse complement strand
CAATTTCGGGCAGCAGAGCCTGTGCTTTTTGCATGATGGGCGGCTCTGTTTCTGCATTTGGCCAGCCGCGTTCGGCAATTACTTCTTTGGGTATCCTTTTTATAAATTCCGGTAAGCTGAAATGCTCTTCTAAAGTTACTGTGCGCATAATTTTGTGTTTGTTTAGATGAACAACGGGAGGGAAGGCGGGGTTTGTAATATTGTTGTGTGGAAAGATTGGATTAAAAAATTTTAGCTAAAGGATTGGGATCACAAATACTGACCAGCAAAGGACTAACTCTTTATAGAAATATTATAAACGTTAAGTTTTTCATACTTATAAACTTTTATCTTATAAAACAATACATCAATATAATCAAAAAAACATGAGATAAAAAAAGCATGCAAGTTTAAATTGCATGCTTCTTTTATGGCACAAAATTTTGGATAAATTTAGAATTAAGTACGCGGCCGTGTTGGCACAAAAGCCACCAAAAACTTTAAATCTTCGGCCGAAATACTTTTGGTGTTGATCAATTGTTCTTCGCTGTTTAAAGTTTGGTGCAACTTGGATTTGACGGAATGAAAAACCGGCAGCAAAACTTCGGGGAACATTTTGGCAGCAATAGTTGGATGATAATTCTTCTGGATATTGGACCGTTCTTTGTCGCTTGCCAAACTTAATTGCCAGTTATCATCAGCTTTAAAACCATGTTCTTTGGCCATGTTCATCAAATCGAACAGGTACATTCGGGTTTCATTCTCTACGGTTTGTTCCTGCATTTTACTTGGATTTTTTAACCGGTGCCGTTTCTGATTTCGATCCTTTATCAGATTGGTAGCTCGATTGCTTTTTGTTTACATTGGTGCTTGGCGCTTTTTTGGCTTCCTTGGTTGATTTTTTTTCTTTGCTCATGGCTGGTTAAATTTTAGGGTTATCGGTTTCTGTTTAAATCTCAATGCTACTGTTATAAAAACAGCATTTACACTATAAAAGTATAGGCTAAAGCAAAAGTAATTGCTTAAAGGTAAGCACTTTTGCGCAAAGAATTGTACAAATCAAAATATATATTCTTGCCAAAACCGACGCCAATTTTATGCCGGTAAAAACAGTATCGGGTAAAAACAAGCCGGGCAAACATCGAAAATATATAAATTAGCTGCTGCTTTTATCCACCTAAAATCAACCCCAATAAAAACCCATGCACTTAAAATACAAAATGCCTGCCTGTTTTAACCTGCTGAAACCCGCGCAATGGCTGTTGCTTTTGGTATTTTTATTGACCGAAACGCAAGCGATGGCCCAGGGAAAAGTGATTGCGATCGAATCAAAACACAACGCCATCGCTTTGCAAGTCCGTGCCGATAAACGCCTTAGCGTGATTTACTTCGGAACAAAACTTTTTAACAAGGAGGAGTACCAAAAAATCCCAGCAGCACACAGGCAAAGCGATGATTATTCCGGGATTTTAAATTCGGCTTATACGCCCGCCGGTTCCCGCAATTTGATGGAGCCGGCTATCGAAGTTACCCACGCGGATGGCAACAACTCGCTGGATTTGCAATATGTGGGCGACCAAACGCAGCAGTTGGACCGCCATGTTTCTTTAACCAGCATCGTTTTAAAAGACCCGGTTTACCCTTTCCAGGTTACGTTGTATTATAAAGTTTATGCAGATGATGATGTGGTGGAGCAGTGGTCGGTTATCAAACACACTGAAAAAAAGAACGTTACGCTGCAAAAATTTGCTTCGGCTAACTTGTACTTCAGCTCAAATTCTTACTGGTTAAAACAGTACCACGGCGATTGGGCGCGCGAAATGCAGCCGCAGGAAAGCGAACTGACGGCTGGCATCAAAGTGCTGGACAGCAAATTAGGGACACGTGCCGATTTGTACCAGCCGCCGTCGTTTATGGTTTCTTTTGATCAGGCGGCAAGCGAAGACGAAGGAAAAGTATTGCTGGGATCGTTGGAATGGTCGGGCAATTTTAAGGTTGATTTGGAAGTTGACCCGTTAAAAAATCTACGCCTAATTGCCGGCATAAACCCGTATGCTTCGGCTTACAGTTTAAAACCGAATGAAGAATTTACAACGCCTGCTTTTGTTTATACTTATTCTGATCATGGAAAAGGAGATGCCAGCCGCAACTTGCAACGCTGGGCACGGGACTACAAAATTGTAGATGGAAACGGGCCAAGGTTAACGATTTTGAACAATTGGGAATCTACTTATTTTGATTTTAACGAAACCAAACTTGCTGCTTTATTAAAAGATACCAAAAAACTTGGAACGGATGTTTTTTTGTTGGACGACGGTTGGTTTGGCAACAAATATCCAAGAAATGATGACCGTGCAGGTTTGGGCGACTGGCAGGAAAACAAAGCCAAACTGCCAAACGGAATTGGATATTTAGTGAAAGAAGCACAAGCCACCGATGTAAAATTTGGCATTTGGGTAGAGCCGGAAATGGTAAACCCAAAAAGCGAACTGTATGAAAAACATCCGGATTGGGTGGTCAAACAACCGAACCGCGAAGAATATTATTTCCGCAACCAACTGGTTTTGGATTTGAGCAACCCGAAAGTGCAGGATTTTGTGTTTGGTATCTTGGATAATTTGTTCACCAAAAACCCCAAACTTGGATTTGTAAAATGGGACTGCAATTCGGTTATCTACAATGCATATTCAACTTACGAAAAAAACCAGTCGCATTTATACATTGATTATGTAAAAGGTTTGTACAGCGTGTTAGGGCGGTTGCGCGCCAAGTACCCAAAAGTGCCGATGATGTTGTGTTCCGGCGGCGGCGGAAGGGTAGATTATGGCGCGCTAAAATACTTTACCGAGTATTGGCCAAGTGATAACACCGACCCGTTGGAGCGTATTTTTATGCAGTGGGAATATTCTTACTTTTTTCCGGCCATTGCTTCGGATAACCATGTTACCGATTGGAGCAAAGCACCGATCAAATTCCGCACTGATGTAGCGATGATGGGTAAATTGGGTTTTGATATGATCGTAAGCAAACTGAACGAAAAAGACCTGCAATTTTGCCAGCAGGCCATCCAAACTTACCAAGGTTTTAGCGATGTGGTTTGGCACGGCGACCAATACCGTTTGTTAAGCCCCTGGAAGAATGATTTGGCCTCGATCCAATATTTAAATACCAACAAAAGCAAGGCCATTGTTTTTAATTACTTGGTAAGCAACCGTTACGATGCCGGCAGTAAATTGCCTATCCAACTGAAAGGTTTGGATATCCATAAAAATTACCTGGTAAAAGAAGTAAACTTGTATCCGGGAACCAAATCTCCAATCCAAGACCATGCTGTTTTTACCGGTGATTTTTTAATGAAAGTTGGTATTAACCCGGTAGTAAATAAGGGAAGGGCGAGTGTTATTTTGGAAGTGGATGAGGTGAGGTAAATTTTTTCGAAGGTTTGGTTTTGTAAATAAAAATTTAGATTTGTGTTGGGCGAACCTAAAGGTGCGTCAATACAAGAGTTACCTGCCATTGTAGACAAACCGTTCAATCAGACAATTAATAATGAATAACTTTTACATACATTGCTTTATAAAATTTGGTGATAAGAATTCTATATACGATTTATTTGAAAATGGCACTATTTATTGTAATCCCGTCGAATATTTTAAAAAACTTGAGGATAAATTTCGAGGAGATATTTATGAAGGAGCTAGTTTTATTAGAAATTATCCACCTGGTCAGTTTAAAATGTCTATTGCAGGAAAACAAATTGATAAAGAATTTAACTTCTTAAAATTACACATAAAAGAATCTTACGAAAAGACACTTGGAAATATTTACAGTCTTTTTTGTTTATCGTCAAAAATATTAAAAGGTGATAAACCAATATATCTTGACAAGCGATTAAAAGATTTTGGACAGTATGCAATTTTAATAAAAGACAATCCAAGATTTTTAGAACTAATTAAAAATGCTTTAAAAAAGAAAAAAATAGTTTATAAACTCGGACTTGTGGAGTATTACGACAAGAATATTTATACTGGTTCTGTTGACGTTTTTAATAAACCGTTAGAATATTCATATCAAAATGAATATAGAATTTATTTGCGCAGAAGAAGTGATGAGCCATTTATATTTAGAATTGGAAGTTTGAAAAATATTGCTGAAATCTATTCAGCAAATGATTTTATAGACACATTTGAAGCAACTGAGAAGAAATAACGGCAGGTAACATTGGTTTGGCAAAAAACTGGCGGACGGAATAAACATCAACATTTATTTGCTATTTTGCTTTGGTTCCGGTAGAAGGAATAAAATTTGGCTGGTAGAAGAAGCATCAGTATATGATTACAAATTTAACCTTGGTTTTGGGGCTGACAGGTTTCAAATATCAGTTCTTCGCCAAGTCCAGAACGTTAGCGGTAATTGTAGTTAAACCTTGTAAAACACGAAAGCACAAAAAAACACCAGTATGACAATAACGAAAAGAATTCAAGTTGTAAAATATTTATGCTTGTTCCCAGGTATATTCTTAATTGTTTCAGGATTAATGATTTTATTTTTTCCTAATTCTGCAAGTGTATTATTTGACATCAAAAATATCGGCACGCTAAAAGAACCGATGGCGTTAGCGATGGGAATAAGACAGTTTTCAATTGGGTTAATGATAGCGGCACTTGTTCTTTCTAACCAACTAAAAGCACTCGGACTGATCATGCTGATTGGGGCAATAGTTCCGCTCACAGACTTTTTTATATTCAGCTCTTCAATCGGGTGGGTGTCAGCGTTGCGGCACGCAGCACCCGTGCCACTAATTTTTGGATTAGGTTTATACTTAACATACTTAACCTGGAAAACAGAATGATAGTAAGCAAAGAAACCACGGACCGCTAACAGGGGTTTGGCAAAATGGCGGCTAATGAAACTGTTTTGAGCTATGGTAATTCTATTTATCTTCAATCCTAAATTTGGGCTGACGGAACACGGACTTCCGCCACTCCGCCAAGCCCTGTTCGTTAGCTGCAAGTCTGACAGACCTTCCGTTGCATACAAACATCCAGACTTTTGGACTTCTCAATACAATAACTTTGGACTTTACAGGAAAGCTTACAGAAAATTTTATGTTCAACTTTACAGCATAAAATTTTCAGAAAATGGGAAATAAAAAAGCATATATCATTACGGGGCCAACTTCAGGAATTGGCTATGAAACAGCCTTAGAACTCGCTAAACACGGAACTGTTATTCTCGTTGGGCGAAATCGTGAGAAACTGGAGCAAGTACAAAAGACTATAAAAGACAACGGACAAAATGCAGTATCAGTAGTTTGCGACATTTCAGATGTTATAAGCGTAAGACGTGCAGCGCAGCAAATCATTGAACTTAATCTTCCGTTAGGCGGACTACTAAACAACGCAGGAATTATGTCTTCAAAAGCAACAAAAAGCAAGCAAGGTTTTGATATGACTTATGCTACCAATCACCTCGGAGCGTTTGCACTAACCGAAGCACTTGCGCTTCATCTTCCTGATGGTGCAAATGTTGTGTTCATTGCTTCTGCAATTGAAGACCCTGAACGCAAACCTGCAAAGGTTATGGGAATGAAAGGCGGTCGTTATATTTCTGCAGAAGCAAGTGCAAGGGGCGAGTGGAAAGAGGGCGGTTCTAAAATGGCAGGCACAGATGCTTACGCCACATCAAAGCAATGTATTCTTGCTTCCTCATTTGCTTTTGCACAGGAAACACCAAGGTTACATTTCAACGCTGTAGAGCCGGGAATAACCCGTGGAACAAATCTTGGTGGCGAAAGCACAAATGCCGTTGTTCGCTTTATATTTGGGCATCTGTTGGCTATACTTCCGCCCTTTTCTAAATACAGCAGCACACCTAAAAAATCGGCAAAAGTCATCGCAAAAATTTTAACAGATACATCAGGCAATACAGGTGTTTATTATGACGAAAAAGGTCAACCAATGCAAGGTTCAGAACAGGTAAAAGATATAAAATTTCAAGACCGTGTTGTGGCCGAAACACGAGCCTTATTAGCGAAAGTGAAATAAAGTATGCGTAAGTTCGGCAATGCAAAATGAAAGATAATACAGTCAACATGCCGTATGTGGGAAAAAGAAACTTCGCCTGAACAATTTATTGCTGAACATACTTTCGTGTACGTTGTAAAAGGAATAATGAACCTTTATGACGGAAGCGGACTTCAGGTATTGAAATCGGGTGCATGCTGCATTGCCCGCAAAAACCGCTTGGTACGCTTTAATAAAGTTAAAGTTGATGGCGAGTTGGAAAAAGTGTTTGTCTTTTTTGATGAAGCATTTCTAAAAAGGTTTCAGGAAAAACATAAAAGCAATACGACCAAATATACCTCTTCTTCAACGCTTGTAAACGTAAACAATAATGAGTTTCTGCCGGATTATATTCAGTCGTTACACCCATATTACAATCATGGAAAAATCAATGATGCTTTTGCTGATGTGAAACGTGAAGAGCTATTGATTATTTTGCTGCAACAACAGCCTGAGCTGGCAGGTTTATTTTTTGATTATGGTATTCCTGAAAAAATAAACATTGAAGAATTTATGAATCGTAATTTCAAATTCAATGTTAGTATTGAACGTTTTGCTTTTTTGACAGGGCGAAGTCTGTCGGCTTTTAAACGAGATTTCAATGCAACGTTTAACAACACACCCAATCAATGGTTAGTGCAAAGACGATTGCAAGAAGCTCATTTTCTCATTGACAAAAAAAATAAAAAGCCAACAGAAATTTATCTTGACTTAGGCTTTGAAGCCCTGTCTCACTTTTCATTCGTTTTTAAAAAACAATTTGGACTGACACCAACAGAACTGACAGAACGAAAAACGAAGATCAGCCGCTAACAAGGGGTTTGGCGTTATTGTGGCAGGACGAATTAAACATCAACTTTTGTTTTGCTATTTTACTTCTGTTCCGACTGACCATCGAAATTTAGCCGATAAAAGAAGCATCAACATTTGTTTATAAATTTAACTTCGGTTTCGGGCTGACGAGTTTCAAATTCCAGTTCTTCGCCGAGCCCTTTCCGTTGGCGGTCATGCTTGCAAAGACTTCCAACATAGCAAAACCTATTGACCGCCAGCTTCTTTTTCGTAAATTTGTTGTGGTGAAACAATCTAAAGACATAGAACTTGATTTTGAAGTTGACAAGCTGACCAACTCAATTGAAAACGCCGTTTCGGGTGAAGTTTTTGACACCTTAGTTACCTTACTTCGCCCGACTGACAGCAAGCAAATTAAAAAGGTTGAATGGGCATTTAATTGGCAAACTGAACTTAAAGATAAAACAAGGCAAGTCTATAAACTAACAACGGTTAACAACCCAACTATTGTTCATGGATTGATTAGCCTAACGGACAAAGGCGACCATGTTTTTATGGATTTGATTGAAAGTGCAAAATTTAATAAGGGAAAGAATAAACTTTATAAAGGAGTAGCAGGCAATCTTGTTGCTTTTGCCTGTAAACTAGCTTTTGAAAAAGATTATGACGGCGTAGTTTCTTTTATAGCAAAAACTCAACTTATCGGGCATTATGAGCAAACTTTGGGTGCAAAACTATTCGGCGGAAACCGTATGTTTATTGATACCAAAGAGGCCCTTATTTTAACAATCAAATACTTTAAAGACTTTAAGCTATGATAGACTTCAAAAAAATGGACGATAAAGACTTTGTTTTTGTCAACAAACCTTTGAGCGAAAAAGAGGAAAAAGAGTTTAGCGAATTTCTAAAATTCCGCAATACAAAAGCAAGACGGACACATGAAACTAAAAAAGTAAAAATGCTTCACAACCAATAGCACGAACAGCCAACATTGGTTTGGCAAAAAACTGGCTGATGAATTAAATATTAGCTTTTATTTTGCTTCAGTTTTAGCGGACGGAACAAAAATTTAGCCGGTAAAAGAAGCATCAATATTTGATTATAATCTCATTTTCACGATCATTAAATTATAAAAGTTTATAACCATGACCCGTAAACAACTTTTCTGGCGGATACTATTTTTACTGCTATTGTTTAGTTTGATTAAAAACTGGATAGCTATAAAAACGGTTTTATGGATGGCGTAAAGGAAAGTTGGAACAAAGACAATGTTACAAGTGTGAAAAAATAGTTAAGCTTATTTTGGATAAATAAATATTTATAAAGCAGTTATTTCAATTGGCTTATCCGCAGTTGCAACTACGGATTTTTATAAAATTGTTTTAATAAAAAAATGCCAGCCTGAACAATCATTCAAGCTGGCATATACCTAATAAAAGACTGAAAGGCAAAACTAATCCAGTAATGCTTTCTTTTTTTTCTGGTTAAAATATAAAACCATTCCGGTTAAAACCAATCCGGTAGCAATTTTTGTAACGAAACCTTTCCGGTTAAATTTCCATTCGGCTTTTAAGCCTTTTTCTGCAAAAATATTGGGGATATGGCCGTGTTTTAAATCGTCTATCATACCTTCCACCACATTGATCCGGTCGGCCAGCAACAAAGGCAGCCAGTGGCCGTATTCGTTTTCACTAAAATTTTTAAAGGCGTAACGACGGATAACACCGCTTAAACCGGAAGGCGGAACAGAAGTGCCAAACACAGCCGTTAAGTTTGGGCGTTCGATGGAATGCAGGATCTCAACCGTTTCTTTTTGCAGCGTAGGCCGTACCCAATTGATGCGGTTGTGGTCATCGCCGTTGTAGTGTTTCATTGGGTAGGTTGGTTCGTTTTTCGGATCGGCATCTACGCCCCAGCCATTGATATGCGTATAATCGTTTGTTGTATTTTCCATGATCGTTTTTTTTTATTTTTTGGCAGATGGCGGGATCAAAACTGTTTTGATACAGTCGTCTAATTTTGATGAAAAAATATGGTAAGCATCAGCAACTTCTTCCAAAGGCACACGGTGCGTTATGATCCCTTTCGGGTTTAAACGGCCGGCACGGATATGCTCGATCAGCCTTGGCAGCAAGCGTTTAACCGAAGATTGGTTGGCTCGAACGGTGAGTCCTTTGTTCAGCACATTGCCAATCGGAACGAGGTTATCGGTAGGGCCGTAAACGCCAACAACAGAAACAATCCCGCCTTTTTTTACAGAGTTGATTGCCCAATGCAGTGCCGTAGCAGAACCGGCCTGCAAAAGCAGTTTTTTGCCGGTAATGGTTTGCAAAGCATCGCCTGTGGCATCGGCGCCAACGCAATCAATACAAACATCGGCCCCAAACCAATCGGTTGTTTGCTTTACAAACATCACCGGGTCTTCCATTTCTTTAAAGTTATAAGCCTCGCACTGCGCATATTTTTTGACAAATTCCAGGCGGTAATCCAAATGATCAATTACAATTACCCGGCCGGCACCAAAAAGCCATGCGCATTTTGCCGCTAAAATCCCAACCGGCCCGGCCCCAAAAATTACAACCGTGTCGCCGGTTTTTATGCCGCCCATTTCTGCCGCTTGGTAACCAGTCGGCACAACATCAGTAAGTAAAACCGCGTCATCGTGGTCCATCCAATCCGGGATAACCGTTGGGCCAACATCAGCGTAAGGAACACGAACATATTCTGCCTGTCCGCCATCGTACCCGCCGGCCGTATGCGAATAACCAAAAATTCCGCCCACAGCAGTGGCCTGGGAATTTGATTCGTGGCAATTGCCATACAGTTCCTGCTTGCAAAAAGCGCATTTTCCGCAGGCCACATTAAAAGGCACGATCACATTATCGCCCACTTTTAAGTTTTGTACCGATGCGCCTATATCTTCTACCACGCCTATAAATTCGTGCCCGAAAGTTGACCCAACCCGGGTAACGGCAAGCGGCCGCAGCAGATTTGAACCTGTAGAAGACAACGCAACAGCAGAAGGCAGAGCTAAAAACCGCAGGACCGAAAT
>CAXTKQ010000137.1:0-10045 GCA_964244955.1 uncultured Sphingobacteriaceae bacterium | reverse complement strand
CACGCCTCCCGGCTCGGTTTATCCTGGAAAAGTAAGCGAAGCCGGTTTTTTTGGCGAAGACTGGAAATGGAAAAGCAAAGGGTCGAGATAGCTGAAAAACAATTGTAAAAAAAGAAGTACAATACAGCTAAGTTTTTATGGTAACAGTAAAATTACCCGTAAAAAGCAATCAATGTTGCAACCGTTAGGTTTAATTACAAAAATATTTTAAATTTTTGCAGCAAAACCTAATATTTCCAATATGAAGTATATTTTACTCTTTGCTACTGTTTTTATCCTATGTTTTTCGGCGCGCGCCCAAAATGCTGCTGGCGGAAAAGGCAGGATCAGCGGCAAAATTACCGATGCAACGACTAAAGCACCGGTAGATTATGCAACCGTTACCATTTTTAAACAAGGCACCACCACGGTTGTTAACGGCGCGACTTCTGACCCCAAAGGAAATTTTGTGGTTGATAATTTGCCTTTTGGCGAATACCAGGTTGCGGTTGATTTTATTGGCTATACCCGTTTTAGTTTAGAGCATGTCGTCCTCGGCACTACAAAAACCAGTGTTGTGTTGAATAATATTGCCATTGCTTCGGCCACCAAACAATTAAAAGGCGTTGAAATTGTTGGCAGGGCAAGTACCATTGAAAACAGGATTGACAAAATGGTTTACAATCCCGGCAACGATTTAACAGCACAAGGCGGCGTGGCAACAGATGTTTTGAAAAAAGTACCGATGGTTACGGTAGATATTGACGGCAATGTGGAGTTGCAGGGCAATGCAAATGTGCGTTTTTTGATCAACGGAAAACCTTCGAGTATTTTTGGCGCCAGCTTGGCCGATGCCTTGCAATCCATCCCGGCCAGCCAGATTAAAAGCATCGAGGTGATTACCAGCCCCGGCGCAAAATACGACGCTTCCGGAACCGGCGGCATCATCAATATTATCCTGAAAGACAGCAAGGTGCAAGGTTTTAACGGAACGATAAATACTTCAATCGGCACACGGTTGGAAAACGGTTCTTTAAACCTCAATGCACGAAAAGGAAATATTGGCGTTAGCGCTTTTTTCAGCGGCAATGCGCAATTATATACCACAACAAACAATATTACCGATAAACAATCCTACAATAATACCAGGGACACGGTTATTCATCTGGCCCAAAACGGCAACAACCGTTTTACAAGAAGTGGTTATCAGTCTGGTTTAAGCTTTAACTGGAGCATCACGCCGAAAGATGACTTTACGGCTTCGGTTGGGTTTAACCATTTTGGAAACCACAGCTACGGTTTGACCAGTGCTGATGAGCAGCACCAGCTTACTACGGGCAACGTATTTCAGGATATTTACTTTTTGCGCAATGCCACCAACCGTTTTAACGCCAACGCCACAGATTATAACCTGAGCTATAAAAAAACCTTTAAAAAGGAAAACCAGGAGCTGGACGTTTTGTACACAGCCAGTTCGAGCAAAAACACCAGCGATTTTACGCAAAACCAGTTTTATCCAAGTGCTTTTTACAAGCCAACGGGTTCGATAGGCAACAACCCGGGCAAGGATAACCAAAGCAATATTTCTGTTGATTATGTGCAGCCGGTAAGCAAAAACTTCTCTTTTGAAACTGGTGTAAAAGGTGTGTTCGAAACCTTGAACAGCAGTACGATTACCGATACTTTATTAACTGATGGCAGCTACATCCAAAACCCGAAACAAACGTATGCTTTTAATTATACCCGGAATATTTATGCCGCTTACCTGTCGTTAAAGTTTTCGGTTTTTAACAATTTTATTGATGGCCAAACGGGTTTGCGCTACGAACGGACCAATACTAAGGCTGATTTTCCCGGCGCCAATATCCCGGGTTATAATACTTTTGCGCCTTCTTATGTGTTTTCCCACAAAATTAATGAGACCCAAACTATCAAAGCCAGCTTTACTTACCGCATACAAAGGCCGGATTATGGCGCGCTGAACCCGTTTTTCAACATCAGCGACCCGCGCAACATAAGTACCGGAAACCCAAACCTGAAACCCGAGATAGGCCACAACTACGAACTTGGCTACAACAAATCTTTTGAAAAAGGCGGGAACATTTATGTCGCTGCTTTTTACCGCTACAATACAGACGATATCCAATCTTACACAACATATTATCCGGTATTAAACATTAATGGTACTGATTACCCGAACGTTTCGTTGACCCAGCGTTACAATATCGGGTCCGAAAGTACATCCGGCGTTAATTTTTTTGGTTCTGCGCCGGTTACCAGTAAATTAAGCTTGCGCACCAATATGTTTATCGGCGAGCGGGTGAACAAAAACCCGGGCAACCCAACGGTAACGGGCGTGGCTTACCGCATCAATTTGAACGGAACTTATCAGTTTGGACATGATTTTACGGCCGAAGTTTTTGGCAACTATAACTCATCGCAACGGACGATCCAAGGCACACGGCCGGCTTTTGCCTTTTACAACTTAGCCGTGCGGAAGCAGTTTTGGGACAAAAAAGCAAGCATCGGTTTAACGGCTGCAAACCCTTTTAACCAATATTTCAGCCAGAAAACCACCACCACCGGCGCAAATTTCGATCAGTACAACATCCGTCAGGTTCCGTTCCGTTCTTTCGGGATTAGCTTGAGCTATAAGTTCGGAAAATTGGAATTTAAGAAGAAAGACGAAAGAGAGAATGACCAAAACGGGCAGCAGGGCGAACCGGAAAAATAACCGGGTACAAATGCTCCGGCAAATTTTCTTGAGTTATGGATGATGCTTCTTTTACCGGCATAAAATCAACACCAATTTTATGCCGGTAAAAGAAGTATTGCTTTAAATTGTAAACCTTGACACCGATTTTATGCCGGTAAAAGAAGCATCGTTTTTAAACCGTAAACCAAAAGGTTGATCCCTCGCCAAGTTTACTGCACACGCCAATATTGCCATGGTGGCGTTTGATGATTTCCGAAGAAATATACAAGCCCAAACCTAAGCCCGAAAAACTTTGCGACGTGTTTTCTACCCTGAAAAACCGGTCGAAAACTTCTTCAATCTTATCTTCCGGTATGCCAATCCCTTGGTCGGTTACACTTACTTTGGCGCGTTGGTTTTCTAATTTTTCCACCAAAACAATAACTTGCGGGTTTACGGGCGAATATTTTACGGCGTTGGTCAGCAAGTTGCAAATTACTTGTTCAATGCGGTTCCTATCCGCATAAATACTGATCGTTTTGTTGCCTGTAACTACAACCTGGTGCTTCTGGTTATCAATCAAACAGCTTTCGATGCATTCGTTAATCAAATCGTTTAGTAAAAATTCTGTTTCGGCCAATTCTAATTTACCGGCTTGTATTTTAGTTACGTCAAGCAGTTCGTTGATAATACCGGTTAAACGGTTAACCTGGTTTGATGCTTTTTCTACAAAAGGCGAAACAGGGGCAAGGGATTTGTTGGTGCCAACCAAGCGTTTAACCACCTGTAAAGATGCTTTAACGCTTGTGATCGGTGTTTTAAGTTCGTGGCTGGCAATGCTCATAAACTCATCTTTTTTTTGCATCAGCTCTTTGGTGTGTTGCTGCAGCAGTTGCTGGTGGCAGGCTTCCTGTTCGGCCTTTTTCCGTTCCTCAATTTCTACTTCCAGTTCGGCAATGGTCCTTAAATTATTGATGAGCGGCAAATTCTTGTATAAGCCAACAACGGTAACAACGGATACGATGCCGGTAACAAAGCGCAGCAAAGCGCTAAGGCGATAGGCAGGCCACCAAAATATAACGGCATCCAAAAAATGGGTGAGGCCGCACAGCAAAATAAAAGCGATAAACAGCCAGAAAATTTTAGTGAAAGGGATGTCTTTGCGTTTCACTACAATTTGCAGTAGCAACAAAGGGATGGCAAAATAAGACGCCCAAATCACCAGGTCAGAAACAATATACAACCAGCCATGAAAATCTGTCCAGTTGCCGCAATGCCATCGTGGCGGCCAATCGTTGGTGTGAAACAACTTCGAAAAAAATTCTTGAAGCTGGGCACCAATGCCGGCAACTTGTTTTGGTTTAGCTATTGCGTGCCCATCACATTGTGCACACGCTGCTTGGTTTCTTAATAAAAGTGCGTTTGGTTTTAAGCTATCCACAATCTTTTAAAATAAAAATTAAAAAGGTTAGTGGGCAATCTTACGGATTCAGAAAAATTAGGTTCTGTCAAATAACCTGTCAAGATACTTGCAGTTTATTTTCTGATGTTATTGGTTTTGGCTAAAGCCCGATTGATAGAGGCCAAACTTTACAAACTTAAAACTGTTGCCGTTTTACTCTAAATAATACAAATACTAAATCCCCCGAACAGATAAAATAGTTTGGGGATTTTTGTTGGATAAAAGAAGTATGCCATGAAATTGAACTGTTTAAAATTTAAAAATATTAGCATAAATAAAAATAGTGGTGAGGTTTGATTAATTTTGACCCGCTAACTAAATTCCTTTTGGCAGCTTTGGCTGAATTGTTTTAATTTGGCAGCTTCTTTGATTCATTGCTTTTGATTTAATCTTCTAAAAAAAGCTAACAACAAGCTTAAACTAATAAACCAATTATGTCAGTAACGAATAATCCTGCTTCTTTACTATTTACATTGGCAGAACACGACCCGCGTGTTTTTTTTGCTGTTGACCTGGAAAGAAACAGTTTTATCTACGTTAACCCTGCTTTCAAAACCTTTTTTAAAACCAGTGCCGAAAGTTTGTCCCCTCATGCAATTTATAATTTGGTAAACCCTGAAGATAGCGGATATTTGAAAGATAGTTTCACTGCTTTACAACCAAATGATTTTAAAGATAACATAGAATTTAGAATCCAATTGCCAAATCAGCAAGAGCGGGTACTGCGTTTAAGCCTGCTTTTACACCCTCAGGAAAATGAAGGACAGATACTTCTTGGCTATATGGAAGATGTATCCAGTTTGCAAGCTTATAACAATAAGTTGAAAGAATTTGCCAATAAAAAGAACGCAATATTAAACATATTATCGCATGATTTGGCCGGCCCATTAGGTTCCATCCAAAACCTTTCAGCATTAATCAGCAGAAAAACCAAGGCAATTGAAGACCCGGAAGTAAAAAAATGGCTTTTGCTGATCGAAGAGATCAGTAAAAAAAGTGTGCTGATGATACAAGAATTTGTTAAAAAAGAATTTGCCGAATAGGCTGGTTTGGATTAAAGAATTGTTTAACCATCAAACTAATTTACATCAAAAAGCCCTGAACTTGATACAAGTTCAGGGCTTTTTAAATAGTTGCAATCAAATGTTATAACCAGACTTGCTTAATTCAAGTAAAAATTACAATTGTTAAAAAGCGTTAAATTTGATTAACGGTAATTATATTCTTTTAACTTTATTACCAATATGTATAAAAGAAAAATTACTTTGCTTTGTATGCTTTGTGTATGTCTTATAAATACTTTAAGAGGACAACCTGTTAAAATGCAACAAGGGATATTATCTAAGCAGGGTTCAAGTATCAGATTAGGCAGTGTCAAAGTTTTCAATAAACGAAGCAAGCAAACTGTTAAATCTAATCTGTACGGCGTGTTTAATATTATGGCCGCTTTAGGAGACAGCCTTGAAATATCAAGTGCAGGGTTTCAAACAATTAATTCAATTGTAACTGATTTATTAATCAAAGTATTGTATTTAGCACCTGCTGTTGAGTTGCCGGAAGTTGTGATCAAGGAAAATTCTTTGATAACGGATTTGCAGGAAGTAAAAAAAGGATACCGGGACAAAGGCGTTTTCTATACCGGAACCCCGCACTATTATTATTTGTTTTTGAAACCCATGACGTTTATCTATGAAAACTTTAAAAGCGAAGTAAAAAACGCAAGAAAGTTTAATAAATATGCCAAACGTGAAATTGATGGTTATGAAATTTTCAGTCGGTTTAATGATGATTTGATTAAAAATAATGTGCCTGTTAAAGATGCTGATTTGTTCAATTTCAAATTAAAATACCAACCTTCTCTTGAACAAATCAATACTTGGAGCGATTATGATTTGATCAATTATATTAAAGTTTCCTACGAAGATTTTAATAAGAACAGCAATATAAAGAAACCTTAAAGAACTTTTTTTATTCAATTTTAAAAAGGACTTATTAGTAATTTGTAAATTTTTTTAAAAAACAAAAAACCTCAAACTAAATCAGCCTGAGGTTTTTTGTTAGAAAAAAGAAGTATTCTTCAATTCAAAAATTTAACCTTTTAATTCGCCTAAAATCCTTGAAGTTATAGCTACGTGTTCTTTAAATACTGCTAAAGCCAAGGTAGCCAAATGTTTGGTCTGGCTTTCTGCCGGGCCAGTTTTACCTGCTGCATTCTTTAAATAGTTTTCTGCTAAATCTCTCAAAAACACATGGTTTTCATACTGCGCCTGAATATAGGCTTTGTCAAAATCCATACCTACTTTTGCTGTTTGAATTTTAGCAAGTGTGGCTTTTGCTTTTGCATCCATAGGAGGGACCGGAGTTCCCAAATCTTTTAACACACTTGTAACTGCAATGGCTTCCGTCAATTCAAAACCTGCAAATTCTTTTGCATTTTTGTTAGTGGCTTTATTTACGGCTATTTTGCTGGTTGCCAATGAAAGTTCGGCAGGGCCAATAACGCCCATCCTAAATTCTTTTTCATTAGCTGCCATCGGTACATCTCCGAAAGAAACAGTGGAAGCACCGGCAGTAAATGATTGTAATAAAGAAAGCGTAAATGAAGCACCAGCGCCCAGTGCAATGCTATCTTTTATTGATTTTTTAAAAAATGCCCTTCTGGGTGTTTTTTCGTCGTAATTCATAGTTTAATTTTTTAAAATAATATAATACTATAACTTATTTTTTACTTTTAATGTTTCAGTATTATTGATAATAAAAAAATACTAAAAGCCTGTTTAAATTTATACAAGAAAAAGTGTTAATGCTTCTTTTACTCTATAAAAATTAGTGTTGACATCAATCTAAATAAGTCAAAAACCAAATGCTTGCCATTTATTAGGTGATAAAAGAAGCATAGAATAATAGATTGAACAAATTTAAATAGGCTCTAACAGTTATATTTATAGTTTTAGCAAATAATACTTAAAAATGAATTGTAGCAAAAGCAAATATTGATTTGTATTTTTTTTAAAAACAAAAAACCCTGAACCGATAAAAGTTCAGGGTTTTTTATGCCATAAAAGAAGCATTTAATCTTCTTTCGGTTCCTGTTGTTTTTTCATCATATCGGCAACCAAGTGGTCTGGCATAATGTTGCTCATGCCTACCATTGCTTTGTTTTTAAAGCCGGAGATCACCATGTCTTCACCAGCCATCAACGCTTCGTAACCGTCTTTCGCTACTTCTGCCGGATCAGACCCACTTTGTTCCATCATTTTAGAATCTTCCATTTGGGCTTTGTTAAAGAAATCGGTGTCGGTTTTGCCAGGCAATAAAGCCGTTAAGGTTACACCAGTATCTTTACATTCTGAGCGTACCGCTTCGGTAAAAGATTGTACAAAAGCTTTTGTGCCATGGTAAACTGCCTGGTACGGGCCGGGCGTTTTTCCGGCGATGGAAGAAAGGTTTAAAATCTTTCCATCTTTACGGGCCAGCATTTCAGGCAAATAGCATTTTACTAAGGAAATGGTAGCGCCAATGTTGAGTTGGATAATGTCCAGTTCGCGGTTAATATCGGTTTCTGCAAACAAGCCGTATTGGCCTTGCCCGGCATCGTTTACCAAAACATCAATTTGGATGCCTTTTGCTTTTACTTGGTCGTAAACTTCAAACGGTGCTTCGCGTTTAAACAAATCTTTCACAATGGCTTCTACTTCAACGCCATATTGCTGTTTCAGTTCGGTTGCTTTTTGGTTGAGCAGATCTGGTTCCAAAGCAACCAAAACTAAATTGTATTTGTCTTGGGCAAATAATTTTGCCAATTCATAACCTATTCCGCTGGAGGCACCGGTTATCAGTGCATATTTTTGATTGGTTGACATATCGTTTTTGATTTAATGTTAATACTGTTTTTATCGGTTAAGAATTAGGATTTGGTGGCCGGCATTTCTTTAGGTTCGGTTAGCAGGCTGGCTGCAACGCTGGTGGCGCCCATCAGCAAAAAAGCATTGCGCGCTTTTTTGTTTTTAGAGAAGCCAAAAACCCAAGGGGCGGCCATGGAGAAGGCGCCAAGCGAAAGATCTAAAAGCAGGTGTGTTTTAAAAGGAATCACTTTAAACAATCCCCATTCGGCGCGCGTCAGTAAAGTAGTTAGCAATACTGTTCCGCCTTGTATCCTGCACAGTAAGGCGGCTGTGTCTTCATCTTCAAAACCAAAAACTTCGGGTGCTGCCGCAATCAGCGGGATGTAAGTATAATCAGCAAAACCATGTTGCTTTCTCGAAATTAATTTTTCCATTATTTTGATTATTAGTTAATTATATAACTTTATAATTTTAAGATGGTTTTTGAATTTTGTATTTTAAAAACCTGGAAGAAAAACACCAGCAGCGGTAAATGCTTCTTTTACCGATGGTTTTTCAGGCACATCCATCCAGATCAAAAATAAATATGCCACCACCCAAACAACATAGCGCAACAACTATTTATAGGGATAAAAGAAGTATCGCCTTTCATCCGATACATTAAAATCAAACAGCATGTCAGGAATATTTAAACAAGCATCGGGCAGCCACGCAACTACGCTTGCGCCCAAACCGGCAGAACCGGTAAAAGTCAGGTTAAAAATAAACGGACAGGAACACGTACTCAACATTGCGCCCTGGGTTACACTTTTGGATGCTTTGCGCGAGTACATCGGTTTTACCGGGACAAAAAAAGGCTGCGACCACGGCCAATGTGGTTCCTGCACGGTTTTGGCGGATGGTGTTCGTATTAATTCCTGCCTTACGTTGGCTATTATGCGCGAAGGGCAGGAAATTACCACGATTGAAGGTTTGGCACACAGCGAAGATTTGCACCCATTGCAAAAAGCCTTTATCGAGCATGATGCTTTTCAATGCGGTTATTGCACGCCCGGTCAGATTTGTTCGGCTGTTGGGATGTTTAATGAAGGAAAAGCAAATACTTTGGACGATATCAAAGAACAAATGAGCGGGAATATTTGCCGTTGCGGTGCTTACAACAACATCAACGCGGCAATTTTGCAAGTGAAAGGAGAAATGGCCGGTGAATAGTTTTTCTTACCAAAGAGCAGTTAATGTTGCCGACGCAGTTGCAGACATCAGCACAAAAAACAAAGCCAAGTTTATTGCCGGCGGGACCAATATTTTGGATTTGATGAAGGTAAACGTTGAACGTCCGGAGCATTTAACCGACTTAACGCGCCTGCCTTTAACCGAAATCCAAAACACCGAAGACGGCAGTTTGCGTTTGGGCGCGTTGGCCACCAATGCCGTTACCGCCTGGAACGAACAGGTGCAGCAGCGTTATCCTTTGCTTGCTAAAGCGATTTTGGCTGGTGCATCGGCACAACTTAGAAACATGGCAACCAATGGTGGCAATTTGTTCCAACGCACACGTTGCTATTATTTTTACGATACCGCCACGCCTTGCAACAAACGCGAGCCGGGAAGCGGCTGTTCGGCCATCAATGGTTACAACCGCATCCATGCGATTTTAGGCACGAGCGAACATTGCATCGCCACACACCCAAGCGATATGTGTATTGCTTTGGCTGCGCTGGATGCCAAAGTAAACGTAACGGGCACAAAAGGCGACCGGGTAGTGGATTTTGCAGATTTCCACCGTTTGCCAGGCGACCGGCCGGAGTTGGACAACAATTTGCAGCTAGGTGATTTGGTTACGTCTATTGACCTTCCCGCCAAAACCTTTACCAAGGTGCAGTATTTAAAACTGCGCGACCGGCAATCGTATGCTTTTGCCATTATTTCTGTGGCTGCGGCGATAGAACTGGAAGGCGGCACGATCAAAGAAATACGAATGGCTTTAGGCGGTGTGGCACACAAACCGTGGCGCGATAAATCGGCAGAAGCCATGATGATCGGCAAAACACCAACCAAAGAAAA
>CAXTKQ010000136.1:0-10190 GCA_964244955.1 uncultured Sphingobacteriaceae bacterium | reverse complement strand
GCTTTGCAGTGTTAAAAACATCAAAAAAATTTACAGTGATTTTGAAGAATTGTGGCCGAAATTGTTGGAACGGAACGCGCAGGGTTTGCTAAAGTTTAACGAAGAAGCGCACACGCTAAGTTACCTGTATTTTAAAAACGGTTTCCGCGCCAGTGTCGATGCTTCTTTTATGCGCAGGATTTGGACGAACCCGGTTTTTTACCGCGAAGTCCGTCAATCTGATACCAATTTGGTTTTGTGGCATTTGCCTTCCGAAAAAATATTTGGCATCCATCAATTGTACCAGTTGTTTTTCAACCAAAACCCAAATTTTGGCTTGGATATCAGCAACCCGGGTTTCATCAACCTTGTTCAAAAAGCAGTAAGCGTCCCAAATTTATCTTTCAAAATGAAAATGAAATATTATGTGGTGAGCTATTACAACGCACTAAAAAAGCGCTTTAAAAAACTGCCGTTTATCAAAAAACGATCGCTAAAAGAAGCATAATATTTTTTCCATGACGATTGCCGTATTATTAACCACCTTTAACCGAAAGCAAAAAACGCTGGCTTGCTTAGAAAGCCTGAAAAGGCAAGTGTTGCCTGCAGATTTTTCGCTAAAAATCTTTCTGACGGATGATGCTTCAAAAGATGGCACGGCCGAGGCGGTAAAAAGCGCTTTTCCGGAAGCGGAAGTTTTCAACGGAAACGGTTCTTTGTTTTGGGCCGGCGGGATGCGCAACACTTGGCGGCAAGCTTTGGCATCAAACCCGGATTTTTATTTATTGCTGAACGACGACACGCTTTTAAAAGAAAACGCCATCAGCATTTTGTTGCAAACCGAAGAATACATCAAAAATAAAGGGCTAAAAACAGCAATTGTGGTGGGGAGTACGGCCGATGACGAAACCGGAAAACTCTCGTATGGCGGCAGAAAGCTAAATGCAAACGGCACTTGGGACGGCGGGACTTTCATCCACAGCGAAACTGAATATGTTTTTTGTGATGTGGCGAATGCGAATATTTTACTGGTTCCGGCAAAGATTGTAAAGGCAATCGGTATTTTATCAGACCAATTTACGCATGGTTTGGCCGATTACGATTATACCTTAAAAGCCAAAAAAGCAGGTTTTACTTTGGTGGTTGCGCCGGGTTTTTTGGGAACTTGTATTGACGACCATGGCAACAATTGGAAATCGGCCAATACAACGTTGAAAGAACGGATTGCTTATTTAAAAAGCCCAAAAGGTTTGGCCTACAAAGAATATCTGGGTTTTATCAAAGAACATTTTCCAAAATCCTACACTTCGGCTTACATCAAATTATGGATGAAAACTTTGTTCCCGATTATTTGGGACAGATTTAAAAAATAACACATGGAAAAAACGATCATCGGAGTTTTTTGCTACAAGCGTGCGGCCAAATTAAAAGCATCCATGGAAGCTTTGCTCAAAAATCCGGAATGTGCTGATTTGGATATTATCTTTTTTTCCGATGGTTACAAAGGCGAAAAAGACAAGCAGGGCGTGCTGGAAACGCGCGATTATATTGACCAGTTGACCGGTTTTAAAAATGTGCACAAGCATTTCCGCGACCGAAATTACAGCACCGGCCCAAACTTTCATACGGGTTTAACTTACCTCAGCCAAAACTATGACCGTTTTGTAATTGTAGAAGATGATCTGGTAGTTACGCCAAACTATGTGAAATTTTTGTTGGACGGGTTGGATTTCTACAAAAACGAAAAGTCGGTTTTTTGTGTTACCGGTTTTGCTTTTCCGCTGAAATTGGGCAATTATCCTTACGATAGCATTATTGCCAACCGCTTTTGTTCGTATGGTTGGGCAAGCTGGTCTGATCGTGTCAAAAATGTAGTTTGGGACAAAAAAGGCTTAACGAAAATTTTGCAGACTTCGCCAAATTTTAAAAGCCGTTTGAACAAAGAAGGGATGGATTTGTACCGGATGGTTAAAAAAGAGATCAACGGGACAATTTCTACTTGGGATATCCAAATGCAAGTCCACGTTTCGGAGCATCAATACAAAGTGGTTTATCCCATTATTTCAAAAGGAACCAACATTGGTTTTGATGCAGAATCCACAAATACTTTCGGCATTGATTATTTGCAAACGCCGCAAGATGCGGGAACAAAAAGGGAATTTAAGTTTTGCCCGGCCGATGTAATTGAACCATCTTTACAAAAACAACTGAAAAAACCGTATGGTTTGCCGGCTTTGGCTTCGCGTAAAATCATTAACGAATTGATCAAGTTTGGTTCAAAATTTAAAAAAACAAGTTAATTGCAGATGCTTCTTTTATCGGGCAAAATTTAGTGGCGACACTGATTTTTATGTGGTAAAAGAAGCATTCCAAATATAAAATTGAAATGAAGAAAGCAACCGTTATTGGTTCCGGGATTTCAGGATTGAGCATTTCGAGGATGTTGTCTGAAAATTTTGATGTCGAGATTTTAGAACGCTCGGATAAAGTTGGCGGCCTGGTAAAATGCGACCGGATTGACGGCAACCTTTTTCATAAAGTTGGCGGCCATGTTTTTAACAGCAAAGACCAAACAGTTTTAAACTGGTTTTGGCAGCATTTTAACCGCGATGAAGAGTTTTTGAAAGCCACGCGCAATGCAAAAATTTTGCTGGACGGAAAGTTGATTGGTTATCCTTTGGAAAATTATTTGTACCAATTGCCGGAAAACGAAACACGCGCCATTGTGGGCGAGTTGATTGAAATGCTGGTGCAGGAAAAAAACAAAGATGCACATTACGACAATTTCAAGGATTTTTTGATCGGGAATTTTGGCGAGAACTTGTACCGTTTGTACTTCGGCCCGTACAATTCAAAAATCTGGAACACCGATATCAGCAAAGTTCCGCTGGAATGGCTGGACGGAAAATTGCCGATGCCTCAAATTAAAGAGGTGATCATGAGCAACATCATCAAAAAAGAAGAAAGTACGATGGTACATGCTTCTTTTTATTATCCAAAAAGAGATGGCTCGCAGTTTATTGTCAACCGTTTGGCTCAAGGCCAAAATATCCATCTTTCTTTTCAGGTTAATTCTATTGCAATTGAAAACGATGGCCGTTTAGCAATCAACAACGAAGATATTTATACCGATGTTTTGGTTTATTGCGGGGATGTGCGTCAGTTGCACAACATTATGCAAATTGATGATCAGGTATTAAAAACTGCGCTGGAAAATGTGTCCGATCTTCCTTCCAACGGAACTTCTAATGTGTTGTGCGAAACGGATGCAAACGATATTTCGTGGTTGTATTTGCCCGAAGACCGGTTTAAAGCGCACCGCATTATTTACACCGGCAATTTCAGCGATACCAATAATGAAGGCACAAACCGAAAAACTTGTGTGGTTGAGTTTTCGGGCAAGCAGGAGCGGGAAACGATGCTGGAAGAATTGAAAAATTTGCCTGGCAATTTAAAGCCGCTGGCATTTAATTATGAGCCGAATTCGTACATCATCCAGCACAAAGGAACGCGCGAAAAAATTGCCGGATTGAAAACACAATTAGCCAAATACAACATTTACTTGTTAGGAAGATTTGCCGAATGGGAATATTACAACATGGACAAAGCGATTGAAGCGGCAATGGATTTGAAGAAAAAGTTAACCGGTTTTTAGTGAAAGTTTTAGTAATCCATACCCAATACCAGTACAAAGGCGGGGAAGATACGGTTGTTGCCGAAGAAATAAAACTGCTACAAACCGCCGGGGTTGAGGTAGAATTATTAGTTTTCGACAACCACAAAAATGTTTTGTTAAAGTTGTTGCAATTGCCGTTCAACTTACAATCGTACTTCAAAACAAAATCCAAATTGGCCAGCTTTCGTCCGGATATTGTGCATATTCACAACTTGCATTTTGGCGGTTCGGCATCTGTAATTTATGCCATTAAAAGAAGTAAAGTTCCTTTCGTTATCACCATTCATAATTTTCGGTTGCTTTGCCCTTCAGGAACACTTTTTAATAATGGACAGCTTTTTCTGGATTCCCTCCACCAAAAGTTTCCGTGGAAAGCAGTAAAATTGGGCGTTTATAAAAATTCTAAGTTGATTACTTTTTGGTTGGGTTTATCCATGTTTATCCAGAAAAAATTGGGAACATGGAAAATTCCGAACCGGTACATTGTATTGAGCGAACATGCAAAGCAATTGTTCCAAACTTCACAATTGCGGTTATCTGTCAATCAAATTGTAATTAAACCAAACTTTGTTTCGGTTCCAGATCAGGAAGAAAAACAACGCTCGGATGAGTTTTTATATGTTGGGCGATTATCCGAAGAAAAGGGGCTGATGCTTCTTTTATCGGTGTTTTCTTCGTCTCCATATAAAATTAAAATAGCAGGAGATGGCCCGTTGAAAGAAGAAGTACAACATTATAGTTCCAAGCATTCAAACATAGAATTTCTGGGGATTAAAACTAAAACTGAAGTTTTTACTTTGATGCAAACTTGTTCGGCATTGGTTTTTCCTTCGGTTTGGTTTGAAGGAATGCCCTTGACGATTATCGAAGCTTTTGCCCAAGGTTTGCCGGTATTGGCATCCAAGTTAGGTGCTATGGAAACGATGGTTGTGCCGGAATACAATGGATTGCTTTTTGAACCGAAAGAAGTCGGTTTAAAAAGTTGTTTGGAAAATTGGGCCAACTTTAGCAAAGAAAAAAAGCATCAATATGAGTTAAACGCCCGAAAAACTTACCAGGATTTTTACACGGCCGATCAAAACTTAAAACAGCTTTTAACCATTTATACTGAAGTTATTAACGAGGGAAAAAACCCGTAATTGTAAATTAACCGTATTTAATAATTTTAAAACCATTAGCTGAATGAAAGGTAAAGTTGCACTTATTTTCGTTTTTAACCACAAGTACAATAAGAATATTGAAGTTTTGGAGAAACTTTATCAAGGCCGTTTCTCAAATATTTATCATTTGGTGCCGTTTTACGAAGGCGATAAACCAAATGTGATCCCGGTTTACGAAAGTTCGCAGCACTTTCAGGGTTATTTGGCACAAGGTTTTAAAAAGTACTTTGACGAAAAGTACGAACATTATTTTTTTATCGGCGATGATTTGATCCTCAATCCGGCGATCAACGAAAACAATTACCAGGAATATTTTCACTTAGATGCAGATACAAGTTACATTCCCGAAATCCATACGTTGCACAATTTGACCAATAATGAAACTTTGCGTTTTTTACCAGTAAAAAGTATTACCGGGAAACCGCGCTGGCATTGGTGCAAGATTAAAGAACTGGTTGAAAGTTACGAACATAAAGCTTACGGTGTTGAGAATGCCGATGAAATGCCGTCATACCGCGAGGCGGAAACAATCCTGGAAAAGCATGGTTACAAAGTGCAGCCGGTAAGCTACCATGATTTGCATGGCGATGTTTTTCCTCTTACATCTGCAACTATAAAATATGCGTCTCATTTAACTTCTTACTTTAAAAAGTTTCCATTGGTTTATCCTGTTGTGGGTTCGTATTCTGATATTGTAATTGTATCAAAATATACCATCAAAAAGTTTTGCCATTATTGCGGCGTGTTTGCCACCAACAAACTTTTTGTAGAATTTGCGATACCAACAGCGTTATTATTGGCTGCAAAAGAAGTAGTTACAGAAGATAAAATTGGCAAACGCGGGCAAATTTACTGGCTTTACACACCGCAGGAAATCAACAATTATAATGCGGACATGAAACCGTATAACCATAACTTAACTGAGTTAATGCAAAAATTTCCGGTAGATAAATTGTACATCCATCCCATTAAATTATCCAAGTGGAAAACCTGATTTTCCAATTAATTGGTTTCCATATATTTTTCCAACTCTCTTTCTCAAGATGGGTTTTTATAGGTTAAAAGAAGCATTTTAAGATCAACATCGCTAATTTAAGCACTCCTTTGGGTAAGTGTTGTTGAATTACGGAAAAGGCGATTTTTAATTTTGTACTTTATTAAAATATAAATAAAAACAGGCCCATAATACAAGTATCTTTTCCACATGCGTTTGGGCTCATTAATAAATCGTCCTAACCATTCAAAACCCATATTTATCCAAAAGTTACTTGGACGGTTCATTGTACCGGCATAAAAATCAAAAACAGCGCCCACAGAACTGATGATTTTTGTATCTAATTCTTTTTTGTGCGCAACGGCCCATTTTTCCTGTTTTGGCGCAGTCATGCCTACAAATAAAGCATCTGGTTTAAACTGGTTGATTGCATCAATCATTTGAGAATTATCTTCATCAGAAAAAGCAGGTTTAAACGGGGGCGAGTAGGTTCCTACCCTGATGTTTGGATATTCTAATGCAATCCTTTCTTTTATTTTTTCTAAAGTATTGTTGGAAGAACCTAAGTAAAAGCAGCTTCCGTATTCTTGGTTCAGCTTGTTTAATAAATAATAATGCAAGTTTGAACCAGATATTTTTTTTATTTTTTGTCCGCTCTGCAGCCGTACAGCAGCAACTATCCCAACACCGTCCGGCAGTAAAACTTCCGATTCTAATAACGCATTCTTAAACTCAGGTTCTTTTTCGGCAAGGCAAAATGAATATTGGTTAATTGTGTTTATCACAATTTTAGGCAGGTTTGGCAAATCATCCAAAGGTTTTGTAAACAAACGATAACCTGCATAATCACTGATAACCTCACTCATTTTGGATAAAATACTTTTATAATTATTGTATGATAAAAATGCTTTAAATCTTTCGGGTTTAAATCCTATATATACGTTTTAAGTTTCAAAAAAGATTTTAAAAGTTATATTTAGTTTATGAAAAATATAATATTAAAACAGAAAAAAATCAAATGACAACTTTTTAAGAAATAAAATATTTGTAAGTTTTTATTTATCTTTTTGTACAAATATAAAATAAGGTTACAAAGTAAAATATATACAATATTGGTAAATTGTATTTGAATCGTAAAAAAACAATTAAAGCTTTTATAGGAGGAGGGGGGAGATAAAAAAATAACCTGAAGGATAATTCTTCAGGTTATTTTCCCCGGTACGGGAATCAGTCGGGATGGCAGGATTCGAACCTGCGGCCTCCACATCCCAAATGTGGCGCGATACCGGGCTACGCTACATCCCGTTTGGGATTGCAAAAGTAGGATTTTTATCAGCAATGCAAAATAAAAAATCAAAAAATTTGAGAAAAATCAAGCTTTCGAGATTAAACTTTTCATTATGAAGCGTTTAATTTTTGCCTATTTATTTTCCTAAAAATGGCTAAACAACTTCTGCCACCACAAATGTGCTTCCGCCAACAAAAATAAGATCATCAGGACGTGCGTTTTGTTTTGCGGCGGCCAATGCTTCTTTTACCGTATCAAAATTGGTGCCTTGCAAATTAAACTTTTCGGCTTGCACTTTTAATGTTTCGGCTGCCAAACCACGCGGAATATCTGGTTTGCAAAAGTAATAAGTTGCTTTTGGGGGGAGCAAAGGAAGGATTTTGCTGCTGTCTTTATCATTCACCATGCCAATTACAACATGTAAATGTTGGTGCGGCGTGGCAGCAATATTTTCCAATACTTCTTTTATGCCCTCAAAATTGTGGCCGGTATCGCAAACAATCAAAGGGTGTGTGCTTAATGTTTGCCACCTTCCGTTCAGTCCGGTCAGGGTTTTCACTTGTTTTAGGGCGGTAAAAACAGTATCGTAAGTAAGGTTGAAACCTTGCTTTTGTAGTTCATCCAAACTTGAAAGTACCGTTTTTAAATTTTTAAGCTGATACAATCCGGTCAAATCCAGTTCAAAAAGCGAGTTTAAATCCACACCCAAAGGGATTTTCGGCTGTACCAAAACTTCTAAATATTCCGAAAGTACGTTAGGTTTTTCAGCTTTTTGCAAAACCCATTCTTCCGAAGCAAAGCGAATAGCTGCGTTTTCCTGTTTTGCTTTCGCTATAAAAATTTCAGCAACTTCTGCTTGATATTCACCGATCACAACCGGAACTTTTGGTTTGATGATGCCGGCTTTCTCCGATGCAATCTCCTGCAAAGTATTCCCCAATAAATTCATGTGGTCCCAACCAATATTGGTAATTACCGAAAGCAGTGGCGTAACTACGTTTGTCGAATCCAGTCTTCCGCCCAAGCCAACTTCAATCACGGCAATGTCCACTTTTTGCCAGGCGAAATAGTCAAAAGCCATTGCAACAGTCATCTCAAAAAAAGAAGGTTCAATTTTGTTGATATTTTCCTGTTGTGATGCAACAAAATCAACTACTTCCTGCTCCGGAATCATTTCGCCATTGATCCGAATCCGTTCCCGAAAATCTTTGAGGTGGGGCGAAGTGTACAAACCCGTTTTATAACCCGCCATTTGCAAAACTGCTGCCAGCATATGCGAGGTTGAACCCTTGCCGTTGGTGCCGCCAACATGCACGCTTTTAAACTGCTGCTGCGGGTTGCCCAGTTTTTCGCAAAGCAACAAGGTATTTGTCAAATCTTTTTTAAATGCCGAAGTGCCAACACGCGTAAACATCGGCAATTGTTGGTACAGATAATCAAGCGTTTGCTGGTAGGTCATGTTAGAAGTTCATGGTTCATAGTTTATGGTTCATGCGGTGATGGTTAATAGATCATGGCAATAAACCATAAACTATGATCCCTTAACCATCAACTATTCCTACTGCACTTTAAACACAAAAACCACCGTTCCAATTTGTGTGTCCGGTGCATTTTCGGAAGCGTTTAATTTTGAACTCATAACCGCGGTTTCGCATTTTTGCAGTAAATCACTGTCGCTGATGGTGGTTCCACGGGCACCGGCGCGCGCATAAACCACATTGCCGTTTTTGTCCACCCGAATGTCCACCACAATTTTTCCGGCCCTGCGGTTATCATCAGAAACACTGGGTTTCGTTAAAAAGTTCCGCTGCGACATATTTAAACTGCCGCCATTGCCCGAACCAGTGCCGTTGTAATTGTTGGTTAAGGTTGTGCCGGTTAATTTCCCTTGGTTGCCGGGCTTGCTGCCTGTTCCGTCGCCTTCGCCGGTGCCGTCATTTTTTTTGCCTTTGTACAATGCGTTTTGGTTAATTTGCGGTTTTGCTTCTTTTACATCTGTTTTTGTGGCAACTGTTGTGCTGGGTTTTTTGCTGTTCGGCGCAACTTCGGGCGCATCTTCGGTAGTTTGGGTAACTACTTTTTTATCGCTGTTATCGGCGCTTACTTTTTCGGTTGGTTGCGCTTCAGGCTTTATTTTGTCGGGTTTGCTTTTGTTGGCTTTTTCGGCTACAGACGGCTCTTCCATACTCATATAATCGTTGCCCATGCCTTCGTCCGTGGTGCCATAATTTACCAAAATGCCGCCTGTGCCTTCTTCCTGTTTTGGCGGCATCGAAAACACAATCAGATAAGCAAGCAGCAAAAACAACCCCAGGATAATGCCCGTGAACAAAAAAGCTTTCGGATAATTATTTTCTTCCTGCTGATGTACCATTTATTTCGGTTCTGTTGCCAGCACTAATTTGATATTCAGTTTTTGCGAGGTGTCCATCACTTCCACCACATCTTGTATCGCTACGGTTTTATCCACGTACAAAACAATCGTCAATTCTGTTGCTAATTTTTTGTAAGATTGAAGCGTGGCCGATAAATCTGCAATCGGAACTTCCTTTTTATCAACATAATAACGCAAATCTTTGGTGATGGAAACCGTAATGGTTTTTTTAGAAACGGCTTGGCCGGACGAGGATTTTGGCAGCATCAACTTGATCACGTTCGGATTGGTTACCGTAGATGCGATCAGGAAAAACAGCAGCAAAAAAAACATGATATCGTTCATCGCCGAAGTATTTACTTCCGCGTGTGCGCGCAGATGTCGTTTTCTTAAATTCATTTGCTTGGTTCTTCTAACAAATCAATAAACTCTACCGAATCGGTTTCCAGTTTCAAAATTACTTTATCCACCATCATTTGCAGGATGTTGTAGCCCACAAAAGCCACAATCCCAACTAATAAACCAGCAGCAGAAGTTACCATTTTTACGTACAATCCGCCTGAAATAACCCCCATGCTGATGTTGTCGGTTTGAGAAATATCGTAGAAAATTTTGATTACACCGGCAATCGTCCCCAAAAAACCAAACATCGGCGCGATACCGGCAACAATGCCTAAAATGCCGATGTTCTTTTCTAATCTTGAAACTTCCAACCGGCC
>CAXTKQ010000135.1:8249-10225 GCA_964244955.1 uncultured Sphingobacteriaceae bacterium | reverse complement strand
GGCATGTTGAGCCGAAAGCTGACCGATTATTTTGGCGGAGGCACGAAAAACTTCCTATTACGCTTTCTATTTAAAGGAACCTGGGGACATTTACGGGAAATGCCAAATGTTGCACCTAAATCTTTCAGCCAGCAATGGATAGAGAAGAATAAAGAAAGTTGATGGAAAATGGTTCATGGATTATAGATCATAGTTCATGACTCTTTCTATTTACGATCAACCATAATCCATCAACTTAAAAAAACTATGCGCAAAATCACACTAAACATTGCCACAACTTTAGATGGTTATATTGAAGGCCCGAACGGCGAAATTGACTGGTGTTTAAACGATCAGGATTACGGTTTAACCGAATTTTCGGAAGACACCGATGCTTTGTTTATGGGCAGAAAAAGCTACGAACTGATTGCGCAGGCCGGACTTGGATTTTTTGAAAACCATGATATTTATGTTTTTTCGGATACGCTTGTGCCCGAAGAACAATTGGGCGTAAAAGTTATCCGTAAATCTGATTTTGTTGCTTTTGTAAAAAGCTTTCGCGAGCAGGAAGGCAAGAACATTTGGTTTTTTGGCGGCGCCGGTTTGCTTGCTTCTTTTATGGCAGAAAATTTGGTGGACGAATTTTTAATATCCGTCCATCCGATTATTTTAGGCGGAGGAAAACCACTGTTCCAAAGCGGAAAAGACAAAATTGATCTGATGCTGATCAACCATAAATCCTACTCCAGCGGTTTGGTGCAGTTGCGTTATATCATCCCGCCAAAGTTTGATTTGAGTATGCTGGATGTTTAATCGTCTGCATTTACCAACTCCACTTCCGCAACCGGATTAAACAAATAAACCCGATTCGTACTCACTTCCACACAACGATAACGTTTCCGCAACTGTTCTTCCCTGCGGAAAATGCGTCCGTCTTTCCACTTAAACAAACCGTTGGCCGGGATTTTTTCCACCAAAATAACCGATGCTTCTTTTACATCATATTTTTTGAGGACGCGAAATAAAGTAAGGTCAGAACAACTGGAAGCTGCGGGGTTATACAGGTAATTGGTGATGGCCGATTTAACATCAGGCGGAAAAATTTCCAACTCAAAAAACGGTTTCATCATCCGTTTAAAATTGCTTTTCCATTCGGATCCGTGCGGTTTAGCTTTATGCTGATGCTGGTTCCAAGTGTACAAATGCGCAAACTCATGCACTGTAGTTACCAAAAAAGCGTAAGCATTTAAATCGAAATTCACAGAAATGCGGTGCCCTTTTCCGCCAAAAGGCGAACGGTAATCGCCAAACTTGGTCCCGCGGTTGCGCGAAACTTTAAACTCGCATTGAAAATAATCAATCCATTTGGCAATTACCGGCGCGGCTGCCTCAGGCATGTAATTTTTGAGAATCTCCTTTTTATCCACGCCGTAATGTAACGCTTATTTTAACAGGTGGAAAGTAATAAAACTTGCGGCATAAGCCAGCACCGTCATGTAAGCAAACTGGATGACCGGCCATTTCCATTCTTTGGTTTCTCGGTAAACCACGGCAACTGTGCTGGCGCATTGCATGGCAAAAGCGTAAAACATCATGAGCGACATGGCAACGGCAAAAGTGAAAACCGGCAAACCTGTTTCCGGATTTTTCGCATTCCGCATCTTGTCCATTACCGAATCCAGTTTATCGGCATTGCCATCCACGCTGTAAATGGTGGCCATTGTTCCTACAAAAACTTCGCGGGCGGCAACAGAAGTGATCAGGGCGATGCCAATTTTCCAATCAAAACCCAAAGGACGAATGGCCGGTTCGATGGCATGGCCTAAAATACCGGCGTAAGAATTTTCAAGCTGATCGGTCGCTTTTAAATGTTGCACTTCTTCCGCTGATTTTTTGCCGGTAAAAGAAGCACTGCTGTATTTCTGCTCAATCTGTTCCATGCGTTTTCCCGGCCCGTACGAAGCCATCACCCACAAAATAATAGAAACGGCGATGAT
>CAXTKQ010000135.1:0-8239 GCA_964244955.1 uncultured Sphingobacteriaceae bacterium | reverse complement strand
GACCGTTCGTACATCGTTAAACCTACGTTTTTCCAGCGCGGCATCCGGTAAACGGGCAGTTCCATGATAAAATAACCACGTTCTCGGCTTTTCAAAATCAGTTTAAAAACAAACGCAACCACAACGGCCGAAACTACGCTGAACAGGTACATCGCCATCATGGCCAAACCTTGCAAATTAAAAAGCCACCACACATTTCGGTTCGGAACCACAAGCGAAATAAGCAGCGTGTAAACCGGCAAACGTGCAGAACAGGTAATTAACGGCGTTACCATAATGGTTATCATGCGGTCTTTCCAGTTTTCGATGGTGCGCGTACTCATGATTGAAGGCACGGCGCAGGCAAACCCACCAATCAGCGGCACGACAGATTTTCCGTTCAGCCCAACTTTTCGCATGATGCGGTCCATCATAAACGTTACGCGCGACATGTAGCCCGTATCTTCTAAAATCGAAATAAAAGCAAACAGGATGGCAATTTGCGGGATGAAAACCAGCACGCCGCTTAACCCGGCAATTACACCATCCAACAATAAATTAGTTAACGGACCGGCGGGAAGTGTTTTGTGCAATACCGAAGTTAGCCAGGTAAACAAGTTTTCAATCAGCGTCATCGGGTAGGCCGACCACGAAAAGATTGCCTGAAAAATGAATAGCAGTATGGCGAGGAAAATCACAAAACCGAAAACTTTATGGGTTAAAACTTTATCAATTTTATTACTGTAGCTTTCCTCTTCCGCAAAATGGTTTTTCCGCGTAACCACATCAAAAAGCACATCGTTTATAAAATTGTAACGCGCAATGGTTTCGGTAGCCTGAGATTTTTGTGAATGAAAGCTGTGCTCCTCCTCCAATGTTTCGATTCGGTCGTTTTGCTGTGGAGAAAGGAACGGCAAATATTCGTGCTGGTGCGCCAATTGCAAAGCGTAGTAATTGTTTTCTACGTGGATTTCTTCGCGGATACTGCCGATCAGCTCGGGTGCCAATTGTTCTACATCAATCGTATCTTCCTGCAAAGCAAAACTGTTGGCATAACCAATTGCTTCTTTTAAGGCCGTAATTCCTTCGGCTTTGCGCGCAGAAATAGGGACAACAGGAACACCTAATTTTTTTGAAAGGAGGTTTATGTTGATGTCCAGCCCGGATTTATTGGCCAGGTCCATCATGTTTAAAGCCAGGATAACAGGGATTTTTAAATCGGCAACCTGCGTATAAAGCAGCAGGTTTCGTTTTAAATTGGAAGCATCTAGGATAACGATAACCAGATCAGGATGGTGCGGATTAGAACGATCGGCCAGAACTGAAAAAACGATAGACTCGTCCTTGCTTTTCGGATACAAGCTGTACGTTCCGGGAAGGTCAATGATTTCGGCGCGCCGGCCATCATTTAAAATACAAAAACCGGTTTTTTTATCAACCGTAACGCCGGGGAAATTGCCAACTTTTTGGTTAAGGCCGGTAAGAACATTAAAAAGCGTGGATTTACCGGTGTTTGGGTTTCCTATTAATGCAACTTTCAGATCAGCCTTCAACTCAAATTATTGTAAGATAATGGTAGATGCTTCACGTTTACGCAAACTTAGCTGGTAACCGGAAACGTTGACTGCAATTGGGTCGCCAAGCGGGGCAACCCTTTGGATGCTGATTTCTTCGCCGGGCAAACAACCCATTTCCATCAATTTAACAGACATTTCCAAATCGGTAAATTCTTTGATGATGCCTTTTTTGCCTATGGTTAGTTGCGATAGTTTCATGGATACGGGTACTAATTATACTGTAAAGCTAAACCTTATTTAAATTAAATCCAAATAAGATTTGATAATCTTTGTGTAATTATCAATGCTTCTTTTACCGGTATAAAATTGAATTAAGGAAAGTTTTTGTAAATGTTTTTCCTATGGTCGGCAACAACGAGACGGATGGTATTATTTTCTTCTAAAAGAAAACCCAAACGATAATTTCCAATTTTATATCGGTAACAATTCCGCTTGTCGGTTTTGTTGGTTTTAAGTTTTTTGATGTTATTAATGCTGAAGATAGATTCGGCTGCCTCAACTGTGTTGATAAAATCTAATATGGCTAATTAAATATTTTTAGGCAGTTGCTCTGCCGTTTTAGCAAAACTTCTTTCAATTATATACTCCATGAGTTAATAACACATTTGGTTTGATACTGTTAAAAGTTTGAGTGTTACTAAGACAGAAGATTACTTGGCCAAACGAGCCAAAAAAGCTTCTTTCTCTTCCGAAGATAAAAAATCGTTTTGCGCGCCTGCATGGATGGCACGAATCAGGGCAGCGTCTTCTTCGTCCTCGGTCATTTCTAAAACTTCAATTGGCACGTGCGACCGTTTGGCCAACCGCATAATGTCGTCTTTTTGGGATTCGGTAGTAATGTCTAAAACAAGTTTCATATAAACAAATATACTAAATCAAATTAGTTAATTATGAACTTCGGTTTCGTACCGAAAATGCGGACAGTTACATTTTTTGTGGAACAATCCGCAGGAAGAAAACAGCGTTGCCGCCAGTAGAAACCCGGCTAAAACGTGCTTATTGTTTTTGAGCTTGTATGGCATATGTTGTAACTAAAATACCGAAAATACCCATTAAAGAACCCAACATATCGCAAAAAAGGTCGTCCCACTCGGCACTGCGGTAAGTAAAGATTTTCCATTGCAACAATTCTATCGCGCCGCCAAACAGGAACATGCAAAACAGCACGACCACAAAAACCGGCCCGCTGAGGTTTACGCTTCTTTGTTTACGGAACAGGCCGTAAAAAGTAAGTACCGTAAGCACAAAAAACAATCCGGTATGCGTAAGCTTGTCAAAACCTTTGAAAAACAAGTGCGATTCGCCGACTTTTCCTAAAGAAACGCAACAAATCACTAAAATAAACAAAGCCCACAGCAAAGTAAGGCTTTGATATTTTAAAAATTTCTGCATCAGGCGCCGATTAAATCTTTGTAGCTTTCGGCAGACAGCAGTTCGGCTACTTCCGAAGGATCGGTAATGGTGATTTTAACCATCCAGCCATCACCAAAAGGGTCAGAATTAACCAGCTCCGGGTTGGCATCCAATGCAGCGTTCACTTCCAAAACCTCTCCGCTTACGGGCATAAACATATCAGAAACGGTTTTTACTGCTTCCACCGTTCCAAAAATACCTTCTTTGGCTACGTGTTCGCCAATGGTATTAATATCTATGTAAACAATATCGCCCAGTTCGTGCTGCGCAAAATCAGTAATGCCGATGTAAGCCGTATCGCCCTCTATCCTAACCCACTCGTGGTCTTTGGTATATTTTAACTCGGAAGGAAAATTCATGTTCTTGTTTTTTTTCTCAAAAATAAATAAAAACATGGTTAGAAACTGAACGGACAGGATTAATTGCCCAAATAATTACCAGCCTAAATTACGATACTGTTTTTAGGGCAATAAAAAAAGTATTGGCCTGTGTTTCAAGCGTTACATTAATATTACATAATAATTAAAACTTTAAGTTTTCAAATCTTGTTCAAGGGGTATTGTTTAACTATAATAACTACTACAATGAAAAAAATTACTTTAGCAGCAATTGCAATTTTGGGCCTCGTATTTTCTGCAAATGCACAGATTCAAAGAGGCAATGTTTTAATCGGCAGCGATTTGGCCAACTTGCAATTAGGCTTGAGCAAGCCAACAAGTTTTACTGGCACAATTATGCCGAAAGCAGCATGGTTTATCCAGGATAACGTTGCTTTAGGAGGCTATGGAAGTTTCAGTGTTGCAACTTTAAAAGGAAACGGATCTAATATTACTTATGGTATTGGTGCATTAGGTCGGATTTACAGTGGTGCCGGAACAGAAATTGTTAGGCATGGCCGCTTTTTTGGAGAAGCAAACGTAGGTATTGAAGGCCAAAATTATTCGGCCACAGGTGGTTCTACCAACGGTTTAGGTTTTGGCGTTGGCCCTGGTTTTGCTTATTTTATCACGCCAAGTATTGGTTTGGAAACTTTGCTTAAATACAATGGTATTGTTGGTTTCGGCAGCAGCCCATATGCAAACAACGTAAACCTGCAGTTTGGTTTCCAGGTTTACTTGCCGGGAAGGGCTACAGCAGCTAAAGTTATCCGAGACGTAAAATAATCTCTCCGGACTTAATTACTTACAAAAGCATGTTCAGTTATAAAACCGAACATGCTTTTTTTATGCCCCTAAATTTAGTGTCTTTTATGTTTATACAAAGCCCTTTGGTATTCTCCGGCTTGATGCCCATGCTTCTTTTACCCTATAAAAATTGGTGTGTGCATCAACCTAAACAAATCAAAACATTTACTAATTTTTGGGCGATAAAAGAAGCATGGAAACCTTAATCAATACATGTTAAACAAGCTTTTTTTACTGAAAAAGCAGTTTTAAATTAACGCCAAAGTTGGTAAATGCGGTGTTGAAGGATTGCGATGTATAAGGCTTGGTGATGTTGGAATCGTAAAACAGTTGCAGGTTAAAACGCTGGTTGATGACATAATTTACCGAAGGCCTTACCGTAATATTTTTTGCGCCTGATGAAACATCTGCTTCCTGTACATCCGGCCTAAAAACTACAGTTTTGTTATCCGCAATGGCAAAATCAAGCTTAAAGTTCATGTCGTTTTTAAGCTGTAAATTTTGAAACAAGCCAAACGGGAAACGGAAATTGCTGGTATGGTAGCCAAAGCCAAAAACAACAGCCGTTTCGTTTTGCTGCGTAAGCTGGCTGTTAGATAAACTCAAACTTAGTGCGCGGCTTTGGCGGTATTCAAAATTTCCCGTCATGCTGTTTTTAAACCGCGCACTAAAACCCAACAATGGCACAAACTGCTCAAAAATAGTGATCTGGGCATATTGGTAATAAGGCAAAAAGTCGTTGTTGGCACCGCGCACATTTACGGCTCCGTTTGCTTCTGAGTAACGCAGCAACGTGTTGAAACCGTTGACGCTGTACGACGAACGGTAACCGTGCTGCATATCAAAAGAATCAAAAAGATCGGTTAAAAAAGGCAATTTGTTTAAGCCGGTGTAAGTAACCTGCCAGTTTGGGATCGGGATTTTTGGAAAACTGCCGGTGCCAATGCTGCTTGCATCTTTACCGGAGTAAGCAGCCAGAAATGACGAAACCAATACGTCCTGATCGTTTGCACTGTAGCCATCGGCAAAACCATTGCTTACATTGGTTGAATTAGGGTTTTGCCTGCCTAAACGTTGGGAAACAACGCTTCTGTTGTCCAAAAACTTCTGGAAAACGGTTGATGTATTGTTGATGCCTGTAGTTTTAGAAAAAGCGGTTGGCAGGGTAAAATATGAAATGCTGTAATCCCCGGAAGTGATCGGGCTTAAATTTTCAACTGCATTGGTTATGGGCGAATATTTAAAGTTGGTTTGATAGTTGAGGTTGCGCGTGCGAAAAGCAGAAAGTTCAATCCGCAAATCAGGGACCGGTTCTAAAACGCCCCGAAAACGCATGTCTTCGTTCAGTGTTTTTGTAAACAGTTGGTTTTGCAAAGTATCGGTCGTAATCCAACCGTTGGCAAGCGCACGGCTTCGGATATCTGCCTGGCTTCCCAACAAAAACCCAATGCCGGGTGCATTGTAATTTAAGTCTTCGCCAAAAAACTTGGTTTTGGGCAGATAGCCTGGCAAAAATGTCCCTTCAGTGCGCGTATAAGTTCCGCTTACGTTTTTTACACTGGTTAAAATTTGTAAAAATAAATTGCCCAAACCGCCTTTGCCTGCTTCGTTGGCACTACGTAAAACCCCGAATTTATTATACAAACCAACAAAGTTTAAAACCGGGTTCAGTTGTATGGTACGTGAGTTTTGGATGGTATTGCCCACATTAAAAGCTGGGTTGCTTAAAGAAAACTGTGCCTGCGAATTCCAGTTAAACTGCGTGCTGTAACGCACCGTCATGTTCGTCCAGTCAAAACCCGGAATTTTATTGATTGGCGTAGTGTAATTAAAGTTAATGGTGTGCGTGTAATTAACAGTGCGGCCCAACTTTTTCAGGTTGTTCCACAAAGTATCCTGCTTTAAGCCGTTGATCCGCCCGGCAGGTTCGTCTATCACGCCTAAATTGGTTGCATCAAAATCCATTTGCAAAGATTTGGTCAAAGTCCAGCCGATGCCATAAACCCGGTTGATCAGGAAGTTTTTATTGTAAGTAGTTGGGATGGCAATAAAGTTTTCCGGGTCATTATTGCGCAAGGTGTTTTCAGAATAAAAACGGTTTATGCCGATACTAAAGTTTAACCGGGATGGCAAAATGCTAAAGTTGATGTCTTTGAATAATTTAAGCCAATTGCTTTTAACCAATTTTTGAAAAGGGCTGTAAAACTTAGGCTGGTTATTATAAATGTAGTTTAAGGTGGCTACATAGGTTTTTTGAAAAGCATTTTCTGTAATAAAATCATGGTGCTCGTATTGTGTGTAGATAAAAGTAGCGCTCAGGTTCTCCACATCCCAAAGATGGCTTTTAGCGTTTGGTACTGTTTTTACCTTACGAATATTGCTGAGGTTGATGCTTTTTCTAACGGTATAATCTTCGGCTTCGTTCAGGATAGAATCCTTTTTGGCTTTTGATACTTGTTGCAGTTCGGTTTTTAATTCTATGTCAGGAGATTTCGGGTCGTATTGCGGTGTGATGATTTGGTTGGAATAGTTGACATAAACAGGCAGTTTAATACCGGAAGCCGTTGGGAAAAATTTACCCAGTTCTACATTTGCCGAAACATCAACCGATTGGTTATCGCTTCGGCTGCGATCGTTGATCCTGGAATCCAGCGTACCAAAACCAATGGTGCTTTTACTGCCCGAAACACTGATATCGGCCAGATCGGCCAGTTTTGCATTAAACCTTCCGGTTGCTGCAATGCCGCCTTGCTCTTTAAAACCGGTTAAACGAAGTTCGTTAAACCATACAATGGCAGATTTATCCAAGCCGTCATCCTTTCCCGGAGGAGAATTGCCTTTGTACGGGTTGCGAACGCCAAGCATGATAGTGCGCAGCCGGCTCAAATCCGGCTGACCTTTAATAGTTACCCTGTTGGCGCCGTCCCTAAAAGTGTAAGGCAGGTTCAATGGCCACGATACGCCGTTTAACAGCGCATTGTTACGCGCTGTTTTTGCCCGGGTAAGCAAATCAAGCTGTAATGCCATCCGATTGGAAACAGGCCAAATGGCATCCGGGTCTCGGGTGCCGGGCTGTGTTATCTGCAACGGGATTTCGTACTCGTAATAATTATCCACATAGTCGGCACCCAAACGGATAAAAGCATTTACATCGCCATTGATCAATTGCGGCCCTTCTGCATGGACAAACATTTCCAACTGTTTGTACTGGCGCAAATCATTGCCAAAGGTTTTAAAGGTAGCTTTGGAGTAACCGTCGCGCAGGTTTTTGACCGTAACCTGCAATGCCTGCTCGTTCAGTTGCGTGTTGGTGGTGTAATTGTTGTAATCGCGCTGGCGGGTGATCCCAGGCGGAACCACGTAAGGAATAGGCGTGCGGTTTCCGTTTTCTTCAATGTTTACGGCAGATACATCAATGGTCGAATTATCCAGCGTCGGGTTAACGATGGCCGGATCAGCAATAATATTGGCGGTACTGTTTTCGGTGTTAAAAGCGCGCCATTCGCCTCGAATCAGTTGCAGCCTTGCAAAACGCAGAATGGAGGTATCGGCAAAATTGGTCATGAACATCCGGATAAAACGGATGGCTTTAAAATCCTGGATGTTGCCAACTTTGGATTGATAGCTTTTTATCGGCACCCGGAACTGGTACCAGTTGACCGCTTGCGTAGTACCGTTGGCCAGTTTAACCTGGGAAGTTACTTTATCGGCAATAAAATTTTGGCCAACCACCATATCGCGCGGCCGGATAGAAACTTTGTACTGAAAATATTCATCGGCCTGGCTCATGTTGTTGTCGCGGTTCACATCTTCGCCATCGGGCAAAGAAGTAGAAGCCGAATTATCCAAACCCAACTCCGCTTTGGATTGCTCGGTTGTTCTGGAGTTGCCTTCTGTCCCGTTGTACTGGCTGTAGCGGCGCAAAATACCGGAGTTCCCTTCATCGTATTGTGGGCCGCGGAAATATAAATAATCATCCGAAGATGGGTCGCTGATAACTTGCGAAGCGGCAGAAGCATTTAAAACGCCACGGATTTGCTGGATAAAAGGAGCATATTTCTGGCGTTCATCGGCATCGCCTAATCC
>CAXTKQ010000134.1:0-10256 GCA_964244955.1 uncultured Sphingobacteriaceae bacterium | reverse complement strand
GGCTGGCGCATTTGAATCGGCGCGAAGTGTATCGGCGGCAATCCATGCGCGGGCAACAGATCAACGCATTGCTTATCCGGCAACAAGTTCTAAAAGTTAACAATTTTTCACCCATAAAAACAGTATCATGGCAAATCAAATCAACAGGCGTAATTGGATCAAAACCAGTGCAATGTTAGCAGGCGGAATTACCTTCTTTTCTAACTCTGTTTCCGGCCTTTTGGCAAAACCGGTAGTTTCAAACTTCCAAAAAAGCTTTACACTTTCGGAAGCAGAATTAATGGCCGAAGCACCGCCAACAATGGTTTTAAAAGCAAGGCTGCTGGCTAACGAAAACCCTTTTGGGCCCTCTGCCAAAGCTAAAAAAGCGATTGAAGCGGCGATGGACACCAGTTACCAGTACCCGTTTATGTATTATGGCCAGTTGATTGATAAAATTGCTGCTTTTGAAGGCGTAAATAAAAATCAAATTGTTTTGGACGCCGGTTCGTCGCCTTTATTGTTGGCTTCGGCTTTGCATTTCAGTAAAAATGGTGCTATCGTAACTGCCGACCCGAGTTATGATGATTTGCCTAAAAAAGCAGCGGAAGTAGGCGGCAAAATTGTCCATGTGCCGCTGACTGCCGATTATAAAACAGATTTGGATGCCATCGAAAAAAGCATTGACAGCGGCACCAGTTTGGTTTATATCTGCAACCCCAACAATCCAACGGCAACTGTAGTTGATACGGCAAAACTGAAAGCTTTTTGCGAACGCGTATCTAAAAAAGTACCGGTTTTAATTGATGAGGCTTACATTGATTATTTGCCAAACCCGCAAGCTGTAACCCTGATTGATGCGGTAAAAAAAGGGCAAAACGTGATGGTTGCCCGTACTTTTTCCAAACTTTACGGCTTTGCCGGTTTGCGTATCGGTTACATGGTTGCCCAGCCGGAAATGTTAAAGACGCTTTCCAAATACACACAAGGTTCGATGTCTATTTCTGCACCCACCATTCAGGCCGCTATTGCAAGTTATCAAGACCGTGAGTTTTTGGATGATGCTTTGGCCAAAACCCAGGCTTCCAAAAAGTTTTTGTATGAAACTTTGAAAAAAGAAGGTTACGATTACATCCCATCTTCCACCAATTTTGTGATGTTTCCGCTAAAAATGGACGGGCAAAAGTTTGTTTCTGAAATGATGAAAAGAAGCGTTGGCGTGCGTTTCTGGAAGTTTGACGACAAAGACTGGTGCCGTGTAAGCATCGGAAGAATGGACGAAATGGAAGCTTTTGCAGATGCTTTTAAACAATTATCTTAATTTACTTCAAAATTTATGCGCAGATTATTCCTATTGTCCGGCCTGCTATGCTTCTTTTATCCCTGTTTTTCTCAAACGGTAAACCCTCGCCCAATCACCATGGACGAATATACCAAAGCCAAAACTTTTGCGATAAAAGATCCCGACCAGGACACTTACGTGAAGTTTGAAAACGCTTATATTTTAGACCGTTACCGCCCAAAACCTTATTTTATTACCGGCGATGACGGGTTGAAAAAACGGATGGATTTATACAACCTGATGGCGAAAGAAGGCATGCAGCAATTGGGTTTGATGATTTTTTACACCAACGAAAAAGGCAAACGCTACCAGGCTTTGCTGCCCAACCAAACGGCAGACGGCAAAGTTTGGGAGCGTTATTTTGAAGACATCCACAGTATTGACAAGGAAGAGAAAAACTTTGTGCTTAAGTTGTCCTACGTTCTTTCGCGTGAATTTTCGTACCAGGTTTATAAAAACAGCAACGGCGGGAAAAGCATGAAAGAAGAAAGCGGGACTTACGGCAGCGACATTTGCTTCCCCGGAACGGATTTGGTAACGATGGCAAACGGCACGCAGAAAATGCTGGCATCAGTAAAACCAGGCGACGATGTTTTGTCCATTGACCCAAAAACGAAAAAAACAGAAGTGGTCAAGGTAAAAAAACTTGCTGTCCACGAAGCAAAAAATTATGCTTTAACGCGTTTGGTTTTGGTTGCCGCAAATGAAAAAAGTACCGATAAAAACAGTATCCGCCTTTCGGCCAAAATTTTGGAAGCCACGCCAAACCATCCGATGACGACAAAAACCGGAAGCAAAAAAATTGGAGAAACGGAAATTGGCGAACAGGTTTTATGTTTTAACGAAGCCAAAAAAGCTTACGAAACCTACACCATATTGGATAAAACCGAAAAAACAGGCGGCGTGCAAAAAGTATATAATATTGTTGCCGGTGGCGGAAGCACGTTGATGATGAATGGCGTAATGGTGATGCAAAAGTAAGCTCAGCAACAAAAATTTTATGTGATAAAAGAAGTATAGAATTTAAAGATGCTTTTTTTGTTTGCAGTTAATTTTCCTTTTTGAGATAGTTTTAGCTTGTGTTTTATAAAATCTGTATAAAACATTTTGCTTGTGGTGTAAACATTTAACCTTTTATCAAGTTTATCCTTCAAAAAAACAGTTCAACTTAAACAGATTATATGGCCTTACAAAGTTTACCGACCAGCCGTCCTTTTTATACCAAATTAGCTATGGTGCTTATCAGCATGCTTGCGCTTGGCTACCTGATTATCCACGGAAAAGAAATCCTCTCGCCTTTAATATTTGCAACGCTGTTTTCAATTATGCTGCTGCCGGTGGCCAAGTTTTTTGAAACCAAAGCCCGTTTGCCCAGAGGCGCTGCCTGCGGGGTTTCTGTAATACTGCTTATTGCAGTTGTTGGAGGAGTAATGTACGTAGTTGCTTCGCAAATTGGCAATTTGGCAAGCGATTGGCCTCAATTGAGGGACCAGGTAACCACCTCATTTGGCAATTTTCAGGATTGGATTGCAGAACATTACAATATCAATGCAGAAAAGCAAATGAACTATGTGCATTCTGCAACATCAAAAATTTTAAGCGGCAGTACGGCGGCAATCGGTTCAACGGTGCTTTCCTTATCGTCCGTACTGTTGTTTTTGATTTTTATGCTGATTGATACCTTTTTCCTACTGGTGTACCGTACGTTGTTGTTGCGGTTTCTGGTTGCTGTTTTTAAGCAGGAAAATTCTCAAATTGTTTATGATGTAATACAAAACATCCAATCTATTATCCGAAAATACATTACAGGTTTGATTTTAGAAATGCTGATTGTGGCAACTATTGTTTGCACGGTTTTTTTAATTGGCGGTATCAAATATGCTTTTTTGCTTGGGATACTAACCGGATTATTTAACATCATCCCTTACATCGGTATTTTTACGGCGCTTTTATTAAGCGTTTTAATTACTTTTAGTACCGCTGCCATCGGAAAAGTGATTTTAGTTGCCGTTACTATTTTGGCAATGCACCTAATCGACAGCAACGTTTTGTTGCCTGTAATTGTAGGTTCAAAAGTAAAAATAAATGCGTTAGTTACCATTTTGGGCGTAATTATTGGCGAAATGCTTTGGGGCATCCCGGGCATGTTTTTATCCATCCCGGTAATTGCCGTGACCAAAATTATTTTCGACCGGATAGAATCTTTAAAACCTTGGGGCGTTTTGTTGGGCGATGACGAAAAACCTTCTAAACACGCTATTTTGAAACGAAAAGGGGATGTGCCGGAAGCCGAAGTTTCCGGTAGTTAAAACAAAAAGCCTTGATAAATAAATCAGGGCTTTTTTGTTGGGCATAAAATTGACAATAAATCTTCGCCCGAGTTTAAGTTGCCTTTTAATTCGCCCCAAATTTCCGGTGCTTTGATGCCTTTTCCCCAACGGGTTTTGCTGGTAAAAATGCGCGCCTCGTCCCACAAACCGGCATCAATAAAAAGCTGTAAAGTTTTGGCGCCGCCTTCTATAATTACGGATTGAATATCTTGCAAATACAACTGAAACAAAATGTATTGCGGCAAATACAAATCAAAATCTTCTAAACCAATATACTTTATGTTTTCTTCCAATGCTGTTTTTACCTCGTTAAAAACCAGGGTTTCTACGGATTTATCGAACAAATGAAGCTGGTTGCCTAATTCCAGCCTTCGGTCTAAAACAATCCGTTTGGGCTGTTTTGCTTCGGGTTGATAGCGGTTGTTCAACTGTGGGTTATCCGCCGCCGCCGTATTTTTTCCTACCAAAACCGCGTCTTCCTCGCTGCGCCATTGATGGACTAATTTTTTGGAAACCGGATCGGAAATCCATTGCTGGCTGCCGTCTTCCGGTGCAAAATACTGGTCTTGTGTTTGCGCCCATTTCAAAACCACATACGGCCTTTGCTTTAAAACACGCGTAAAAAAACGTTTGTTCAGTGCTAAACATTCGGCTTCAAGCACGTTCTCAATTACCTCGATCCCCGCACTTTTCAACTTTTCAATTCCTTTTCCATCAACCTGAACGAAAGGATCACGACAGCCAACCACCACTTTCGGAATTTGGTTTTTGATGATCAAATCGGCACAAGGCGGCGTTTTGCCAAAATGCGCGCAAGGCTCCAACGAAACATAAATGATGGCTTCTTTTAACAGTTCTGCTGCGTTTTCATGTCGTTCTAAAACAGCATTTATCGCATTAACTTCGGCGTGCGGCTGTCCGTATTTTTGGTGATAACCTTCGCCGATTATTTTATTTTGATGCACAATCACGGCACCAACCATCGGGTTCGGGCTAACAAAACCGGCGCCCAAAGCAGCCAGTTCTAAACAGCGGCGCATGTATTTTTCGTGATCGTTCATCCCACAAAAGTAGCTTTTTCCGTTCTTTGCCACATGAAAACTGTTGGCGAAGCACGCATTTGGCTAAAAGAAAACTTGAAATCGGTTTATGCTACGGAAGAGTTGGATCCGATTGTGTTTCTCGTGCTCCATTCCATCACCAAATTACCGCCAACGCAACTGCGCGCTTTTCCCGAAAAACAACTTTCGGAAGCCCAAACCCAAATGCTTCTTTTATCGGCACAAAAACTGCAAATCGGAATGCCGGTACAATATGTTTTGGGCGAAACCGAATTTTTTGGGCTGAAGCTGGAGGTCAACTCATCCGTTTTAATCCCACGGCCAGAAACAGAAGAACTGGTTGCCTGGGTTTTGGAGGAGCGAAGAGGTGAAAGGATGAAAGGCAAAAGGGCGGAAGGTGAAAAAGCAGAACCGGCAACCGACAACCGGCAACCGGCAACCGAACAAACTATCCTTGATATTGGCACGGGCAGCGGCTGCATCCCAATCTCGATCAAAAAAAACTGGCCCGAAGCAGAAGTTTTTGGTTTGGATATTTCTGCGGAAGCTTTGCAAACGGCACAAAAAAATGCTTCGTTAAATCAAGTTGAAGTGCATTTTTTCCAACAGGACATCCTCAATTTTATACCGGTAAAAGAAGCATCACGTTATTCCATCCTCGTCAGCAATCCGCCTTACATCACCCCAAGCGAACAATTGCAAATGCTCCACAACGTGCTGGCTTTTGAGCCGCATTTGGCTTTGTTTGTCCCGGAAAACGATCCGTTGCTTTTTTACCGCGCGATTGCTGGTTATGCTTCTTTTGCCCTGCAAAAAAATGGATTGCTGTTTTTTGAGGTCAACGAAAAATATGGAAAACAAGTAGTTGAATTACTAAAAGGGGGAAATTTTATTGATATAGAAATACGAAAAGATTTAAGCGGGAAAGACCGAATGGTAAGGGCAGTTAAGGTTTGATTGTTACTGCTTAATCAATTCCCTTTTCTTTCAAGTACTCTAAGGCTTCTTGCAAAATAAGGTCTTGATCTTTAATTACACTTTCAACGGTCTTTTTTACAGGTATATCAATTTTAACACCGACACGTTGTGTTTGTGCCTTGCTTGGATAGTATACGCCGTAGCCAGAGTAGGATAAATTTAATTTGCCGCCCATAGGCACATGAGTTACTACTCCATCACCACCTGCGGTTCGACTACCAATAGTTACTGAATTAGGTATCGTTTGTAAAGCCATGGCCGAATATTCTCCCTGGCTTTGGGTTCTTTCATCAACTAATATAATTACTTTACCTTTATAAGTATTAGGGTTGATGTTTCCAATTTTGGGTACTCTGATCCATTTAAAATATCCTGGATTATCAGTCAGCATTTGTAATTCTATATCTATTGCTGTTGGCTTAGGTAAAAAAATATCAAATATATTGTAAAAAGTATCACTATTAGGATAGTTCCTGACATCAAATATGACAGCCTTTTTGCTTTTAATAAGGGTTTTCATTTTATCTACATTAGCCCCCCAAATACTGGAAGCGTAAATATAAGCTATAGAATTACCCATCGGTTTATAACCCTGTTCATCAATAATATAATTGAATAAATCTACCCAATACCGTGCAGAAGTTAATATACATTTTACTTGAACCGTAAAAAATTTATTACCCCGCTTAATTTTCAATCTTTGATATTGGCTATTGGTATTAAATAAACTTGTGGACAAATCATAATTACGCCTTACATCATTAGAGGCTGAAAGAAATTGTTTAAGCCGGTTCATTCTCTGAATTACTGGTTCATTATCTATAGCTAAAATAATATCACCTTTGTTAATACCTGCTTCATGGCACAAAGTATCATTCGCTAACTTTCTTATAATAACTGTTTTATTTATAATATCAATAAAAACCGGTGATGTATATTTACCAAAAACCATATTTGTAATTGGGCGGTCATCACCAGTAATTGTTAATTGCGAATGCCCATCATGAAGGGATACAGCAAGTTGAAGTAAGGTTTTATAATAAGCTACAGTATTATTTGCACTTAACATTTTTGGAATAAACCTATTAAGTATAGCGTTCCAATCTTTGCCGATGAAATATTTATAAGGGGCAAAGTAATTTATGGCGTTCCAAAACCTGGCTAAAAAAAGCAAGCGGTAATTTTGATCCGGCAATTGCATGTTTTCATATTTCTTTTCACCGTCATAATCCGCAGTCGAATATTTTAACTTTATATATTTGTTTTCACCCTGGTTGCGGTACTTGTAAATTTCATTTAACTTGTTTTTAAGTTTAGGGTTGAGTAAATTAGATGTTGTTATCCAATTTAAATTATGGTTGGCAGTGAATAATGAATCCGGAAGAGCAACCGGCTGGGTTTTTTGTATTGGGCCAAGATTATCAATAATGGCTAATAACTGTTTGTTCAGCTCCTTATTCGATGTAGCCTTTTCAATTTCAGGAAGCTTATTAATATAAACTGAATCCCAATCCATTTTTCCTGAGGCAACAGCCGGATAGTGATATTTTAAATATCCCCAAACTTTTGTAAAAGTTTCAATCTTTTGATTTTGTGTTTGAGCGAGAAGCTTGCAAGCAAAGCATAAAAAAATCAAGCTTATAAAAAATGTTTTCAGAGAATTTTGATATTGCATAAATAATAAGTTAATTAAAATTTTATAAGTAAACCAGGATACTTCAAATAGCAAAGATGCATTCAGCAATTGAAACTTATAAATTAATTAGATGGACTTATTGATTTGCCCGTTTAACAGAATCCTAAGAAGTTCAACGGGTAAAATCTATTGTTCGTCGAAAATTATATTTTGGTAATCAAGAATTATGTAATTTAAACCATGCCTTTTTCATTTTCATCATTAAACTATAAACAAAAAAGCATAGTTGCAGAGATTTTTTATTTGGTTGTTATCGGCATTTTAAGCCCTTTTGGTGTCGGTCTTCAAACATGGACTTTAAATAAAATTTCATTCTCGCTCAGTTATGTAGTGATCAACATTTTACAATTACCTGTTATCATATTATTTTACCGTGTATATCTTCCAAATACAGTAGGTAAACAGCGTTATTTATTATTTGCAATTCTTTCCCCCGTTTATTTAATGCTTTATGATTTGAATGAGCGGTTAGGAATATTAGCTGTAATTGCCATGCCATTTATACCGCAAGGTTATCGTGATAATATTAAAGGTGCCCATTCAGAAGATTTTACAAAAGGTTATTTTAATACAGACATTGGTTATACCTGCCTTATTTTATTAGCTGCAAGTTCCTTATATATCGTGAAGCTTCTGTTTAAAAATCAACATAACTTATCTACGTTGGAGACTGAAAAATTAAAGCTTGAGCTAACCCATCTAAAAGCACAAGTTCAGCCACATTTCTTTTTTAACACACTTAACAATATGTATTCACTTAGCGTACAAAATTCTCCAAAAACACCGCAGATGATCAATGATCTTTCAAGTATTATGAGATATGTACTTTATGATACACGCAATGAAAGAGTACCTTTAAAGCAGGAAATTGATTTTATAAACAGTTATATCAGTTTAGAAAATTTGCGCCATCAGGAAACTAACATCATCGACTTTTCAATACAAGGAAATATAAACAGTGTTGAAATTGAACCTTTGTTGCTTTTGCCGCTGATTGAAAATACTTTTAAGCATTCTTTGCACAAGAATATTTTTCACAAATGGGTTAAGTTGATATTAACGGTTGATAATGATGAATTGATTTTTCAGACTTCTAATCCAAAAAACCCTCAAAATGAAACTTATGATAAACTGCGAAGCGGCATTGGTTTAATCAACGTAAAAAAGCGGCTTGAATTGCTTTATCCAAATAAGCATGAATTGGTTACACATCAAGATGATGATAACTTTACTGTAACTTTAATCCTCCAATTACCTAAATAAATGATAAATTGTATTGTAGTTGATGATGAACCGCTTGCAAGGCAATTAATCGAATCATATATTAATCAACTTCCCAGTTTGGCATGTTTAGGAAGTTTTTCGTCTGCAATTGAAGCATTTGCTGCTTTACATCAGTTTCAGGTTGATGTTATTTTTATCGATATTGAAATGCCTGGCATAACAGGTTTAAACTTTATCAAATCCTTAAAAATAGCTCCTAAAGTAATATTCATAACAGCTTACGCAGAATATGCGGTGGATGCTTTTGAAATAGATGCAATAGATTATTTGGTAAAACCGGTAACATTTGAAAGGTTTTTAAAAGCTGTTCAAAGAGTTGGACTGAACGAAAATCTGCCGGAACTTTTACAACAGCAAACTTTAAACCTATCCTATATCTTTTTAAAAGTTGATAAACGTTTGGTTAAAATTGACCTTTCATCAATTGTACACATAGAGGGACTTGGTGATTATCTCAAAGTACATACCACCCATCAAACTTATGTTACTTATATGACCTTAGGGAAATTAGAATCACTTTTGCCTGCTTCGGTTTTTATCCGAATCCATCGTTCAAGTATTGTAAATTCGTCTTTTATTCAATTTATAGAAGGTAATCATGTAAGTGTTAACAATACTAATTTAGCCATTGGCCAAACATACCGGGAGAATCTGATAAGAAAGTTGAAATGAATACAATTAACGGGCAAGTGTAAAACTTAGCTTATCGCTTTTCTCCCACAACTAATAGCCTGTATATTTGTAAATTAACAGGAGAAACTTACACAATTAATAATAAATGCTAAGCAACTCATTACAGCAGGAAGAAGTTTTGGCTCCAATAGTTGAAGTTGATAACTCTAAAAAACTATTTCAAGACCGGAAAAGGACCAATATTCTTCGGAGTGCTGAGCAAAGCCTAATTACTTTTTTAGTCAAAAACACGCCTCAATTTATTACTTCCAACATACTTACTTCCATTGGTTTGGCCGGAAGTTTACTTGTTTTTGCCGGTTTTATATTGGCTACTTACATCCACCCGAATTTTATTTTGCTTGGCGTTTTTGGTTTGGCCGTAAACTGGTACGGCGATTCGTTGGACGGCCGCATTGCCTATTACCGCAACATTCCGCGCAAATGGTATGGCTTTGCGCTGGATATTATTATGGATTGGATCAGCACGGTTTTTATTGGTTTAGGTTATGTGGTTTATGCCAAAGGCGAACACGAACTGGGCGCCTTTCTGTTTGTGGTTTTGTACGGCTGGTCTATGATCATTTCTCAACTTCGCTACAAAATTACCGATAAATATACTATTGATGCCGGTTTGTTGGGCCCAACGGAAGTGCGCATCATCATCGCTTTGATATTGATAGCCGAAGTTGTTTTTCGGGATTCCATTCAAGTTTCTGTAATTGTAATTTGTGTTGCCCTTTTTATCATCAATTGTATGGATACCCAAAAACTGCTGAAACTGGGCGATAAGCGCGACCGGCACGAGCGACGGGCAAAACGGAAACAGCAGCGTTTTGATGAATGAGTAAACCGGTTTTTACTTTTGCCAAAGCACAAGTTTCGGCATTTTTGGGCGGCGTGCTGGATTATGT
>CAXTKQ010000133.1:0-10451 GCA_964244955.1 uncultured Sphingobacteriaceae bacterium | reverse complement strand
AACGGTAATTGGAATAAACGGACTGCTGCGCGGACCGGCAAACGGAGGCGTTATAACAGAAAACAAAAGTGTGTAATTTCCTTTTTGCAAAGGCAATTTTAAATCAAAAGGGGAAAATTTACTTTCGCTGGGTTTCAGTTGGATTTGATTGAAGTTTGGCGGTGCCACCTGGTTGCTCAAAACCGAATCGCCCTGCATCAAATAAGCCCGCAAAACCACCTTGTGCTGCTGGTTTGCGTTGCTGAAATTAACCGGTTTGGTATAAGGATTGGTGATTTTTAGGTTGAGGCGAACCGTTTTTCCGGGAGAAGAACTGATTTCTTTCACATTTGCTTCCACCAAAATCTTCTGGTACGTGCGCAACCGGTCAATCCAGGCACCATAAAAAATGCCTTTTGCCGTGTTTAACGTATCGGTTTTGAAATCCTTTAAAGGTTCATCGGTAACCAAATAAATGCGCTTTTGCTGCAAACTGTCTTCCAGCGGCCAAATATCAAATTGCGTGCGGCGGTAAAAACGCGAATCGTACGAAAAGCCCCGGAGCGAGTTGCTGTAATAACTGTACCAGGACGGGTTTTGAAAATTATCCGGGAAGATCACGTAAGCATTTCCGGCTTTTTTTCGGATGGCTTCCGTCCATTGCGGGTTTCCAAAATAGCTTTTTACCACGCCAATTTTCATGCTGATCGGGTTTTTCACCATCAAGCCCAAACGCATCAACAGTAAAAGCAACAGGTTGATGGACAAAAGCGGTTGCAGCCATGTTGGTTTCGGTTTATGTTGAAGGGAGATGGAAACCAGCAGCACAAAAGGCAGAAACCCGATCAGCGTCCAATGTGGCTGCACGGCAACTTTTAAGGTGTTTGCCAGAAAAAAAAGCAATGTTCCGACGAAATTAAACAGCAGTGTCCGGGTGAAAATATCAGTTGAACGGAAACGTGCAATCTGCTTATACCAAAACCAACTTATTAATGGGCCGGCCATAAACAATTGTCCGATCAGAAATAATGCGGTAAACTCAAACCGGTAATGACTGGCCGAACGCTCAAACAAATGGTATTTCACCGAAGGAAAACCGTGGTTGATTTGCCAAAAAACATGTGGTAAAAACAGTATCAGCGTAAGCGCGGCAACCAGCCAGAAAGATTTCCGGCGGAAGAGTTTTGGGTTTGATATCATCGTAAAAATTACCAGTAAAACCGCGTGGTATTTACTGTACAAAGCTCCGGCAAGTGCCAAACTAAGCAAAATGGCAATTCCGGGTTTGTCTTTTTCTAAATATTGTTGGTAAAAGAAGTAAAACAACGTGCTGAAAAAGAACAGCGGCGCATCCGGCGTGGTGGTAAAACCGAAAATATGAAAGATGGAAACGGAGCTGACAACCAGCACAAACCACTTCGCTGCTACCTGATATTTTTTAACGATTTGCCATAAAACCCACCACGAAAAAGTGCTGCTAAAAACAGTAAGCAAACGCAAACTGAGTTCGTTGTGGAACAAGGAATCACCAGCGCGGATAAACAACGCCACCATCGGCGGATGGTCGAAATAGCCCCAATCTAAAAAACGCGAGTAAAGCCAGTAGTAAGCTTCGTCGGGGTGAAGTTCGGTAAAATAGCTTTGCAGGAGGTTGGCCAGGCCCCAAACCAGCAGAAAATACAGGACGGTTTTATCTGAAGAAGTTTTTTTCTCCGTCATAAAACACTTCATTTAACCTGCGGAATGAGCATCGCCAAAGATAATTATTTACGCCACAGATTTTTTGCCGGTAAAAACAGTATCGGTTTAAATCCTTCTCCGTTTTTTCTCTTTGCTGATCAAACCCAACTCGCGGCTGGTTTGCCCGGCAATGGCTGTGTTTTCCTGTGCACGGCGGAACAAGTACGGCAGTACGGCTTTTACCGGCCCAAAAGGCACGTACTTGGCCACATTGTAACCTGCGTTAGAAAGGTTAAAGCTTAAATTATCGCTCATGCCCAGCAGTTGCGAAAAATAAACATGCGGATGGTTGTGGCCAATCTGGTTTTCGTTCAGCAAATCGGCCAGTAGCTTGCAGCTTTGCTCGTTGTGCGTGCCGGCAACAAAAGCAATGCGGTCGATATTTTTGATACAAAAACGGACGGCCAAATCATAATCACGGTCAGTTGCTGCTTTGTTGGGTTGAATTAGTGTTGGATAACCTTTTTCGGCAGCGCGCCGGTTTTCTTTTTCCATGTATGCGCCGCGAACCAACTTCGCGCCCAGCAAAAAACCTTCTTTTAAGGCATCGGCATAATCGGCCTGTAACGACGCCAATTTATCGTGCCGGTAAAGCTGGTACGTGTTGTAAACAATTGCTTTTTGCCGGTTGTACTGCCGCATCATGTTCATCGCCAGCAAATCAATCGTTCGTTGGATCCAGGTTTCTTCCGCATCAACCATCACCGGGACATCCAGATCAAAAGCGGTTTGGCAGATCAAATCCACACGGTCAAAAACACGCTGCCAAGCCATTTCTTCCTCCGCAGAAAAAGTTAAACCGGCATCTGCTTTTTCCAGCAATTCAAAACTGCCTACGCCGGTAACTTTAAAAACCGTTAACGGAATGGCTTTATCGCCTTTTGCCCGTTTTATCGTAGCAATAATCTGGTCGCGCGTTTCATCAAAAACGGCTTCTTCGTTCTCGCCTTCTACCGAATAATCCAGTATCGTTCCCACGTTACCAGATTGCAGATTACGGATCCTCGGCTCGCACTCGGCAATGGTTTCTCCGCCGCAAAACTGTTTAAAAATGGTTGCTTTAACCATCGGTTTGATAGGCAAACCCATACGAAAAGCAAAGTTGGTAAGCGGCGGGCCAATTTTTACCAAAAAGTTTAGGTTGATAATTTTGAACAACCAGTATGCACGTTTCAAATCGTTGTTGTCCGCATGGCGAAAAGCAATTGCGGTATTTTCGAAAGATAAAGGCGTGTTTTTTGAGGTGATTTGGCGTGGCTCAGGGATTTCCATAACACAAAATTAAGGTTTGAACAACAGAATAACGTTGGCTGGCAGCAATTTTATATTTTTGCAGGCTTATGATCGAATTTAAATTACAGGGCGAATTTATCCCGCTGATCCAATTGTTAAAAGCCACCAATTTGGTGCAATCCGGCGGCGAAGCACAAATGGTTGTTTCGGAAGGTTTGGTAAAGTACAATGGCGAGGTAGATTTCAGAAAAAGATTAAAGATAAAAGTTGGCGACCATGTGGAATTCGACGGCAAAAAAATCGTAGTAAAATAAGCATGGAAACCATACAAAGCCTCTCCTACCCCATTGTTTTTAACGATGATTTTGCCGCACTTAACCAGTTTCTTCGGGAGAAAAATTACAGCAAAGTTTTCTTTTTGGTGGATGAACAAACCGAAAAACATTGTTTGCCGCTGCTTATCAGTCAGTTTCAAATTACCGAATATGATTTGATTGAGATTACCTCCGGCGAGGAAAATAAAACTATTGATTTTTGCATTGGCATTTGGCGGATGCTAATTGATTTTGGTGCCGATCGAAACAGTTTGCTCATCAACGTTGGCGGCGGCGTAATTACTGATATTGGCGGTTTTGCGGCATCCACTTTTAAAAGAGGGATTGATTTTGTGCAAATCCCAACCACGCTGCTTTCGCAGGTTGATGCTTCTGTTGGCGGCAAAACCGGCATTGATATGGATCATCTTAAAAATATCATCGGCACGTTTGCGCAACCGAATGCTGTTTTTATCGATACTTTTTTCCTGCGCACATTGCCAAAACGCCAGACAATTTCGGGTTTTGCAGAAATGTTGAAACACGGCTTAATTGCTGACCGCACTTATTTTAACCTGCTAAAAGAAGCATCGCCCGAAACGATTGACCCGGAACTGATTTACCATTCCATCACCATTAAAAACGAAGTGGTAAAGCAAGACCCAGAAGAAAAAGGCTTGCGCAAAATCCTGAATTTCGGGCATACCGTTGGCCACGCTATCGAAAGTTATTCTTTAAAAAACGACCCCACACCATTAACACACGGCGAAGCGATTGCCATCGGCATGGTTTGCGAAGCGTTTTTATCGGTCGAAAAAACAGAACTGACCGCCGCCGAACTGGTAGAAATTATGGAAACTTTTGGCCGGTTTTATGAAAAATATACGATAAAAGAAGCATCTGTTCCGGCTTTAATCGAACTGATGAAAAGCGATAAGAAGAACAATTCTGGAAAAATCAACTGCTCGTTGTTGACACAGATTGGACATTGCACTATTGATATTTTCTGCAACGAAGAGGAACTTTGCAGAAGTTTATCCTTTTACCAGAACTCATAGTTTTCATGCTTCATTTAGACCTTAAAAATCAGGCCGCCGCCGGTTTATTTGCCCTGCTGATCGTTTTAACGCTGGTTGAAATGTATTTCAGCTACCGCGAAGACCGCAAACTGTACGAAAAACGCGATACCTGGACGAATATTTATCTCACCACGCTTACTTTTTTTATCAACCTGATTGTAAAAGGCGCCACGTTTTTTATGCTGAACTATTTTTACCAGTTCCGATTTTTTGAAATTAAAAACGTATTCCTTTACTGGTTTGTGCTGGTGGCAACGCAAGATTTTTTGTACTGGGTTTTGCATTACGTTGGCCATTACAGCCGCCTGTTTTGGGCGATGCACGTAACGCACCATTCTTCCGAACATTTTAATTTAACAACCGGTTTTCGTTCCACCGTTTTTGAACCGCTTTACCGCGTTTTCTTTTATTTGCCGCTGGCGCTAATGGGTTTTTCGGCCATAGATATTTTGTATGCTTATCTTTTAACACAACTTTACGGCAATTTGGTGCATACGCAGGTTGAAATTAACTTCCCAAAATGGTATAGTTTCATTTTTGTAACACCTGCGCATCACCGCATTCATCATGCTTCCAACGTGCCTTATTTGGATAAAAATATGGGCATGATGTTTATCATTTGGGACCGCATGTTTGGAACTTATCAGGAGGATTTGCCCGAACCAATTAAATACGGAATAACTACGCAACCGGAAGATATGGGCGCGGTGAACATCATCTTCCACGAATGGCGCGCCTTAATTGCCGATGTAAAAAAAGCACCAACTTTTGCAGATAAAGTGAAGTATTTGGTGATGCCTCCCGGTTGGAGCCATGATGGCAGTACGCAGGTTGCTAAGGTGATGCAAAAGGAGTATTATGCGGGGCTGGAGGAGGTGAAGTAATTGGATTTTTACAATAACTTTATAGCTGTTTACAGTTTGATGTTATTCCGAATATGCCTGATTTCATTTCCAAGCTTCAACATAAAACTTACGAAAAAGGAGAATTTTCAGAAGAAAAGGCAAGAACATTAGCGGAAACGATTGAACTGATTAAGACTTTTCCCTGGGATGAAGAACGCCCTTTAACATCTGTTGAATTGACCGGTCCTTCTGTAACTATCCGGGACGAGGACATTAACTGGTTAAAAATTGGTTTGTATTTTAACGGAAAGTTTTGTTTGTATTACCTCGATAACAACAATCATTTGTACGAATACCACGCTCCAACTATTGATAATGCTTGCGCTATTGTTACAAAATTTTTCGAGAAGCAATTAGACTTACAGCAATTTGAAAAGCATTTCTTTAATATTGGCAACCAGGCTAATTTTGTTACTAATTATTTTGAATATCAAGTTAAACTCTGGCGGGTTTTAATACTGATTCATTTGATAGTATTTTATGCAATTATACTTACAGCAATAGATATTTTATTGTTTACAAAAGATAATCCGTCGCTTACAAAAAATACACACATACTGTTAACCATTTTCTTTACACTTGCTTCTATTTTCTTTAATGTTGTTTTGTATAAGATGGTTTATTCTGCAATCAACAATCAAAATAATTATCTTCAAATTTCTAAAGGAAATCCAATCTTTCATTTTGGATATGATGAAAATAACATCGAAACTTATAATAAAGATGATATAAAAGAAGTATTGGTTTATGAATTTCGCGGTACCCGAAACCCAAATATAATTGCGGTTTATGAGATATGTTTTAAAGATGGATCAGCCATAAAATTTTCAAATATGTTAATATCAACTTCTGCTTTTCGATCCAAGTTTCTGGAGGAGTTAATCAAGCGAGGCAAAAAGAGTTTGCTTAGCATGTTGTAACTTTTTTAGATAATGTATTAACAAAAATTTTACTGCTAAAAGAAGTATTCACATCAGCAAAATTTCTGTAAGTTTGATTGTGGAACCAAATGCTTTAATAATTCAGAAAATCAAAACTTTTTTTGCAGATAAACCTGTAAAAAAAGTTTATGTGTTTGGTTCTTTTGCCCGCGGAGAAGAAAAACCCAACAGCGATTTAGACTTGTATCTGGAATTGGATTACCAGCAAAACACAGGTTTGGCTTTTTACGGTTGGTTTGAACAATTAAAAGAATTACTAAACCTGGAAGTAGATTTGGTAACCACCAACAGTGCTTCGCCTTATATCAAGCCTTTTATAGAAAAAGATAAACGGTTAGTTTATGAGCGTTTATCATAAAGATAAAATCAGGGTAAATCATGTTTTGGATGCAATTGAACAATTGATTAAACTATCCGAAAATAAATCTTTTGAAGATTTTAAATCAGAAACTGCTTTTCAATTAGCTTCAATAAAACTATTGGAAATAATTGGTGAAGCATCAAACCATATTTCTAAATCAACTCAGGATAATTTTCCTGACCTTCCCTGGAAACAATTGATTGGATTGAGAAATATTTTGGTACACGAATATTTTGGCGTTGATCTTTATACCATTTGGGATATTATCCAAACCAGTATCGAACCTTTAAAAATCCAATTCAAAACGGTGCTGAACTCGTTAACTTTAAAATAATTAAACTTTCCTCTTGACATTCTCATTTTTCCATGTACATTTGAAAACGCAATACAACAATGACTTTTAACAACACATTCTTTTTCGGCTTTTTTTACTTTTACTTTAGTGGTAAAGGCCGGGTTTGATATGTAAATCTTCATAAAGAAATAAAATATCAAAAAGTCCCGGCCCGAAAGGCCGGGACTTTTTGCATTGTAAAAACAGCATGAACAAACCACGCGTTGCCATACAAGGGATCAAAGCTTCTTTCCATCAGGAAGCCGCCGTCAAGTTTTTTGGCGAAGATATTGAACTGGTAGAATGTACTTCTTTTAAACAGACTTTTGAGGCGTTAAACCGCAAAGAAGCAGATTATGTGGTAATGGCCATCGAAAACAGCATTGCCGGCAGTTTGCTGCCCAACTATTCGCTGATGATGAACTACAATTTCCCGGTAGTTGGCGAAGTTTCCCTGCGGATACAACTGCATCTGCTGGCTTACCCGGGCGTAAAATTTGAAGACGTAAAATTTGCCATTTCGCATCCGATAGCGTTGCGTCAATGTGTGGATTTTATGGAAGAATATCCGCAAATTAAAGTGATTGAAAGTACCGATACCGCGGCTTGCGCGAAACGTGTCCGCGACGAAAAATTGATGGACACCGTTGCCATTGCCAATACCATGGCGGCAGAATTGTACGAATTGAACGCACTGGAAAAACGCATCGAATCCAACAAAAAGAATTTTACCCGATTTTTAATTATGGCGGATAAACAAAACGGAACGGTGGCCAATCCCAACAAAGCTTCCCTTTGTTTTCAATCCGGAAACGAGATCGGTTCGCTCGCCAAAGTGTTAAATATTTTTGCGGAGCATGAAGTAAACCTCAGCAAAATACAATCTATGCCGGTTTTGGGCAAACCGAACGAGTATAATTTTTATGCCGATGTAGAATGGCAGGAAGCCCGGCAGTATGATGCTGCAATTAAACAGGTTTTAAAATACACGCAAAACTTTAATATTCTGGGCGAATACCGTAAAAACGACAAGATCTGACATACTTCTTTTAGCACATAAATTTCATCAAACCCAATCTCAAATCCCCATCATTATGAAACTCGATCTTAAAATACAACCGCTTAGTTCCTGGATGAAAACCAACCACGAACCTTTGCTGATTGCCGGCCCTTGCAGTGCCGAAACCGAAGAACAATTGCTTGCAACGGCACATTTAATTGCCAAAACCGGAAAAGCAAGCGTTTTGCGCGCCGGCATCTGGAAACCGCGCACGCGCCCAGGCGAATTTGAAGGCATCGGCAGCATTGGTTTGGAATGGTTAAAACGTGCCAAAGCAGAAACCGGTTTACCAACTGCGGTGGAAGTGGCCAACGCCAAACACGTGGAAGAAGCTTTAAACGCGGGCATTGATATTTTATGGATTGGTGCGCGTTCTACCGTTAACCCGTTTACCGTCCAGGAAATTGCGGATGCTTTAAAAGGTGTTGATGTGCCGGTGATGGTTAAAAATCCGGTGAACCCAGACCTTTCTTTGTGGATTGGCGCTTTAGAACGTATTAATCATGCAGGAATTACCAAGCTGGCTGCTATCCACCGCGGGTTTTCTTCTTTCGAAAAATCGGCTTTCCGCAACGAACCGCATTGGGATTTGGCCATCAGCTTAAAAACTTTAGCCCCTGAATTGCCGATTATCAACGATCCAAGCCATATTTGCGGCAACCGCGAACTGATCCCGTACATCGCCCAAAAAGCATTGGATATGGATATGCAGGGCTTGATGATCGAATCGCATATTGATCCTTCTCTTGCCTGGACGGATGCCAAACAACAATTAACACCTTCAGCTTTAAGCGATTTGATGGACCATTTAACGCAACGCAAGCCGGAACTGAAAGATAAAGCCGTGATTGATAAAATGGCGGAACTGCGCGCTCAAATTGATAAAATTGATGACCAGATCATTTCTAAAATGGCAGAAAGAATGCAGGTTGTCGAAAAAATTGGCGCGTACAAAAGAGACAACAACGTTACCATTTTGCAGGTAAACCGTTGGGACGAGATTTTGCACAAACGCACTTCGTACGCCAAAGCTTTAAAATTAAGCACCGATTTTACCGAGAAATTGCTGGAGCTGATGCACCACGAATCCATCCGCAAGCAAACCGAAATTATGAACCATACTACGGTTGCCGAAGCTTAAATGAAAGCCGGAAATTTGATTTTAAGCAAGCCCGACCAAACGGTAAACACCACGATCAAACTGACGGGTTCTAAAAGCGAATGCAACCGTGCGTTGGTGATTGCCGCTTTAAGCGAAGGCAAAGTGAAGGTGGAAAATTTATCCGAAGCGGCAGATACGGTTACGTTGGGAAAGGTTTTGGAGGAGGGCAATCAGCAATCAGCAATCAGCAATCAGCAATTGAACGCCGGCCAAAAGCTGAATGCTGATAGCTCTAAGCTGACAGCTACCATCAACATCGGCCCCGCCGGCACCGCCATGCGTTTTTTAACGGCCTATTTTACCTTGCAAAAACAGCATCAGGTGGTTTTAACGGGAACGGAACGCATGAAGCAACGCCCGATTGGTATTTTGGTTGATGCTTTGCGGACTTTAGGCGCGGAGATTGGTTACGAGGAAAAAGAAGGTTTCCCGCCAATTAAAATTACCGGCGGATTTGAACAGCAAACCGCAGCTATTTCGATCAAAGGCGATATCAGCAGTCAGTATATTACTGCTTTATTGCTAATTGCTCCACAATTGCCGTTAGGTTTAAATTTGAATATTGAAGGCGAGTTAACATCGAAACCATATGTAGAAATGACTTTGTCGATGTTGCAGCAATGCGGCATCCAACATCAATGGAACGGTCCTATTATTTCCATCCAAAACCAAGCTTTTCAACCTGCAACTATTTATGTGGAACCTGACTGGAGCGCGGCTTCTTACTGGTATGCTATTGCGGCTTTGTGTGAGGAAGCTGAAATTTTTCTGCCCGGATTAACGCTTTACAGCTTGCAGGGCGACAGTACGATCACGGAAATCATGGCGAATTTCGGTATTACCTCGCAATTTAAAAATGGCGGCGTTTGGCTGAAAAAAGAACCGAAAGCCGTTGTCCGTAAAATTTTTGATTTTAAAACCTGTCCTGATTTGGCGCAAACCGTGGTTGTGGTTTGTGCAGCTTTGGGCCACGATGCTTCTTTTACCGGCTTGGAAACGTTAAAGATCAAAGAAACCGACCGTGTAAGAGCGCTGCAAAATGAACTGGCAAAAATCGGTGTCGAATTAATTGAAAAAGGCCAGGTTTACAAATTAAACTGTGCTAAAAGAAGCATTCCCAAAAAAGTTTTCATCAACACGTACGAAGACCACCGCATGGCGATGGCTTTTGCGCCGCTGGCTTTGATCGTGCCGGAGGTTGAAATTGAAGATTTTAAAGTGGTGGAAAAATCCTATCCAAGTTTCTGGGAAGACTTGCAAAAAGCTGGATTTGAAATAAAATATTAAACGCATTGTCATCCTATGTTTGTGATACGATAGGAAAGCAATTAAATAAGGGATAA
>CAXTKQ010000132.1:10030-10526 GCA_964244955.1 uncultured Sphingobacteriaceae bacterium | reverse complement strand
AGTTACGGCGGTATGATCCACGAAATGACAGAAATGGTGATGGCCAATATGGGGCAATACGCGCACGGCAACCAGCCGATCCAACACATGGTTTATTTGTACAACTACGCCGGCCAACCCTGGAAAGCCCAGTTTCATGCTCGGGAAGCGATGTATAAACTGTACAACTCAACCGAAAACGGCTATCCCGGAGATGAAGACCAGGGCCAAACTTCTTCCTGGTATGTGCTAAGTGCCCTTGGTTTTTACAGCGTTACGCCCGGAACTGATGAATACGTGATGGGCAGCCCGATGTTTAAAAAAACAACGATCACGCTGGAAAACGGCAAAAAATTCATCATCGAAGCACCGGCAAATTCTAAAGAAAACGTGTACATCAAAACCGCCAGTTTAAACGGAAAACCTTTTGACCGGGATTTTTTAAAACACAGTGAAATAACCAACGGCGGAATTTTAAAACTGGAAATGGACAACAAGGCTGCTACCAACCGTGGTA
>CAXTKQ010000132.1:0-10020 GCA_964244955.1 uncultured Sphingobacteriaceae bacterium | reverse complement strand
GACAAACCGTTTTCGGTAAGCCGGAAATGAGAGTGAAAAACAGGAATTTGACACCACCAATTTTTTAGTGCTAAAAGAAGCATTGTAATATTTAGAATGTAACTTTAAATTAAACCTCAAAAACCTATCTTAGCCCCGTTAACTGATTTATCAACCTAAACAATTGCTAATATTTGAAAAAGCTGTTGGTACAAAGTAATACCAGTAGTAGCTTCCAGATATTATGAGGGCTTTAAAACAGCTTCTGAAATGAAAAAAATTACTTTTTTTAGTGCTTTGTTCTTGTTTGCCCTGCTCCCGTTTCGGCAGTTGAAAGCGCAGGATGTTACCCGTAAAAATGGTTATACACTTACTTTTGAAAGTAATTATGCCGCGTTCGACCCAGCTTTGAAGAAACGGCTGGTCGAAACTTTTTTTACCGTTTACCCAAAACTCGCCAAAGAATACAACCCGGAAACTTCAAAACAGGTTACGTTTTTTGTAGATACTGCTTATAAAGGTGTTGCCGCAACTTCAAACGGCAGGGTTGTTTTTAGTCCTGCTTATATGAGCAAACATCCACAAGATGTGGACGTGGTTACACATGAAGTGATGCACATCGTACAAAATTATGGCGAAAGCGTTGGCCCGGGATGGCTGACGGAAGGCATTGCCGATTATGCCCGTTATCAGTTTGGCGTGGACAATGCCGGTGCCAAATGGACTTTACCAGATGTAAAACCAACCCAAAGCTATAAAAACAGCTACCGCATTACGGCCAGGTTTTTTGCCTGGATGCAAGCCAAAGTAAAACCGGGCATCATCAAAACTGTAGATAAAAGCCTACGCGACCATACTTATACAGATGATATCTGGAAAACGCTGACTGGAAAAAATTTAGACGAACTTTGGGCCGAGTACCTAAAAAACCCGGCAATAGCATAAACATCACTAACATCAATGAAGAAACTACTTATTGCACTATTAAGCCTTGGCGCTGCAACAGCTTCTGCGCAAACGGTAACCCAGGTTACCGATCCGGTCGAATGGATCAACCCGTTGATGGGATCAGCCTCAAAACCAAGCTTATCCAACGGAAATACTTATCCAGCTATCGCTTTGCCATGGGGAATGAATACCTGGACGCCGCAAACCGGCAGGATGGGCGACGGCTGGGCTTATACTTATGATGCCGACAAAATCCGCGGGTTTAAACAAACCCACCAGCCATCGCCCTGGATGAACGATTACGGTGCTTTTGCCATTATGCCCGGCAACGGAAAGCTGAAATTTACCGACGATGACAGGGCGAGTTGGTTTAGCCACAAAGCAGAAGTATCCAAACCCTATTATTACAGCGTTTTTTTAGCAGATCCGGATGTAACCACCGAAATTACACCGACAGAAAGGGCCGCTCAATTTAGGTTTACGTTCCCTAAATCCGACAGTTCTTTTGTGGTTATTGATGCTTTGGACAAAGGCTCGTACATCAAGATCATGCCCAAGGAAAGAAAAGTGATTGGTTATACCACCAAATACGCCCGCGGGCCAATCCCCAAAAACTTTAAAAACTACTTTGTTATTTACTTCGACAAAGACTTTAGTTTGGCAAAAACCTGGTCGGGCAACCAACTAAACAACCAGGATTTGGAACTGCAAAGCGACCGTACCGGTGCCGTTATTGGTTTTAAAACGACAAAAGGCGAAAAAGTAGGGCTAAAAACAGCATCGTCTTTTATCAGTTTTGAGCAGGCAGACCTCAACTTAAAAAGAGAACTGGCCAACGATTCTTTCGACGCAACCAAAGCAAAAGCTAAAGCTGTTTGGAACAAAACCTTAAGCAGGATTTCGATAGAAGGCGGAACGGCAGACCAGGTGCATACTTTTTATTCTTGCGTGTACCGCACGTTATTCTTCCCGAATAAAATGTATGAGGTTAATGCCAGCAACAAAATTGTGCACTGGAGCCCATACAATGGGGAAATCTTGCCTGGATATATGTTTGCCGGTACTGGTTTTTGGGATACTTTCCGGGCTTTGTATCCATTCTTGAACCTGGTTTACCCTTCCATCAACAAAGAAATGCAGCAGGGTTTGATCAACGATTATAAAGAAGGCGGTTGGCTGCCCGAGTGGAGCAGCCCAGGCTATGCCAATATTATGGTGGGCAACAATTCAGCTTCTGTTGTTTCTGATGCCTATATCAAAGGAGGCCGCGGTTATGATATCAATACCCTTTGGGAAGCTTTAAAACACGACGCCAACAACCAGGGGCCGATCGAAGCGGTTGGCCGGAACGGCGTTAAATATTACAACGAGCTGGGCTATGTGCCGTATGATGTAAAAATCAGTGAGAATGCTGCCAAAACTTTAGAGTATTCTTACGATGACTTTACCATTTACCAATTGGGCCGTGCTTTGGGGAAACCAGCTTCTGAGATAGACATTTACAAAAAAAGGGCAATGAACTACAAAAACCTTTTCGATCCTTCATCCGGTTTAATGCGTGGTAAAAATGCCGACGGAACGTTTCAAAGCCCTTTCAACCCGTTCAGGTGGGGCGGCGCATTTACCGAAGGAAACAGTTGGCACTACACCTGGTCCGTTTTTCAGGATGTGGACGGCTTGGCAAAGCTGATGGGCGGCCATGAAAAATTTGTAACCAAACTGGATTCTGTTTTTTCTATGCCCCCTGTTTTTGATGACAGTGCTTACGGCGGTGTGATCCATGAGATCCGTGAAATGCAAATTGCAGACATGGGCCAGTATGCACATGGCAACCAGCCCATCCAGCACATGATCTACTTGTACAATTTTGGCGGTGCGCCTTATAAAACACAGTATTGGGCACGTGAAACCATGAATAGAATGTATAGGGCCACGCCTGATGGTTATTGCGGCGATGAGGACAACGGCCAAACCTCTGCCTGGTATGTTTTTTCGGCGATGGGTTTTTATCCGGTAACGCCTGCAACAGACCAATATGTATTGGGTGCGCCTTTGTTTAAAAAGATAACTTTAAATTTAGAAAGCGGAAAAACTGTGGTAATCAACGCCCCTGCCAACAGTGCCGAAAACCGCTACGTGCAATCGTTGCAAATGGACGGAAAGCCGTATTCTAAAAACTGGATCAGCCATAGCGGTTTGCAAAAAGGCGCGGTGTTAAACTTCAGTATGTCATCTGTACCAAACAAGCAAAGAGGGTCAAACCCGGCAGATTTTCCGTATTCGTTATCAACAGAAAAATAATCAATTCGGAAAGGCCAAAGATACTTAATTCCGGGAAAATGGAGTTATTATCAAAAGCCGGTTGAACTTTGTTAAGAATATTTTTTAGATGCTTCTTTTATCGCATAAAAATCAGTGTGTTTCAGGCACAAAATTTATAGGCATAAAAGAAGCATTATAAATTGCTTTCGGATAAAGGCTGTAAGAAAAATATAAACTATCTTTAGCAATCAAAACCATTAAACCAATACATTAAATATTACTTTTTAAAGGGAACACGATGCTTCTTTTACCGGGTAAAAATTAACCCTGTTGCTGTGTTTCTGATAGCTGATTGCTGACAACTATTAACCAATTTCTATTTCGTTTTTATGAGTGATTTTCAAATCAAAAAATCAGGTACCACTTATGATGCTGTAATTGTTGGCTCGGGCGCCGGCGGCGGTATGGCCGGTTATGTTTTGGCACATGCAGGCTTAAAAGTATTAATGCTTGAGGCCGGCGCGTATTTTGACCCGGCCAAAGATTCGCAGCAATTGAAATTCCCGTACGAATCACCAAGAAGAGGGGCCGCCACAACACGCCCTTTCGGCGATTTTGACGCAGCTTATGGCGGCTGGGAACTGGATGGCGAACCTTATACCACTAAAGATAAAACAGAATTCAACTGGTTTCGGGCAAGGATGCTGGGCGGCCGCACCAACCATTGGGGCCGTATCTCGTTGCGGATGGGCCCGAACGATTTTAAAAGCCATCATTTGGATGGTTTGACCGATGATTGGCCAATTACTTATGCTGATGTAAAACCTTTTTATGACAAAGTTGACCGGCTGATCGGTGTGTACGGCACCGTGGAAGGGCTGGAAAACGAACCGGATGGCATCTTTTTGCCTCCGCCAAAACCACGCCTCAACGAATTGTTTATCAAACAAGGCGCAACCAAAGCCGGCGTAAAAGTAATCACGGGCAGAGGTTCGGTTTTGACAGAGGCATTGCCCAACAACAAAGACCGCGGTTCGTGCTTTTACTGCGGGCAATGCGGCCGTAGCTGTAAGGTTTATGCAGATTTTTCTTCTTCCTCCTGTTTGGTTATCCCGGCCATAAAAACCGGTAATTTAAAGGTGATCACGAACGCCATGGTACGCGAAGTTTTGACCGGCCATGATGGCCAGGCCACCGGCGTTTCCTATGTGGACAGGAAAGATTTACAGGAATACCAGGTGAATGCCAAAATTGTGATTTTAGGCGCAAGTGCCGGAGAAACAGCGCGTTTGCTGCTTAACTCCGTCTCGGCCAATCACCCCGGCGGCCTGGCAAACAGCAGCGGCATTGTAGGTAAATATATCCATGATTCTACCGGTGCAAGTTTGGGCGGTTTTTTGCCGCAGTTGATGGACCGCAAACGCTACAATGAAGACGGCGTAGGCAGCGTGCATATTTATACGCCTTGGTGGCTGGACAATAAAAAATTGGATTTTCCGCGCGGTTACCATATCGAGTATGGCGGCGGCCTGCATATGCCTTCTTATGGTTTTTCGGGCGGCATCCAAGCTTTTAACGGACTGGTGCCGGGGCGCGATGGCAAAAAGAAAGAAGCCGGTGGTTTTGGTGTTTCTTTAAAAGATGACTACCGCCGTTTTTATGGCACACAAGTGGGCATGGCAGGCCGCGGTACCGCTATCGCAAGGGAAGACAATTATTGCGAAATAGACCCTAACGTAGTGGACAAATATGGTATCCCTGTGTTAAGGTTTCATTATAAATGGACGGATGCCGAAATTAAACAGGCAAAACACATGCAGGAAACCTTTCAGTCTATCATGCACGAAATGGGCGCCATCATCACTTCGGATATTCCCGGCCCGGAAACCAATTACGGCCTCGAAGCACCAGGCAAAATCATCCATGAAGTAGGCACCGTAAGAATGGGAGACGACCCTAAAAAATCAGCCTTAAACAAATGGTGCCAGGCCCATGATTGTAAAAACCTGTTTGTGGTGGATGCTTCCCCTTTTGTGCAGCAAGGCGATAAAAACGCGACCTGGACAATTTTGGCCCTGTCTATGCGCACAAGCGAATATATCCTCGAGCAAAGAAAAAAATTAAACGTTTAACCGCTATTTTCAATATTACAATGAACAGACGCGATTCTTTAAAAGCATTAGGCTTAGCCACACTTTCAACAGCCGTACTACTGGATGCCTGTAAACAGGATACAAACAAAACAGCAGAAGTTGCGGCAACCCCGGCTGGAGACGAAGCAGGCCGACAGCCTTACGAAATAGACCGGGACAAAAAGCTAAAGGCCGAAACATTTTTTACCAAGCAGGAAATGGCAACGATAACGGTTTTGGGCGATATCATTATCCCGAAAGATGCGCATTCGGGAAGTGCATCGGATGCCAAAGTGCCGGATTTTATAGAGTTTATCGTAAAAGATATTCCTGAACACCAGACGCCAATGCGTGGCGGCCTGCGCTGGCTTGATTTGCAATGTATGAACCGCTATAACCATACTTTTACAGATTGCACACCGCAACAGCAAATAGAAATGGTTACCGAAATAGCCTATCCGCTAAAGGCTAAACCGGAAATGAAACCGGGCGTGATATTTTTTAACCGAATGCGCGACCTTACCGCTTCCGGCTTTTATACCAGTAAAATAGGCATCAAAGATATTGGCTATGTTGGCAATTCGCCAAACCGGTGGACGGGCGTGCCAGAAGATGTGTTAAAGCATTACGGCATGGAGCATGTTTAAATCTGCTTCATATACTTTGTTCCTTTTATTTTCGATGCTTCTTTTATCACCCAAAAATTAGTGAGCTTTAGATGCTTCTTTTATCAGATAAAATTCAAAGACTAAATTTTACCCGATAAAAGAAGCATTGTTTTCAATTTCCGGCAAATAATAAATCCTGACCAACCAACAGCAACAATCTTATAAAACCACTCTTTTACCGGTTGCTGCCGAGCGTTTTGCCGCGTCCAGTATTTCCATCACGATCATGTTGTATTTTAAGGACGATAAATCATCGGTTCCCGGAAGCTTGTTTTGAAGGACAGCCGTGAGGTACGCAATCGGGGATGCAATCTGTTCGGCCAATGGCCTGGCTTTTTTTGTGCCTTTGATATTTTCCCGCATCCGGCTGGTAATATTTTCATTATTTAAGGCGTGCAAGTAGCCTATTTCCCCAAAAACCTCTAAATCTTTGATCGAAAAAGGCCAGTTCCAGGAAGCTTCAATCAGGCCGGTAGCTTCCGGGTATTCTACAATAATCGTTGCATCGTCCTCGACTTTAGGGTAAACAGCAGGCCGGTAGTGCCGCGCAACAGCCGTAACGGCGATAGGTTTTCGCCCTTTCATCAGCCAGGTCATCAAATCTGCACCGTAACATCCAAAATCGTTCAAGGCACCAGCTCCGTTTAATACCGGGTCTGTCAGCCAGCTTAAAAACTCCGGGCTGCAGCCAATTTCTTTCGGACCCTGGTGCCCGTCGTGCACCACCATTTTTCTGATCCGGCCAATGCTGTCTTTTTCAATTGTGTTGTAAACATCTGCATACGAAGGGTACCAGGTGGTTTCAAAGTTGGTCAACACTTTGATGTGGTATTTATTGGCCAATGCTTCAATTTGCTTTGCCTGCGCCAAAGTTGCGGCCAATGGTTTTTCTACCATCACCGGAATCCCTAAGGGCGCGCATATTTCAACTACTTCCAAATGTTTTCCTACGGCATTGTAGCCCAATACGGCATCCGGTTTTTTCTGTACCACCAATTGTTTCAGGTCGCTGGCAAACAAGGATTCGGGCAAATGATAAATCTTGCCAAATTTTTGCCACAACTGCTTATTTGGTTCGGCTATGCCAACAATGTCAACTTTGCCTTTGCCATATTGGCTTAAAATTCCATGCACATGGTCGTGGTTTAAACCGGCCACCACTACCCGCAAAGGCTGTTGGGCAGCAGCGTTTTTGGCTGCGCCAATAACCACCATCACGATGAGCATCTTTTTAAGGTTGGCCAAGGTTTGTTTTAAGTTGCTTTTTTTCATCACCGTAATTAATTAAGGGTTGTTTGTTTTAAATCAGTTCTGTTTGTTTTGGATGCTTCTTTTATCCCCTAAAAATCATAACATAATTTAGGGGCAATGTTTTTTGCTGGTTAAGTTTCTTGATTTCTGGCTTACCAAATTTATGCCGATAAAAGAAGCATCGCCTATTAATCCAATAAATTTAAAATACAAGCCCGCCGCTTTCCCATTTTACCTTCTCGTTTTTAACTTTTGCATGGCAAATTCTGCAATTTTGCCGCCTTCGTCCATCCCGTTTTCAATGGAAGGGATGTAATGGATGCCGCCGTAAAAACGGCTGATGGCTGCTTCTTTGGCCGCTTGGTTAAAGGATTTAAACGTGCGGACCGGAATATCAAACCGTACTTCCGTAGAATCTGCAAAGCTAAAATTATCCCCAAAAAGCTTGGTCAGCATTTTGGCGGAGGCAACGGAAACAACACTATGTCCGCTGGTATATTCGGGAAAAGGCGGCGTTTGCAGCAGCGGCATCCAAGCCTGGTCAATGTATTGGTTGATATAAGTTTCCGGCCGGATGACTTTGCTCCTGTACTTTTCGTCCCAGCAACTGATAAAACCATCTGCAATAACAACCGCCAAACAGGCATAAGTTTCGGCTGTTTTTACATAATCTGCTTTTGCTTTTTTGCAGGCCAAATGCGCAATATTGATCCAATGGCCGCCCGGCGAGATTTTTTTGACCGCAAACATCGTATGCCCGTTGGTATTTACCCTAAACGGATTGCAGTCCCAAAAATTGGCAATGTCTTTTTGCTCTTCGGTTAGATGAACATTTGCATCATGGACCGCCAAAGCCAGTTTATAAAAAGAACTTGCAGGTTTTGATGAAAAAGCCGGGGCAGGCAAAGGCTTAAACTGCTGTGCCGAATCTATGATAAAAGGCCGCAGTTTGCTCCAGTTGGGTTCAACGGCTTTCATATAAGCAGGCGGGGTTGGTTTCCAAGAGCCGTCATCGCTTAAAACATCGTATTTAGATAAAGACCGCGTTTGTTTGTATTTGTCTTTTGCTGCCCAGGCCAAAATTTTGTCGGCTACTTGGTTGCCGTAGGCGATGGAATTTTCATACACGTCGTCCGGCATGCCTGCATCTTTAAACTCCTGCATCAATTTGGTATGGAAACCTTCGATCCGCCCTTCCGAAGTTACCAGCGTTTTCCCGACGGTTAAAATAGCATGGGAAGCCGCCAGGTTAAAGCTGTATTTTTTATGCGGATCAGGTTTTGGCAAAGAATCCAAACCGTGCAACTGCCCCGAAAGCGAAATGTATTTGCTGTTGCCGTTGACTGCCGCTTCATAACCTGCCACGCTGATGTAAGCATAAATACGGCTGGCCACCGGCGGCGAATAAATATCGTACAGCATTACATCGGTAACTTCCTGGATGGAACGATGGATGTAATCCGCGTTTTCGGTTGATTTTTTCCAGTCGTTTCGGTGTGCAGAACACGCGGTCAGCAACAAAGAAATTAAAGAAACATAGAACAACTTACGCATATAAAAGCAGAAAGAAATCAGTTCAGGTTTTGATAGCCGGCAAATTGGCAAAGGTCAAATTTAATGGTTAATAAAATATATTTAACATTTATCCACATCAAGCGATACAATTTGATGAAGTTTTGATAGGATTTGAAGAAACAAAGCTGGTTCAAATTTTTCCAGATGCTTCTTTTACCACCTAAAAATCAGTGGCCCTTCCTCTTTTTTTAATAATCTCCTTTCCTCTCAACACCAAATTTACCTGCCTAAAAGAAGCATGCCGATCAACCCTGAACAAATTTAAACAGGTTCTAAAACAGTTTGATTTTTATAATTTTTTCGGAAAATAAAGCACAAAAAAATGGTAATTTCACCGCTATAAACCTTGATTAATTACCTGCTGCCATCACGCAGGTTTTACTATAGAAAGTACCTGGACAGAACATGTTATACAATTCCTTTCGTCACGCGAAACTGCTCACGATACTGATCGCTTTTGCGTGTGCTTCCTGCTCTAAAAAAGATAACGCCAACACGCTTTTTAAACTGCTTCCCGCATCCGAAACCGGTGTTGAATTTAAAAATACCATCACCGAAAGCGATAGCCTGAACATTTTAAACCATCCTTATTTGTACAACGGTGCCGGCGTGGGCATTGGCGATTTTAACCACGACGGTTTGCCGGACGTTTATTTTGCCGGGAATCAGGTTTCCAACAAAATGTACCTGAACAAAGGCGGTTTAAAATTTCAGGATATTACCGATGCCGCAGCAGTTGGCGGCGAAGGCCGTTGGTGTACCGGCGTTTCTGTGGTTGATATCAATGCCGATGGCTGGCCGGATATTTATGTTTGTGCTTCTTTTAACAAAGACTCCAACCAGCGCCGGAATTTATTGTACATCAACCAAAAGCTAAACAAGGATGGCATCCCAACTTTTAAAGAATCTGCCCATGCTTACGGCATTGATGATAACGGCTACAGCACGCAAGGTATCTTTTTTGATTACAACCACGATGGCTTGCTGGATTTATATGTGCTGACGAATGTATTGGATAAGGGAACGCCTGTTGCTTACCGTCTTAAAATTGCTGATGGAAGCGCGGTTAACAACGACCGTTTGTACAAAAACAATGGCAACGGCACTTTTACCAACGTAACCAAGGAAGCCGGGATATTGATGGAAGGCTTTGGCAACTCGGTTTCGATCACCGATGTAAACAACGATGGCTGGCCGGATATTTA
>CAXTKQ010000131.1:0-10702 GCA_964244955.1 uncultured Sphingobacteriaceae bacterium | reverse complement strand
CACCAAAACCTGCAAAGTTTTGGTAACAATGTGGCCGGCAATATAAATATCCAAAAAGCGGCCGGGCGAAGCAACGATGATATCCACACCTTTTTGAATCTGCTCGATTTGTGTTTTAGAGCCTAAACCGCCGTACAAAACCACGGTCCGTAAATCGGTATTTACAGCAAAAGTTTTGATGTTTTCTTCGATTTGCATCGCCAGTTCGCGGGTTGGGGCGATGATCAAAGCGCGCGGATCGTTGCCTTGCGCAAATTTCAACTTCATCAACAAAGGCAAAACATAAGCGGCCGTTTTTCCGGTTCCGGTTTGGGCAATGCCCATTACATCTTGTCCGTTTAAAATTGGTGGTATCGCTTTTTGCTGGATCGGGGTAGGTTCGGTATAACCTGCATCGGCAATGGCATTTAAAATTTGCCGGTTAAAATTAAAGTCGTCAAAAGTTACAGGCATGCTGCAAAGATAGGGTTTTGTTTTTAGGAGCGGTGTGAGAAGGAACGGGGAGCGGAAATGTTGGAGAAAAAGCTTCAGGAATTTATGCCAGTAAAAGAAGCATCCAATATATTTTCACGAAATCTTAAATTTAAATTATCCCGATCCTCGCACTCATACCTCGTACCCCAAAACCCTATTTCCCAAATTCTTTATCAAAACTAATATAACCCGGATAATTGAAAGCATGGCCGCCCAAATCAATCGTTGGCCTGATTTTGAAAGTTACCACAGATTTTGGAGTTGTTGTTGAACCGGACAAATTCGAAATCAAATCACCAAAAGCCTGGCTGGTTTGCTGGTCGGCAATCAGTTTATAAACATTGCCAAAAACATGGACAGGGACAATAATTTGTCCGCCGCCTGCCGGAACAACCACTTTTCGGTTTACAAAACCGTTAAAAATTTCATTGTTCCGCAGTAAAATCTTGTACTCAAACTGGTCAATGGCTGCTGTTTGCCCCGTTTCGTTCGTAATCCTGATGGCAACGTTGGCATTTAACGGAATGTTACGGCTGATCAAACCCATTGCCAAACGCGGCAAACTCGTCAGGTTAACTGCCTGCCCGTTTTCAGATCGGTTGATGCTGACACCCGCCAAGTTCATGCTATCCACAGAAACCAAATCGAAATGGCATTTGCCCAGCGCTTTGGCTTGTTCAACCTGTTTGTTGATGCCGCATTGGCTAAGCAAAAATATAAGGGGTAAAAACAGTATCAGGGCAAAATTTTTCATGCTTCTTTTATGGGGTAAAAATAGGTAACAGTTTTGGGGCGACGTTTTGTTTGAGTTGTTGAAGGGAAAGATAGTTTAAACCCAACAGAATTTTCTTTTTGTAGCCGGATTCTTCGTCCTGCTTCTATCTTTGAAGCATGGCTTCCATCCTCATCAAATCTGCTACCATTGTAAACGAAGGTAAACAATACGTTTCCGATATTTTTTTGAAAAATGGTTTTATCGAGAAAATTGCTCCTTCCATTGATACGGCTGCCGACCAGGAAATCAACGCTCAAGGTTTGCATTTGCTGCCCGGTTGCATTGATGACCAAGTGCATTTCCGCGAACCGGGCCTGACTTACAAAGGCGATCTGGCTTCCGAATCTTTGGCTGCGGTTGCCGGCGGCATCACTTCTTTTATGGAAATGCCGAACACGGTTCCGAATACGTTGACGCAGGAATTATTGGAAAATAAATATCAGTTGGCCGCGCAAAAATCATTGGCCAACTACTCTTTTTACATGGGTGTTTCCAATGATAATCTGGAGGAAGTTTTAAAAACAGACCGGCAAAACGTGTGCGGCGTAAAAGTTTTTATGGGGTCATCAACCGGAAACATGCTGGTGGACAACCCGAAAACGCTGGAAAGATTGTTTGCAGAATCGCCTATGTTGATTGCTGCCCATTGTGAGGACGAAGCGACGATTAAAAGCAACCTCAACCATTACAAACAATTGTTGGGCGAAAATATCCCGGTAAAATTTCACCCCAAAATCAGAAGTACGGAGGCTTGTTATTTGTCTTCCTCGATGGCGGTTGAATTGGCAAAGAAAAACGGAACGCGTTTGCATGTGCTGCATATTTCGACGGCAAAAGAAGTACCGTTATTTCAATCAAAGCTTCCTTTAGCAGATAAAAAAGTTACTGCCGAAGCCTGTGTGCACCATCTTTGGTTTTCGGACGAGGATTATGAACAGAAAGGAAACCTCATCAAATGGAACCCGGCGATAAAAACAACAACAGACCGAAACGCGATTTTGCAAGCCGTTTTAGCCGGACATATTGATGTAATTGCGACAGACCACGCGCCGCATACGTCTGAAGAAAAAGCAAAACCTTATCTCGAAGCGCCTTCCGGCGGACCTTTGGTACAACATGCTTTGCCTGCGTTGTTGGAAATGGTGCATCAACAAAAACTAACGATAGAACAGCTTGTCGAAAAAACAGCCCATAACCCGGCCATTTGTTTTCAGGTTGAAAAAAGAGGTTTTGTGCGGGAAGGCTTTTGGGCAGATTTGGTTTTGGTTGATTTGAATTCGCCTTGGAAAGTTTCCAAAGAAAACATTTTGTACAAATGCGGCTGGAGCCCGTTTGAAGGGCAAACTTTCAATTCCAAGATAACGCACACCATTGTCTCCGGAAATTTAATTTGGGCGGACGGAAAATTGCAGAACAACCAAACGGGGAAAAGGCTGGGTTTTGCAAGATAGCTGCCCTGCTGTCATTCCGATCCGAAGGGAGGAATCTTCTTTCAACAACAAAGGTCTAATCGCTTTGAAGAAGATTTCTCCCTTCGGTCGAAATGACAGTAAGGCGAAAACTGAATTCAATACTGCTCTTTCTGCCCCGGAAAATCTTTCGACTTTACATCTTTAACATAAGCTTTTACAGCGCGGCTCATTTCGTCAAACAAGTTTGCATATTGCCTTAAAAACCTCGGCTTGAAACCTTTGTTCATGCCCAACATATCGTGGATCACTAAAACCTGTCCGTCGCAATTGCCGCCGGCACCAATACCGATGGTTGGGATGGATAAACTTTCGGTTACTTCCTGCGCTAATTTTGCCGGGATTTTCTCCAAAACCACACCAAAACAGCCCAGTTCCTGCAAAGCCAACGCGTCTGATTTTAACTTCAACGCTTCCGTTTCTTCCTTTGCCCGAACGGTATAAGTCCCGAATTTATAAATGGATTGCGGCGTTAAGCCCAGATGCCCCATCACCGGGATTCCGGCCGCCAAAATCCGCGTTACCGATTCGGCAATTTCCGTCCCGCCTTCCATATTTACGGCATGTGCACCGGCTTCTTTCATAATTCGGATGGCTGAATTGAGGGCTTCTTTAGAATTTCCCTGATAAGAACCGAAAGGCAAATCCACCACCACCAGCGCTTTTTTTGCTGCGCGGACAACAGAAGAAGCGTGATAGATCATCTGGTCCAGCGTAATGGGCAGCGTTGTTTCATGCCCGGCCATCACGTTGGAAGCCGAATCGCCAACCAGCATCACATCAATCCCGGCATCTTCCACAATCGTTGCCATCGAAAAATCGTACGCGGTAAGCATCGAAATCTTCTCGCCGCGTTGCTTCATTTCCTGCAAAGTATTGGTGGTTATCCGCTTAACTTCTTTATTTACAGACATTTTTAATTTCTTTTGAGCTGGTTTAGGAATTTGTAAATGTAGAATAACCGTTGGTAAAAACCTGAAATCAGGCTTCTAAAAATCAAGCGAAAAAACTACCTTTGGCTCCTGTGAAAACAGAAACCCCGTTTTGCTTTTTCCTGCGCGTTTCACCTATAGTTTTCCTTCGGGAGATGCTTCTTTTATCCACCTTTTTTCAGAATCAACATGACTAACTTCACCAAATTACCAGCCGTTTTGTTACTGGCCGATGGCACGGTTTACCACGGAAAAGCCGCCGGAAAAATCGGCACAACCGTTGGCGAAATCTGCTTTAATACCGGCATGACGGGCTACCAGGAAATTTTTACCGACCCTTCTTACTTCGGCCAAATTATGGTTACCACCAATGCGCACATCGGCAATTATGGCATTCATCATGACGAAACGGAATCCGGACAAATACAAATTGCCGGCTTGGTTTGCAAAAATTACAACATTCAATACAGCCGGAAAGAGGCAGATCTGTCCATCCAGGATTACTTCCAGGAACAAAATATTGTTTCCATTTCGGATGTTGACACGCGGGAACTGGTTCGCCATATCCGGGACAAAGGTGCGATGAACGCCATTATTTCTTCGGAAATTGCTGATTTGGAAGTATTAAAAGCAAGGCTAAAAGAAGTACCGTCAATGGATGGGCTGGAGCTTTCTTCCCAGGTTTCTACCAATGAAACTTATGATATTGGCGATGAAAACTCGGAATACCGCGTTGCCGTTTTAGATTTGGGCGTGAAGAAAAACATCCTGCGCAATTTTTCGGAACGTGGTGTTTTTGCCCGTGTTTTTCCTTCGTACACTACTTTTGAAGAAATGCAGGAATTTAACCCCAACGGTTATTTTATTTCCAACGGCCCCGGCGATCCGGCTGCCATGGATTACGCCATCAAAACCGTAAAAAATATTTTGGAGGCCGATAAACCTATGTTCGGAATTTGTTTGGGCCACCAATTGTTGGCTTTGGCAAACGATATTCCAACACAGAAAATGTTCAACGGACACCGCGGCATCAACCATCCGGTAAAAAACATCATTAAAAACCATTGCGAAGTAACTTCCCAAAATCATGGTTTTGGCGTAGTGCAAGATGCGGTGAAAAATTCTGACAAAGTTGAAATTACGCACATTAACCTCAATGATAATTCGATTGAAGGCATCCGCGTAAAAGGTAAAAACGCGTTTTCGGTACAATATCACCCGGAAGCTTCTCCCGGCCCACATGATTCCAGGTATTTGTTTGATGATTTTGTGGAGATGATGGGGAAGAAGTTGGAAAGTTAGAGAAGATACGATTAGGCCCCCTTTTTATTGATGCTGTTTTTATCAAATAAAAGTTTATGTTGGATATTAGGAATCCAGAGTTCAAAGAACGGGACTGAAAATCCCAACCAGCAGAAACAGCAGGATAAAAGAGGTGTTTTGTTTGCTATTAAGAGATTACAGATCCTAACCTCAAAGGACGGGATTACAAATGCAAACCAGAAGTTTACTTTATCGTTGGCATTCTCATATCCGGCTTCTTTTCTAATAGAATACGCGCGCGGGTATCTGAAGCGTCTTTTATAGAAAATACAGTTTTTAGACATTAATTAACTATTAATAATTTGAAGGATGGACTGTTTAAACCACCGGGTTTTTGATAAAGCAGACATCGTATAACTGTATTGGTTAAGATAATTTTTATTGAAATGCTTTTTCATGTTCAAAAAAGGATAAAAATCATCAAAGTTATTGCTTTGTAGGGCTGTAGTAATCGGATTGATATTTTCATCATTTTTAATGCAGTCTTTAAACTCAATATAATGCGTTCTGGCTGTACCAATTTCTGCAACTATATCAATTAACCGTGCATTCTTTTGCGATATGATTTCTAGGATGTAGGCTTCTTTATCATATCCGGCCGGGTTAAATTCTGCCAAGTTATCCGGATGATAAATGTAATTTTCAAAAGTATAAAGGTTTAATATTTTAAGGTTAATTATTTTTTCCCTGATCTTTTGTATTTCATCGTTCCTTAAATAATCCCTGTCGCGCAAACCCATTTTTTCCGGATCTGCCTTTACTGTTAAAAATACTTCCCGGTTGTTGTTGGCTGGCAAAAACAAATAACCATCTTGGCCTAAAGCGGCGTTAAAATGTTCGTCGTTTTTGTTTTCTACCACCAATAGCTTATAACCTTTTAAAATTGATGCAATAGTTGCTTTGGGAATTGCAATTTCATAAACATCTAAACGGTCTTTTGGTTGCGGATAAAGTGTTTGTGGCTGATCGAAGTTTAATAAATTGAAATCGATAATAGCAGCATTTTCACTATTGCGGGCATAATCAATAAAACCAAGTGCATGGGATGCTGTCCATAATTGGGAACTATCCGGGATCCATTTGGTAACGATTTCTTCCAATAAAAAAGATTGCAAGGTTGTATTTAAATGATTATCCATTTCATCAATAAAGATGATGGCGTTTTCATAATATTCTTTTCTTACAATAAAGTTAATCAGTAAAATAACAACTTGTTTTTCACCATGACTAAGCAGATCATAATTAATAACAGATTCCCCTTTTTTAAAGATCAGTTTTGCGGGCCGGTTGGGAGTTGCATCTTCGAATTCGGCAATCTGTATCGTAGTTTTTTCATCAGCACCAAATATGTTTAACAACGAACTATTTAAGGGTTCAATAAGATTTCTAAAAATTTGCAATACATCAACCTGTAGACCTTTAAAAACAGGTTCCCTTAACGCACTATTAATATGCTGTATAAATAAAAATACATCGTTGATAAACCTGGTATCATTTTCGATATAGGAAACCGGGCTATCTCCATCAGAAGAGACTTGGGTTGTATCAGCATTGTTGGTAATATGCGGAACGATACGAATACTGCTTCTACCTAAAAAGCGATCTACCAATTCCCGCCCCTTGGTAACATATCCTTCCGTTTTTTGGATAATGTCGCCGTTATCATGAAACCGTATTAAAAGGGAAGGATTATGATTTTTTGATTTTGAGTAATAAGCAGAAGCATCTATGTCTGAATATCTATGTTTAGAAATTCCTTTACTAAGCCAATCAAAAGCATCAAATACAGAAGATTTACCAGCACCGTTAGAACCAATAATCAATACCAGTTTAGCACTTTCAGGAATATCGGTAATCGTTAAATTTGTAAACCTTTTAAAGTTGTTTAGGTTAATCTGTTTTATTCTCATTTGATAAACTCATTATGTTTTCGGTCAATTGGCTTTTAATATCTCTAATGTCATTATTTTTTAGTCAGAATTTGTAATCCCGCCCTTTGAACTTAAGATTCGTAATCTTTAAAATTACAATTATGCTAACCTGATTAATTCACTCACAACTTCAATCCCCTCCAACTTTCACCCCATACAAAAGCATCAGCTATAAAAACCGATGCTTCTTTTATCAACCAAAAAACCCTTTACTTCTTCCCAGGAAACTTATAAGAAGTGGTAGAACTAAAAGTTTCCCCAGGTTTTAAAACGGTAGTTGGAAACTGTGGCTGGTTTGGAGAATCCGGGAAATGCTGCGTTTCCAAACACAAAGCGGTGCGGTGCTCGTAAGCTTTTCCGCTTTTGCCTTTGTCGCCACCTTCTAAAAAGTTGCCGCCATAAAATTGGATGCCGGGCTGGTCGGTGTAAACTTCCATCTCGATGCCGCTTTTATCACCAACAAGTGTCGCGGCTAAATGCTGGCCTTTTTCTTTGGCATCCAACACAAAGTTATGGTCGTAGCCTTTTCCAAATTTTAATTGCTCGTTTTTTGCATCAATGCGTGCGCCTATTTTTTCGGGTTTGGTAAAATCAAAAGGCGTTCCGGCAACTGGTTCCAACTTTCCTGTCGGGATCAAAGTAGCATCAACCGGCGTAAACTGACTGGCGTTTAGTTGCAGCAAATGATCGTTAATTGTCCCGCTGCCTTCGCCGTTTAAATTAAAGTAAGAGTGGTTGGTGAGGTTTAAAACGGTTGTTTTATCCGTTGTAGCTTTGTAAGTGATGGATAATCCGTTATCGTTAGTTAAAGTGTAAGTAACATTAACGTCTAAATTTCCGGGATAGCTTTCTTCGCCGTCTTTGGCTAAATAATGCAGTTCTACGCTGTTTGGCGTTGTTTTTACCACATCCCAAACCACGGTCGAAAAACCTTTTGGCCCACCGTGCAATGCGTTTGGTGGGTTATTGATCGCTAACTGATAGCTCCTGCCATCCAAAATAAATTTTCCTTTGGCAATGCGGTTGCCATAACGGCCAATCAAAGCGCCAAAATAAGCGCCGTTTTTGGTGTATTGCTGATAATCTTTTAAACTGTTGTAGCCTAAAACCACATCGGTAATTTTTCCACTGCTGTCTGGCACCAGCAAACTAACCAACCTTCCGCCAAAATTGGTAATGGCCGCTTTGATTTTGCCGTTGCTGATGGTAAAAAGGTGCACTTGTTTACCTTCAAGCGTTTGTTTAAAGCTGTTGGAGTCTGGAATTTCTGCCTGGTTCATAGTTTGGTTTCCCGCATTTTTGGTGGTTGGTTGCTGACAACTGGTGATCAAAAACAATACAATTGCCGAAAGGATACAGTTTTTTAAATGGATCATAAATTTAATTTAATCAAAATTGAGCGGTTTTGTAGGTGCAAGTTCAGGATAGGTTGACGGGCTGTACAGATTGCAAATTTTAACAATATTTTTTAAACAAAGTTTATAAGCTGTAAAAGATAAGGCGGTTATTGCTTCAAGCGATGACCGTAAAAAAGCGATAAGTTGCTTTTTTAAAATTGCAATTTGTAAAAACACGATGCTTCTTTTAGCACTAAAAAATCAGTGTCCGTTCTGCATCTTCAAAAAAACAATTAAGCTACTGATTTTTATGTGGTAAAAGAAGCATCTGCGTTACGGTTTATAAAACCAAGCTTCTAAAAACTTTATTTTAAATTAATTTTTAGGGCGGGTTAAAAATAAACACTACTTTTTCAAAAAATTGTTGCGTTAAAAACAGTTTTAATAATAAAACCTCAAAAACAATTATGGATTCATCCTCACTTTTAAACCAATACCCTTTAACACCAACCGTTTGGGACGAAATGTGTGCCGATAACAGCGTGAGGGTTCCGTATCAAAAGGTATATGAGTTTTTAAAGCAGATCAGCACGGAAGATTTGACCCGGAAAGAAGAAATGGCGCGCCGTTTATTTATGAACCAAGGCATCACGTTTACGGTTTATTCCAGCGGCGAAGGCATCGAAAAAATTTTTCCGTTTGATGTGATCCCGCGCATCATCACTTCTGCCGAGTGGGATTTCATTGAACGCGGTATCAAACAACGGTTGAAAGCCTTAAACCTTTTTCTCAAGGATATTTACAACGAACAGTTTATTCTGAAAGATGGGATTGTGCCGATAGACATGATCTATTCCTGCCCGCATTACCTGCGTGAAATGCACGAGCTGAACGTGCCGCACGATGTTTATGTCCACATTGCCGGCATTGATATTATCCGAGATGCCGATGGCGAGTTTTATGTGCTGGAAGATAATTTGCGCACGCCTTCCGGTGTTTCCTACATGCTGGAAAACCGGGAAATTACCAAACGGATTTTCCCGGATTTATTGCCGCAAAACAATGTACGCACGGTAATGCAGTACCCGCAGTTGCTGTATAAAAACCTGGCTTCGTTGTCGCCGCGGCATGTTTCAAACCCAAACATCGTTTTGCTAACGCCGGGGATTTATAATTCAGCTTATTTTGAACATACTACGCTTGCCCGTTTGATGGGCATCGAACTGGTTGAAGGCCGCGATTTGGTGGTTCATAACCATCGTGTTTACACCAAAACTACCGGCGGCTTGCAACAGGTTGATGTTATTTACCGCCGTGTTGATGATGAATTTTTAGATCCGTTGGTGTTTAACCCAAATGGTTTGTTGGGCGTTGCCGGTTTAATGTCGGGTTATCGAAAAGGAAACGTAGCCATCGTTAACGCGCCCGGAAATGGTGTGGCCGATGATAAGGCGGTGTATATTCATGTTCCGGCAATGATCCGTTATTATTTAAATGAAGAACCGATTTTGAAAAACGTGCCGACTTATCAATTGAGCAATGAGGACGAGCGGCTGCATGTTTTTAACAACATGGCCAAAATGGTGATCAAAAAAACCAATGAGTCCGGCGGATATGGTATGCTGATCGGAAGCGCGGCTTCGGAAAAAGAAATGGAAGATTTTAAAGCAGCCATTCTGGCAAACCCGCGCGAATTTATTGCGCAACCGATCATCAGCCTTTCGTCCGCTCCATGTTATTTAAACGGAAAACTGCAGCCACGCCGGATTGATTTGCGCCCGTTTGCCCTTTGCGGGCCAAACGGAATTGAAATTGTGCCCGGTGGTTTAACGCGTGTGGCACTGCGCGAAGGTTCGCTGGTGGTAAATTCTTCGCAAGGCGGCGGCAGCAAAGACACTTGGATATTAAGTAAATAAGATTTTTAAAAGATAAAATATGTTAAGCAGAGTTGCTGATTCCCTTTATTGGATGTCGAGGTATATGGAACGTTCCGACGGTATTTTGCGGATGTTGCGTATCAATTATGCTTATTCGCAGGATGATATTCCTGATTTTACCTGGCGTGCCGTGCTCAAAATATTTTCCTTTTGCGAAGAGGAAGACATTGTAAAAATGGAAAGAAACGGGCGCCAAGTGTTGCGTTACATGGTTTTGGAACGGGAAAATACCAATGCTGTTTTTAACCTGGTTACCCAAAGCCGCGAAAACGCACGGGCTGTGCAAGACCATATCACCAAAGAATTGTGGCAATGTTTAAACGAGTTTTACCACAGCGTGCGCGACCAGTTGCTATCAAATTCGTTAAGGATTGAGGACCCGATTTCGGTAATGGACGGTTTGATCCAACAATGTATGTTGTACTATGGAACTGCCGAAATTACCATGCCGCGCGGCGAAGGTTTTTATTATATGAACGTGGGCAAATACCTGGAGCGCGCAATCCAGGCCGTCAATATTTTGG
>CAXTKQ010000130.1:0-10807 GCA_964244955.1 uncultured Sphingobacteriaceae bacterium | reverse complement strand
TTTTTGTAGGCGCGCGTCATGTCTTTGTCCCACAGCTCAAAATTGCCGCCGTAGCTTTCTTCCCAGTCTTTGTTCAAATAAACCAACAGGTTAATCCTGCGGTCCAGAAAAGTCATTTCGTGCTTGTTAAAATCGGCATGCACTTTTAGCAAACCGCCCGGTTTTATTTCGTGGTAACCGCCGCCAACAAAATACGGGTCGGGCAATAAAGTTTCTTTGATGCCGGTCAATTCCTGCAAAAATTGCAAAACAGGCTGCGAATTGAGGAAATGCGCCAGCAGGCGGCCGTTTTCGCTGAAATGCCTTTCGCCTTTGGCCTCCAGTTTTTTTTCGTTGTGGTTGTCGTAAGTTTTTACATCGGCAAGTTTAGAAAGGTCCGGAAACTCGTCCGCCACTTTGCTGAGCATTTCCTCGTTAAAAAAATCATCAATTACGATGCTTGGGAAAGGCGAAGCGCTGATATATTCCTGGTGCTTGTCTTTGCCAAACTGCTTCAAGTCTGTGATAGATTGATTGATAAAATCCATAGCTGTGTGTTCTGATCGGACAAAAATAGTTAACCTTAAATTTTTAATTGCCAGCTTCTGTTTAATGCTTCTTTTACCGCACAAAATTTGGTGTGGTAAAAGAAGCATTTGGAACAAAAACAAAAAAGCGGATAACCAAAGATTATCCGCTTTTGGTGCCCACGGAGAGACTCGAACTCTCAAGAGACAATCCTCAACGGCTTCTGAGACCGCAACGTTTACCAATTTCGCCACATGGGCATGCTGCTGCAAATATAGTTTTTTCGGGGAAAGTTTTTTAACAATCCTTAAAATCCGGGTTTTTTGTGTTTGGTTTGAAATTGATACTTTTAACCGGAACGCTGGCGGCCGCTTTTGCACCGTTTTTAATTTCACAAATTTTTATGTCGAAAAAAAACCTTTTGCTTTTTCTGCTGCTCGTCGCTATAAAAAATTTATTACAGGCGCAATCCGTTTTGCCTTTGCAGCAAGGGCCGAATTGCAGCATTCGCGGTTTGTCGGTTGTAAATAACCGCATTGCCTGGGCGAGTGGGAGCAAAGGGCAAGTTGGGCTAACGAAAGACGGCGGCAAAATTTGGAAATGGCAGCAAATAAAAGGTTTCGGGCAAAGCGATTTCCGGGACGTGGAAGCTTTTTCGGACCGGGAAGCTGTGATAATGAGTTCGGGTACGCCAGCTTTGATTTTAAAAACAGAAGACGGCGGTGCAAACTGGCAAACCAAATTTCAGCAAAACAATAAAGCTTACTTTTTGGATGCTTTGGCTTTTGCCGATGACAGGCACGGTTTTGCTTTGGGCGACCCAATAGAGGGAAAGTTTTTGTTATTGGAAACCAAAGATGGCGGCGAAACCTGGAACCCGATGTTAAATCCACCAACTGCTTTGCCCGGCGAAGCTGCCTTTGCCGCCAGCGGGACTTGCATCAGCACAAACGGCAAAATGTTGATTATTGTAACAGGCGGAAAAGTGAGCCGTATGTTGTGTTTAAATATTGATGGCAAACAAAGTAGTGCAGGTTGGAAAATTGTAAAACTTCCTTTGCTGCATGGAAAAGATAGCCAGGGCGCTTTTTCATCCGTTGAAAAGCAAAAACAACAGTTGGTTGTGGGCGGCGATTATCAGGACAAACAATGTACGGATTCGGTGATGTGTGCCGTTTCTGGTTCTGCAATGGCCAATGTTCCGGCCCGTCCGCCTGCCGGTTATCAATCTTGTGTGGCGTTTATTAAAAAAAATATTTTTATCTCCACTGGTACATCGGGTACCAATATCACTGCTGATGGCGGCAAAAACTGGACGCTGGTTGATAAAACGAGTTACAACGTTTGCCAGAAAGCCAAGTACGGCACCTTGGTTTTATTGGCTGGCGACCAGGGAAAAATAGCCTTATTAAAACAGTAGTTGCCTGGCCATAAAGTGTTTAATTTAACGTTTAAAAATATTTTGCTTTACGCCTTGCAAGCAATGCCTGATACTGCTATATTTGCACCACTTAAAAAAACGGCAACGTTTTGAAAAGGATGATTCCGTAGCTCAGCCGGTAGAGCATAACACTTTTAATGTTGGGGTCCTGGGTTCGAATCCCAGCGGGATCACTGGAAAGACAAAAGCCTTCAAAGTTTATGATTTTGAAGGCTTTTTTGTGCAATTAAACTACCCATATCTATCGCCTGCCTTATTCAATGTGTGCTTTTTTCGCAATACCTACACCTAATCTAATGATTGGCTTTTGTTAAACACCTTTACAATAGCTACAAAATCCCTTGATTTTAATGAAGCACCTCCTATTAGCCCGCCATCAATATCAGGTTTTGCAAAAATGTCAGCAGCGTTTTCAGGGTTAACGCTGCCACCATATAAAATAGAAATCCTATCTGCGGCAGCCTGCCCATATTTAGCTGCTATTTGATTACGGATAAAAAAGTGCATTTCCTGAGCTTGTTCTGTACTTGCCGTTATGCCCGTACCGATCGCCCAAACAGGCTCATAAGCTAAGATCAGTTTCTCGGTTTGTGCCTCATCCAGATGAAACAAACTTTCAGTCAGTTGCTGATGGATGACATCAAAATGTTTTCCTGCTTCGCGTTCCTTAATGGTTTCGCCCATACAAAATATAGGTTTCAGGTTGTTTTTCAAGGCGATGTCGATCTTTTCGGCTAAGAGTGCGTTGCCTTCACCAAATTCCTGCCGACGTTCCGAATGACCTACTATTACATAAGCTGCGCCAACAGAACGGACCATTTTTGCAGATACCTCGCCCGTGTGCGCGCCAGATTCGCTTTGATGGATATTTTGTGCTCCAACAGCAGTCTTTTCAAAACCATGCGCCAATTGCACTAAAGCATGTAAATGAATAAAAGGGCAACATATAATAACTTGCTGGGTTCCTGTAACCTCAGCTTTGACCGTATTAATTACTTCTGAAAATAACGCCAAGCCTTCTTGATAATCCAGGTTCATTTTCCAGTTTCCAACCACTGTTTTTTGTCTCATTTGTAAAATAACGTGGGGAGAATTATTAGGGCATGTTTAATATATTTTCTATGCTTCTTTTATCACCATAAAAATGGTAGCAGTATTTGGTTGTTGATTATTTAAGCCGATGCAAACACCAATTTTTATAGGGTAAAAGAAGCATTATTAATTTCTTGATAAAAATTAAACCGGCTCTGATTAATCAGGCTATGTCAATTTCTTTGGCCAGGTAAACATCCTGTATCATATTTAAAAACTCAACGCCTTCGGCAAATGGCCGCTGAAACGAACGCCTTCCTAAAATCAATCCCATTCCGCCAGCACGCTTATTGATAATGGCGTTTTTTACAGAATCGGCCAAATCTGTTGCACCTTTTGATTCTCCTCCTGAATTAATCAACCCGGCCCGGCCCATGTAGCAGTTTGCTACCTGGTAACGGCAAAGGTCTATCGGATGATCGGTACTTAGTTTTGTGTACATCAGCGGATCGCTCTTTGAAAAATTGATGGCTGTGAAACCACCGTTCACGTCAGGTAATTTCTGTTTGATAATGTCTGCCTGTATGGTTACGCCAATATGGTTTGCCTGTCCTGTTATATCAGCAGCAGTTTCATAATTTATGCCATCTTTTTTAAAATCGTTGTTACGGGTATAACACCACAATACCGTTGCCATGCCCAAACTATGTGCCTGCTCAAACGCCCGGGCAACTTCAACAATCTGCCTGTCTGATTCCTTAGAACCAAAATAAATAGTAGCACCAACCGCTGCGGCACCTAAGTTCCAGGCATCCTGAACAGTTCCAAACATAATTTGGTCGTATTTGGTAGGATAAGTAAGCAGTTCGTTGTGGTTAAGCTTTACGATAAAAGGTATTTTATGGGCGTATTTGCGGGAAACCATGGCCAGGTTGCCAAAAGTAGTTGCCACAGCGTTCGAGCCGCCCTCCATCGCCAGTTTTACAATATTTTCCGGGTCGAAGTACATCGGGTTTTTAGCGAATGAGGCACCGGCTGTATGTTCTATCCCCTGATCAACAGGTAAAATAGACACATAACCGGTTCCGCCAAGCCGGCCATGATTAAATATCGCTGCCAGGTTTCGCAATACTTGCGGGTTCCGGTTTGTCTGCAAAAAAATCTTGTCCACAAAATCCGGCGAAGGCGTGTGCAGCAGTTCTTTTGCAAAAGTATTGCATTGATGGTTTAATAAGCTGTCAGCATTACTGCCTAATAATTCTAAGATTTTTTGAAATGCCATGAAAGTATTTTTATTTATAAAACGCAGGCTTAACCTATTGTTTTACACCTGCGCTAAAATGATTTTCTGGAAAATAGAAAAACAGAACTTCTATAATCCTTATTTAACCCATTTCCAGTTCCTGATCTCCGGCATATCTTCGCCATTTAGGTTGATGTATTGCTTGTGCTCAATCAGTTTGTCCTGCAATTTCTGCTTCAGGTAAGTGCCTTTACTGCCCGTTTGCGGCAAACGGTCTATCGCATCCGTTGCCAGGTGAAACCGATCCATTTCATTCAGAACAGTCATATCAAAAGAAGTGGTGATCGTGCCCTCTTCTTTGTAACCACGGACATGGAAATTAGGATTGTTGGTACGGTTATAAGTTAAGCGGTGGATTAACCACGGGTAACCATGGAAAGCAAAAATGACGGGTTTGTTTTTGGTGAACAAAGAATCAAAATCACGGTCGTTTAAGCCATGCGGATGTTCGGATTGCCTTTCCAATTTTAGCAAATCAACCACATTGATCACCCTGATCTTTAATTCCGGTAAATGTTCCCACAATATGGGATCACCCGAACGGCAATGCTTCTTTTATCGGTAGAAATTTAGGTGTGCATTTTTAAGGTTTCGCTTTTCATCGCTGTGGCGTCTTAAAAACCTCAATCCTTCATAATAATTCAAATCTCCAAATCCCGGATCAGAACTGGCATGATGCAAATCAATCCTATAAATGATTTTCATCATTTGGAAAAAACGGGCCAATTAAGTTGATATTAATTGAACATCCTTGATGCTTCTTTTATCACCTAAAATTTAGTAGCTGGTTGGAACAGCTATTTTATAGTGTTAAAAGAAGCATTAATATTTATAAGATGACCTGGAAGGCGATGCCTTATATTCAGTTCGCCTAAACCTTATACATCAGTTCGTAATACTCTTGGGCCAATCTGCCAAAATATTGCGTGCTGCTCGCCAGAAATCCATTCCTGCGGATTCTTTAACCAAAGATTGGAATCAAAATCTTATAATTTCCCCAATCAAAAAATAGGGCAATTTCAATTAAGTTTGCCGAAATAAACAATACCTGGCCAACAATGGGCGTCTGTTTAAATTTATACAATGGTCTTTTGATAGGTTTTGGGTTGGTGCCAATGCTTGTTTTAGCACCTAAAAGTTTGCACCAGCCTCTGTTTAAAAACAGGAAAGCTTCACTGTTTTTTATGCGGTAAAAGAAGCATCAGAAATATATTAAACAAAGTTAAAACAGGCGCAAAATCAGTTAACCAAAACGTTTATTATCAGGCTTTTTAGGGTTAAGACGGTTAAAGTACATAAAAAATAAATCCTATTTGTGCTTTTTTTGATCTTAATTTGAAACAACCTTGTTTGCCAAAAACCAAAGATGGAAAGAAGAACCTTAATTAAAAATTTAGGCGGTTTGCTGGTCGCCTCAAACCTTCCCGAGATCAATAAAAACACACTTGAAAATCCTGTTTTACGATTGGCACATTTAACCGATGTGCATTTAAAAAATGAGTTTGATGCGCCACGGCGTTATGAAAAATGCCTTTATCATGTCCAGCAGCAATCTCCCAAGGTTGATTTTATTTTAAATGGCGGCGATGTGGTTTTTGATATGAACAAAGAAAACCTGCCAGCAATTAATGCACAATGGGCCTTAACCCATTCTGTTGTGCGCTCGGCGTGCAGCCTTCCAATCCATTACTGCTTGGGAAACCACGACATATGGTGGTATGAGGACAATAAAGGGCAAAGTATTTATGGTAAAAAATATGCGCTCGACCAATTGAAGCTTTCCAGCTTATACTATAGTTTTATCAACAAGGGATGGAAATTTATAATCCTCGATAGCGTCCATCTCGATATTGACGGCACCTGGTACATCGGTAAATTAGGCGAAGAGCAGTTTGGCTGGCTCGAAAACGAACTCAAAAACACGCCAAAAAACATGCCCGTCCTGGTGATGTCCCATATCCCTATCCTTACGGCTTTGCTGATGATCCAGGATGATGTGGTTAACCGCTGGGAAATGCTTGGGGGCGACATGCACACCGACACGGCAAAAATTATAAACCTTTTTTATCAATACCCAAATGTAAAGCTTTGTTTGAGCGGGCACCTTCATATGCGGGACAAAGTGGTGTATAATAATGTTACTTACCTCTGTAACGGTGCCGTAAGCGGTGCCTGGTGGAAAGGCAACCGCAGGGAAACGGCCCCGGGTTACGGCCTGATTGATTTGTATGCAGACGGCAGTTTTAAGGAGCAGTACATTAATTACTAAACCATCGGCTTTGGCCATCAAATTGTCGGCTTTACCTTAACAACGATAAAGTATAAATAGGATTTTTTTGTAAGTTATCTTGTTCTTAAAATCAAAAAACAAAGAAGCTCAATGATTTTTATGCCCTAAAAGAAGCATCGTAACAAGGTTGTATTTTGACTGTAAAAGCCGGTAACTTCCTGCAAAACAGCGGCCCGTTTTTCTCAACAACCGTAATAAACTTTCGTAAATTACCGGGTACTTTCTACGGTATAAATAAAACTGTCTGCCTTGTAATAACCTAAATTGTATTCAATCGGCCTTTCGCCATGGTCAAACACATATCTTTTCCGAAAAAGTACAGGGCTGCCCACTGCGATCCTCAGTTTATCTGCAATAAAAAAATCGGCTGCTTTGGCGCTGATTTCTTCTTTGGACAACGTGGCTATAACCGAATGTTCGTTTTCTAAAAGTTCATACAACGGCTTTTTAAAATCCTCTTTGCCGGTAAGCCCAACCCGCGGATGAAAATAAGATACAAAATAAACAAAGGGTTCGTTGGGTTTTCCCCTCACCCTTTCCAATTTTAAAACTTGGCGGTCTGTTTTTATTTCAAAAAACCTGGCCACTTCTTCGCTTGGAAAAACCCGGCTTACCTGAAGCTCAAAATTTTTGATCGGTATGCCCCTCAACTTCATTTCCTGGGAAAAACTGAGCCAATTGTTTGATTTAGAACTGACTGCTGACTGGGCAACTTTGGTGCCGGCCCTTTTTTTGCGTACCAGCAGCCCTTCAAAAACCAGCTTGTTGATAGCCTGCCTTAAAGTAGTACGCGAAATGGCCAGTTTTTTTGCCAGTTCAACTTCGTTCGGCAGGTTTTTCCCGTTTTGATAATCTTCTTCTGCAATTAATTTTCTTAACAATGTTTCAGCTTGTGCATGCAGGGGGACAGGACTTTTATGGTCTATAGAATAACGCATACCTTTTAATTAGCTGCAATAATAAATAAATCTGTATAGACGTACAGAAACATTTTGGAGAGATCAACTGGCAATTGATAGGGGTTGCCATGCTTCTTTTATCACCATAAAATCAGTGCCTGAAATTAAAGCCAGAATCAACAAAGAAATTGAAACACACTGATTTTTAGGCGATAAAAGAAGCATCATAATTATTTTCGCCTTGTTATTAGCGTTTTTTTAACGATAATAATTGCCGGGCAATTGATATTGAAATTAATTTGAAAACACCGGATTAATATTATGTTTGTACATTATAACATAAACCTGTTTTTTCATTTATTTCTTGTTCCGTCAATTTTTTATTTAAGCGTTTTTATGAAACAGATAACTACATTCCTGCAATAATGGAAACCGATATTAAAAGTTACGGCCAAAACAAAGTTTTTGATTTGCGCCTTAGAAACTCTTCCCAATTTCTGATGCCTGTAAAATTAGATCATTCTTTTGCTGCTCAGGGCAAGTATAATATCTACCCGGCGCAGGCATTGGGGAACAACCAAATATTTAATGGCTACGGTTTGCTTGCACAGTGGATCATCCAACAAAAAACAGTAGTTGTTGATGGTTTTGTCGGGGTTTTTTGGGACAAGGTTCAATCCAAACTTCAAGAATATTTTGTAAACGAAAACCTGAACGTAAACTGGGTCAAGACAAAAGATTTTTTAAAGCCGGTTTTGGCCATAGAAAAAATGGTGCAGCCTTTTTTGGGTATTGATGGTTCGGTTTGGGGAACCAAAACTGCGTTAAGCTTAAATGATTTTTATGAAATAGAGAACCTGTCCGGGCAATTGCCGGACAACGGATTTGACGTGAATATTGTGATCGGCCCTGCCGCAGTATTGTCTGATTGGAATGCCCCGGTAATTTATATTGATTTGCCAAAAAACGAACTGCAGTTTAGGATGAGGGCCGGATCAATCACCAATTTGGGAAGCGATGAGGTTTTTGAACCCGCTTATAGCTACAAGCGGGTTTACTTTGTAGATTGGGTGGTTTTAAATCAACATAAAAAAGCAATCCTTGATCAGATCACGGTTATAGCAGACGGGCAATGGCCAAACGATATCAACTGGATGTTTAAAACAACGCTTGCCGAAGGTTTAAATAAGATCAGCCGTTCGGTGATCCGGGTACGGCCCTGGTTTGAGCCGGGCGTTTGGGGCGGCCAATGGATCAAACAGCACATCGGGAATTTGAACAAAGATGCGGTTAACTACGCGTGGTCTTTTGAACTGATCGTTCCAGAAAACGGGTTGGTATTTGAAAGCGATGGTTTTTTGCTGGAAGTGTCTTTTGATTTTTTGATGTTTCACAAACAAGAACAGGTGCTGGGCAAACACGCGCAAAAGTTTGGTGATGAATTTCCAATCCGGTTTGATTTTTTGGATACCTGGCAAGGCGGAAACCTGTCCATCCAATGCCATCCTAAATTAAAGTACATAAAAGAAGTATTTGGAGAAAACATCACGCAAGACGAAACTTATTACATTTTAGATTGCCAGGAAAATGCCAAGGTTTACTTAGGTTTTCAGGAGAACATTGACCCGGCAGCATACCGAAGCGTGCTGGAAGAAAGCCAGGCAGAGGGCAAAGCAATCGCTATTGAAGCTTATGTACAAGCGCATATTGCCCATAAGCACGATCTTTTTTTAATCCCAAACAGCACTGTGCATAGCGCGGGGGCAGGAAACCTGGTTTTAGAAATAAGCGCAACCCCGTATATTTTTACTTTTAAAATGTATGATTGGGTTAGGTCGGGTTTGGATGGCAAGCCGAGGCCCATCAACATTGACCATGCTTTTAACAACCTCAACTTTGAGCGTAAAGGCGGGCGTGTACAGCAGGAGCTTATTTCAAAACCTGCCATTATAAATGAAGGAAAAGGATGGCAATTGATCCATTTGCCCACACATGCGGAACATTTTTATGATGTGCACCGGATGGAATTTGATCAGAAGTTTGCAGCAGAAACAAACCAAAGTTGCCAGGTAATGATGCTGGTAGAAGGGCAAGCTGTATTATTAGAAACACCCGACGGAACAAAACAGGAGTTTGCTTACGCAGAAACATTTGTAGTGCCGGCAGCAGCAAAATCCTATGTGTTGACCAACCTTGGAAAAGGCCGGGCAAAAGTGGTTAAAGCATTTTTAAAATAAACAACATGACTGTGGCAACAAGCAATCCTCCGGCAAAAAAAAATAATACTTACCTGTACCTGGTTTGCCTGGTAGCAGCCCTGGGCGGGTTTTTGTTTGGGTTTGATACCGCTGTAATTTCAGGAACGGTAAGCTTAGTCAAACATGACTTTGGCCTGAATGCGCTTAGCGAAGGCTGGTTTGTAAGCTGCGCACTTTTAGGATGCATTGTTGGGGTAAGCTTTTCGGGCAGGTTGAGCGATAAATACGGCCGTAAAATGGTGTTGGTTTTGTCGGCTGTTTTGTTCCTGGCCTCCGCCCTGGGCTGTATGTTTTCAGGTTCGTTTACCGCATTAATTGTTTTTCGTTTGATTGGTGGTTTGGGCATTGGCGTGGCGTCTATGGTTTCGCCTTTGTACATCTCCGAGTTTGCACCTTCCCGTTTGCGCGGCATGATGGTATCTTTATACCAGCTTGCCATAACAATAGGGATTGTACTTGCTTATTTTTCAAACGCTTATCTGGCAAACCACGCTTCCGGTTCTTTTGGTACGGAGGGGTTAAGAAAAATATTTTCTGCAGAAGTATGGCGGGCAATGCTCGGTTTAGGTTCGTTGCCCGCAGCCATATTTTTAATTTGTTTGTTTTTAGTCCCCGAATCGCCAAGATGGCTGCTTTTACAAGGCGAAGAGCAAAAAGCAAAGTTTATTTTAAACAAAATAGAGGATGCAAATGCCGCACAGCAAGAAATCAACGCTTTTAAAGAACAGACTGACAACCAGGGATCGTCCCTCCGGGAACTGTTTACACCGGTTTACCAAAAGGCATTATGGATAGGCTTGCTTTTGCCTTTCCTGTCGCAGGTTTGTGGTATAAACGCAGTTATTTACTACGGCCCGAGGATATTAGAGCAGGCTGGTTTCACACTCAATAATGCTTTGGGCGGGCAGGTAACCATCGGGCTGGTCAACGTGCTGTTTACGTTTGTTGCTATTTTTACCATAGATAAATGGGGGAGGCGGCTGCTGTTGTTTGCAGGTATAAGCGGCGCGGTGGTTTCCTTGCTGATTATTGGTGCCTTGTTTTATTTTGGCATCACGTCCGGCCCCTGGATACTGA
>CAXTKQ010000129.1:0-10850 GCA_964244955.1 uncultured Sphingobacteriaceae bacterium | reverse complement strand
GGCCAACAGGTTTGTAGGAAGAAACAGTTGCGTTGATTACACGCGGGTCTTTTAACAATTGCTCTTTAAAAAGCTGTTCGTTCTTGCCTAAAGCCCAGGAATTGGGCAGCACCAGCAGTTGTTCTTTGTTGTAGCCCAATTTTTTGTTGCGGATAAATTGCATTTGCTGGTAAACCACCAAAGTGCTCACAATCAAACTAACCGAAATAAAGAATTGAAAAACAACCAGGCCACTGCGCAAACCAAAACTTTTGGTGCTTCCGCCAAGTTTCCCTTTAATGATGGCAATGGGTTTAAAAGAAGAAAGAAAAAACGCCGGATAAATTCCCGCTAAAATGCCAACCAGCAGGCCGAGCGCAATAAAAGCTGCCCAGGGTTTTAGGGCAAAGCCCAGGCTTAAGCTTTTACCAGACAGCTCATTAAATGCCGGCAATGCCAACTGAACGCATAAGATGGAAACGATCAACGCCATAAACGCCAGCAGCACGGATTCTAACAAAAACTGTTTGATAAGTTCCGGTTTTCCTGAACCGATTACTTTGCGGATGCCTACTTCTTTAGCCCGTTTGGATGCGCTTGCTGTAGAAAGGTTGATGAAGTTGATGCAGGCGGTCAGCAAAACAAAAATAGCGATGGCGCTAAAAATGTAAACATATTTGATATCGCCGCCCGGCCCCAACTCATAACTACTGTTAGAACGCAGGTGGATGTCGGTCAGCGGTTGCAGTGCGAAACCCAAATTGTTGCCTTTGGTGCGAAACTGCGACAAGCTCATGCCCATGGATTGTGCTATTTGCGGCCCCATGTATTTCTCGACCATTCCCGGCAGTTTGGCTTCTAATTTTTTGTAATCGTAGCCATCTTTCAAAAGCAGATAAGTAAAAAAGTTAGAAGCCATCCAAGTTGGTTCTTTGGCTTCGGGCAAACTTTGCATCGAACCAAACAGATCAAAATGAAAATGTGAATTGGTTGGGATTGCAGCAATCACGCCGGTTACTTTATATAAATCCTTGTTGTTTAGGGTGAGGATTTTCCCAATCGGGTCTTCCTTTCCAAAATAGCGGTTTGCCGTTTCCTGGGTAATTACCACCGTGTTGGTTTGCTGCAATGCTGTTTTTACATCACCTTTTATCAGCGGCAGCGTAAACACTTTAAAAAAATTGGCATCTGCCAAAGCCATGCTTTCCTCTTTAAAGGTTTTGTTGGCATAAACAACTTTTGGTTCGCCCACTTCGCGCAGCCGTGTGGCTTCTTCCACTTCCGGGTAGTCGTTTTTCATCGTTTGTGCAACGGGCGGCATTACAGTGGCTTCAAATATTTTTCCGCCGTTTATGTTTGCCTTGAAAACCACGCGGACAATCCGGTCTGCGTGGGTATTAAAACGGTCATAACTCAGTTCATCCTGCACAAACAGCAGGATGATAAAGCAAACCGAGATCCCGATGGACAAGCCCAGGATATTGATGGCCGAAAAACTTTTGTTCCTCCAAAAGTTTCGGAAAGCGATTTTGATATGGTTTTTAAACATGGTTTTTAGTTTTTAACTGATGCTTCTTTTATCGGTGTTTTTTTGGTGTGAGGTATGAGGTTTCAGGTACGAGGCTTTGGAAGTTGTTAATTGCTGAAAGCTGATCGCTGACAGCCTTCCTTCCTCACTCACTCCTCAAACTCTTTACCGGATTGGCCAATGCTGCTTTTACCGCCTGAAAACTAACGGTGGCCAAAGCGATGACAATAGCAAGTAATCCTGCCAAAGCAAAAATCCACCAACTAATGTTGATTTTATAAGCAAAGTCTTGCAGCCACTTATTCATGAAAAGCCAGGAAAAAGGTGCGGCAATGATAAATGCAAATACCACCAACTTTAAAAAATCTACTGATAGCAGCGCAACAATATTGGTAATACTTGCGCCTAACACTTTGCGGATACCGATTTCTTTGGTGCGTTGTTCGGCCATAAAAACAGCCAAACCGAATAAACCTAAACAGGAAATGAGGATGGTGATTACAGAAAATATATTTAAAATACCTGCCGTGCGTTGCTCTGTTTTATAAAGTTCTTCGTATTCCTGGTCTAAAAAATGATACTGAAAAGGTGTTTTTTTGAAAACTGATTTCCAGGCTTTTTCAGCTCCGGTGATGCTGTTTTTAACGTCCTTTTCCGAAACTTTGATCAATATTTTACTAAACCAGTTATACTCTGCAAAAACAATAATTGGTGCAATTTTTTGATGTAACGATGCAAAGTTGAAATCTTCCAAAACAGCTTTAACTTCACCTTTCCGTCCATTCAGGTTTACTTGTTTGCCAATTGCCTGTTCTGGTGTCCAGCCCATTGCGGCAACTGCTGTCTTATTTAGCATAAAAGCATAACGGCGTTTTTCGTCGTCTTTTGTCAGTACTTGTAAAACATCCATGTTTGTAAAGTTGCTACCTTGCAATATTTTAATCCCTAAAGCGGAGATAAAATCCTGATCAACGGGGATAGCTGTTATTGATAAAGAAAAATCAGGAGATTTTTCCTGTGCATTAAGTGTGTAACCGCCTTTAACATTTACTGGCGAATCATAAGAAGCAGTAACACTTTTTACACTTGAAATTTTTAAAAGCTCGTTTTTTAGAGGTTCCAATTTTTCATTAGAAATTCCTGCATCAAGAACTAAAACTTGTGAGCGGTCAATCCCGGTATTGATATGTTGTATAAAATAAAGCTGACGGCCGGCAATAAGCGTTGCAATGATAAAAGCGATAGAAATGGTAAACTGAAAAACAACTAATGATTTTCTCAAGTTACCGCCGCTGCTGCTTCTGTTGATGGCGCCTTTTAATACTTTAACTGGTTGAAAAGCCGATAGCACCAATGCCGGCCAGGTTCCGGCAATAAAAGTAATCAGTAAAAACAAAATCCCTAATGTAGAAATTAGCCAGCCACCGTTCCAGGTTTTTATGCTGAGGCTTAAACCGGTAAACAGGTTGAAATAAGGCAACGCTAATCTTGCAATCACCAAACCGATCAAAATAGCAATCATCGTTACAATGCCTGATTCTGCAATAAATTGTAGGAATACCTGTTTGCGTTCTGCGCCTAAAACTTTTCTTACACCAATTTCATGCGCACGTTCAGATGATTTTGCAGTAATGAGGTTTATAAAATTGATGCAGGCAATCAGCAGGAGCAGGATAGAAATGGCACTTAAAATGTAAATGTATTTGATATTGCCGGTTGCTGCTTTGGAATACAGATGTACTTGTTTCAGTGGTTCAAGTTCAAACCAGGTTTTACGGCCTGATTTAAAATCGTCTGCAAACTGATTTTTTACATATGCATTTATCTTGTTTTGCAAAGATTGTTGTTGCCCGGCTGATTTCAATAGAAAATAAGAAACATCATTAGCGGAGTTCCACTTTTCAGTTTTAGAATCTTCTAAAGTGGAATAAGAACCTAAAAAATCAAATTTAAGCTGTGAATATGGAGGAACATCGGCAATTACACCGCTAATTTGCCACGGTTTGCTGTCGATATTTAGTGTTTTTCCTAACGGATTTTCTTCCCCAAAATATTTTTTTGAGGTAGAAGCCGTAATAACCACGTTATTGGGATTGCTTAAAGCCGTAGCCGGATTGCCGGAAAGAAAGTTAAAACTGAATATCTTAAAGAAGGAAGCATCGGCAAGCAAAAAGCTTTTTTCGTTAAAATTTTTGTCTTTAAACTGAATGGAGACCGGTTTATAGGCGTAATCATAAACCCGAACGCCATCTTCAATTTCAGAAAAAGCCCTTTTAAAAACAGGGACAACAGCGGTAGGCGTAACTTCAGTATTTACAGGTTCGGGGTCATCTGCCGTTTTATAACTATAATTTACCCGCATAATCTGGTCGGCTTTTAAATGGAACCGGTCGTAACGCAATTCATTTAAAATGTAAGTGTCCAGCAAAAGGAAACAGGCAATGCCTAAAGCCAAACCAGCAATACTGATTATAGAGATTGTTTTGCTTCTGGATAAGCTTCTCCAGGCGATTTTAAAATAGTTTTTGATCATTGTTTTTAAGCTTTTAACTGTCGGCAATCGGCTTTCAGCTTCTTTTATCGTTAAATATTTGGTTCGAGGAGCGAGGTTTGAAGAGCGAGGCTTTGCAAGACGCTGATCGCTGACAGCCTTCCTTTCCTCATTCACTCCTCAAACTCTTAACAGGGTTGGCCAATGCTGCTTTTACCGCCTGAAAACTGACGGTGGCCAAAGCGATCACCAAAGCAATCAGCGTAGCCAGGGCAAAAATCCACCAACTGATGTTGATACGGTAAGCAAAGCTTTGCAGCCAGTTGTGCATTACCCAATACGCCACCGGGAACGCCAATACGCTGGCCAGCAGCACCAGTTTGATAAAATCTTTGGAAAGCAAAACCACAATTCCCGAAATGCTGGAACCTAAAACCTTGCGGATGCCTACTTCTTTGGTGCGTTGTACCATCGTCATCATGGCCATGGCCAGCAAACCGATGCAGGAAATGAGGATGGCAATAATGGCCGAACCGATAAAAATATTTTGCAGGCGTTTTTCGCTCCGGTACTGGCGTTCGGTGTTTTCGTTCAACCAAGAACCGTTGAATTCGGTGTTTGGGAAAATCTGGTGCCACTGCGATTTTAGGTGGTTAAAAGAAGCATTGAGGTTTACGGGTTTTATCCGAACAAAAATATATTGGAGACGGTTTCTTTCGTTAATGGCGATTGTTAAAGGTTGTACTTCTTCGTGCAGCGAACGGAAATTGTAATTTTTTACCACGCCAACTACCTGCATGGGTGGTTTATTATCAACATAAGGCAAGAAAGTGCCAACTGGATTTTTGCTGCCGATCTGTGCCGCCATCTTTTCGTTAATGATAACCGCGTTGCTATCCGTGGCAAAATCCCTCGAAAAATCACGTCCGGCCACTAACCGGATTCCAAGTGTTTTTAAATAATCATAATCAACCTGCAGTATATGGCTTTGCACTTCGTGTCCTTTATAATTAAAGCCGCTAACCGAAGTCATTGTGGAGCCATCATTTCCCAAACCCAGGTTACCGCGTGCACCTGTAATACTTTCCACCTCCGGCAAGCCTTGTAGTTTCTGCCGCAAAATTTCTAAAGCATTGGTGCCGACAAGGTTTCCCAGCGGAATACTGATCACCTCGCTTCTGTTATAGCCCAGCGGCCGGTTTTGCAGGTACTGCATTTGCTGCCAGGTAACCAACGTGCAAATAATGAGCAAGGTAGAAAGCGCAAATTGCGTAACCAATAAAACGTTGCGTACGCGTCCGGGTTTGGTGGTGTTCACCGTTCCTTTCAAAACTAAAACCGTTTTGTACCGAAGCATGAGCCAGGCCGGATAAAAACCTGCAATAGCGGTGATCAAAAAGAAGGTGCTAAAAGAAGCAAATAGCAAACCCGGCTGCAGCAGCATGTTGAGATGGATGTGGCTTTTAAAATTTTGTGCAAACAGTGGCAAAATGAGCGACGAGAGGAGCAAGCCAAAGCCAAAAGCAATCAAACAAACCAAAGCCGTTTCTACCCAAAACTGAACTAATAATTGCCATTTTCCCGCGCCCAGGGTTTTACGTACGCCAACTTCGCGGGCGCGGTTAAAAGCACGGGCAATGTTTAGGTTGATAAAATTGATGCAGGCAATCAGCAAAATAAAAATACCAATGGCCAGCAATGCAATTACATAAACCCTGGAAATCGGACGGCCTTCCAATCCACTCAATTCGTTGTTAAAATGATTGCCAGCAAAAGGAGCAAGGTTTACCGTAAACACATTTCCGTTGGCATCCGGCGCGGCACCATCGCGTTTGATATTACTGATGTCTTCCTTAAAATGGTTTTTGGCGAAAGGGATTAAGCGTTTTTCAAAAGAGGCCGGATTTGTACCAACGTTTAACTTTACAAAAGTATTATGGTTGCCCACATCCCATTTGTCTAAGTTTTGCTGGTAGTTGTTGTAGTTTTCAAAGCGCATCAACACATCAAAATTCAAACTGGAATTGTCCGGGAAATCTTTAGCTACGCCACTCACTACAAAGCTTTGAGGTTGGTTGTACAGGTTAAGTTCTACCGTTTTGCCTACCGGGTTTTCTTTTCCGAAAATCGCTTTGGCAACATATTCGGTCAATACAATACTGTGCGGATCGTGCAATGCTGTTTTTACCGACCCTTTTTCAAGAGGAAAGGTAAAAATATGCAGAAAATCTTCGTCCACAAACCGGATAGTTTCCATAATCTTTTTGGTTTTGTAAGTGATCTCCGCGCCTCCGTTGCCCAACCTCGAAATGTATTGCACATCCGGATATTCTGCTTTTAAAGCCGGCGTTAACGGTTCGGGCATTGCCGTGCCTTTTTCTACGCCTTTTGCCCGGTTTTGGGTTAAATAAACCTGGTAAATATCGGGCAGGCTTTTGTGGAATTTATCGTACGAAAACTCGTAAACTACGGTGAGGAACAGCAACACGCAGCAGGCAACCGCCACGCTTAAACCGGCAATATTGATCACGTTAAATGTTTTGCCTTTCAACAGGTTCCGCCAGGCAATTTTAAGGTTGTTTTTGAGCATTTTTAAGAGCTTTTAGCTGTCGGCAATCGGCTTTCAGCGTTTGTATGGGCTTTTAGCTGTCAGCTATCAGCATTTGTATAGTTTGTTATTTTGGTAATTAATTAAATTGGGCTTTTGCAAGTTGCTGAAGGCTGATTGCTTACAGCTTTCCTCAATGATGTGCCGGTGGCGGAGGTGGCGGTGTAATGCCTAAAGAATCGTTCACTCGTTTAAGCAGGGTATCTTTTTGGTTTTGGCTCATCCCGCTGACCAAAAAAGTATGGTCATATTTAACATCTTTCCCGGCCCTGCTGCTCTTGATCATGATGTGCATTGTCTTGCCATCATCGCTAACAGATTGTTTGGTATCGTCTGTTTTGTACGTACTGGTTTTGGTCCTGCTTTGCGCCGATGCGCACAAAGAAAAGGTGGATAAAAGAAGTATGGCTAAGTTTTTCATGTTGTTGGTTTTTACAAGGATTGATATTAATTTTGTGCCGATAATTTAAACAGTTGTTCTTCAAGAACTTAGCTAAAATAAACTGTTTAAAGCCGTTCGGAAACGATACAATCCATGTACTGTTGTGATACAGGTTTTTAGGCGGTAAAAGAAGTATGTAGGTGTTGCTTTTGGCAATCAGCAATCAGCTTTCGGCTTTTGTATCGTTGGAAAGTATTTTGTTGACGGAATTATCAAGGCTTAATTTTTGTAAATTTGACTTGTAATGATTAAAAATGGAACGGATCGTAATTGAAGTTGAAGACGCTACGGCGAAAAAATGGCGGTTGTCTTCAAAAAAAACAAAAGATAAAGTTTCTCAGCGGATAAACATCACACTGGCGAAGGAATTGATGACGGAATCTAAAGAGGAATTTAAGCAATTTCTTGATGAAATTGGTAAAACTATGCAGGAAAGAGGTCTTACAGAAGAAATTCTGAATGACATATTGAAGGATGAAGAGTAATATTTTTGTTTTTGACACAAACGTATTAATCAGTTCAGCCCTTCTTCCGTACTCTTCCAGCAGAAATGCTTTAAATAAAGCTTTAGTTTCTGGAGTTCTGGCAACTTCTGATAGTATATCTGAAGAATTTATCGAAGTATTGTTTCGTAAGAAATTTGATAAATATTTTTCTGATGACGAAGAGCGTTGGACATTGATAAATAAATTGGAAGCTAATTCAAAACTTTTTACACCGAATTTAATCATTACAGTTTGCCGCGATCCAAAAGACAATAAATTTCTTGAATTGGCCATTTCGGCAAATGCCTCTTGTATCATTACCGGCGATAATGATTTGCTTGTCCTGCATCCGTTTCGTGGCATTCCCATTTTAAATGCAGTTGATTTTTTGTCGGGCTTTTAGCTGTCGGGTTCTTTTATAGTTTGTTATTTGGTGCGAGGAGCGAGGTTTGAGGTGCGAAACTTTGCATGTTCCTCTTACCTTAAACCTCTCGCCCCAAACCTATTCACTCCTCAAACTTTTTACCGGATTGGCCAATGCTGCTTTTACCGCCTGAAAACTGATGGTAAGCAAAGCGATAACAATGGCCAGACTTCCGGCCAAAGCAAACATCCACCATTGTATCTGGATGCGGTAGGCAAAACCCTGCAGCCATTTTTGCATGGCAAAAAAAGCAATAGGCGAGGCGATGAGGATGGCCAGTACAATCAGCACAACAAAATCTTTTGAAAGCAAAGCGGTTATTTGTGGAATAGATGCGCCCATTACTTTACGGATGCCGATTTCTTTGGTGCGTTGTTGTGCCGTAAATGCTGCTAATCCAAATAAACCCATACAAGCAATTAAAACCGTCAGGCCGATAAAAAGGCTGAATATATTGGCCAAACGGTCTTCAGCTTTAAACATCTTATTAAATGCTTCGTCCATAAACTGGTACTCAAAAGGCGTTTGCTGGTCGTACTTGGTGTACACGTTTTTAATTTGGTCAACCAGTCTTGGTAAATTGGTTTTGGGGTTGATTTTAACAAAGAGACAACTTCCGGAATTGCCAATCCCTCCAAATGAACTTGTGGTATCTGGTGCAACAAACAAAGCAAGCCCATCAATTTTTGCGTTAAGGGATTGAAAATTAAAGTTTTTTACCACCCCAATAATTTCATACTTACTCTTGCCAAAATCAATTAGTTTGCCAACTGGATCGCCTTGTAAATTCAGCTTTGCAATCGCTGCTTCATTAATCAATGTTTTTTTTGGTTGCACAATTTCTGCTAATGAAAAGGGCGGAACTTTCCATTTAATACCAAGCGTAGATATAAAATGCTTGTCCATATTAAACACGGGTAAACTGATGTTCCCTTTTGTAAAGTACATGTCATAGCCTCCATACATTGCATATTGTGCTGTAGCTATCTCTTTTATCCCTGCCAGATTTTGAATATCTTTTCGTAAAGCTTGATAATGTTTGCCTATTGTGCTTTGGATTGGTATAGTCAGCACGTTTTCGCGGTTCACACCCGTAGCAGTATGACGCATAAAATAGAGTTGGCGATCGATAATAATCCCGCAAATAATCAGAGCGACAGAAATAACAAATTGAAGGACAGTAAATGTTCTACGCACCCAGATACCGCCTTTTTTATTGCTCATTTTCCCGCTTAAAGTTGCTACCGGTTTGAATGCCGATAATACAATAGCAGGATAACTTCCGGCAGCAATAATGGTAATGATTAAAAGAATTAACATCATGCCTATAACAGTTGGATTGTAGACAAAAGAGGTATCAACCTTTAATTGCAGCATGTTGAAAAACATGGGCTGAAATAAGTTGACCAGTAAGTAAGCCAACACAAAAGATAGGATGGCATATAAAGCTGATTCTAGATAAAACTGTAACGCAATAGTTTTACGGCTGGCACCGGTTACTTTTCTTACACCGATTTCTTTGGCCCGAATGGTTGCCCGGGCGGTAGATAAACTCATGTAATTAACCAGGGCCAGCAGTAAAACCAAAACAGCAACCAATGGAAAAATTTGCAGATATTTAATGTTTGCAGTTCCGTCAAAATTCAATTTAATATGCATATCCTTTAATGCAGTGAGTATGTATCTGTCTTTTGTGCCTTGCGAACTTTTTTCAGCTAATGTTTGCATGGTTTGTTGTACATGCGCAACATCTCCTGAATTTTTTAGGATGAAATAAGTTATAAAACCGCCTCCGCCTATAGTTTGGGATTGCATAAAATTTGCAGCTTCTCCCATAGGCTTTAAACTGGAAATGGATACAATAAAATCAGCATTCAGATCAGTGTTCGACGGACTGTTTTCCATCACACCGCTTACTTGGAAGGTATAAGTGCTATCACCTGTTAGTTTTAATGTTTTTCCAATTGGGTTTTGACTGCCAAAATATTTGCGTGCAATATCTTTAGATATTACAACTTGAAAAGGCAGGTTAAGTACAACTTTACTGTTTCCGGATACAAGTTTGAAAGAAAAAAACTGAAAGAAATTAGCATCGGCATAAAGCAAATTACTTTCCGAAAACTTTGCATTTTCTTTTTCCGGGTTTTGAAAAACAACAGGCGTGTACTGTTTATAAATACGCATACTTGCAGTTACCTTAGCATCACTATTCTTGACTAACGTAGCAGTGGCATAATTCATTTTAGGCATTTGTATGGTATCAGAACCCATCACAAATTTAGAATGTACAGAAAATATACGGTCAGCATTGGCATGAAACCGATCAAAACTATACTCATGTGCCACATAAAGCATAATCAACATGCAGATAGCAAGCCCGAGGGCAAGTCCACTGATATTGATGAAGCTGTATAATTTATTTCGCCATAAATTACGTAAAGCGGTTTTAAAATAATTCTTAATCATGATTGATTTGATTACACAGGTTTAAATTGATCACACAGATTTTGATGCTTCTTTTATCAGTACTTTTTAGGTGAGAGGCTGGAGGTATGAGGGCTGTACAATTCGCTGAAAGCCGATTGCTGAAAACTGAAAGCCTCTCACCTCAAAAAACCTACATCCGCACATTAATCCCGCCAATGCTGGTGCTGACCGTAACCGGGATGCCGCCGCCATTGAGTTTGCCTACCATGCGGTTGTTGTCTTTTTCGCCGTTAAAATTGCTGGTAACGTTGGTGCTGATGTGATTGCCATGCAAGTCTAAATCCAAACCTTTGCCGCTTGGGATCTGCAAATCTACATGGCCAACGCTGCCGTTAATTTTGATGTATTTACCCAATTTTTCCATCTCTACATGCGTGCTGCCGGCACTGGTCGAAGTTTCCAAACT
>CAXTKQ010000128.1:0-11005 GCA_964244955.1 uncultured Sphingobacteriaceae bacterium | reverse complement strand
GGTTTGGGCAAATGGCTGCTGCAGCATTTTAACCTGCAACTGGTTTTTTCTTTTGAAGGCTTGGTGCTGGCTTCGGTAATTTACAGTTTGCCTTTCATGATTAGCCCGGTAAAATCCGCTTTGCAGCAATTGCCGGTTTCGCTGGCGCATGCTTCTTTTACCATGGGAAAATCAGAACGGGAAACGTTTTTTAAAGTGCTGCTGCCTAATATCCGCGCTTCGCTTTTAACCGCAACCGTGATGACTTTTGCGCATACCTTAGGTGAGTTTGGCGTTGTTTTGATGATCGGCGGAAACATTCCCGGCCTTACGCGCGTGGCTTCCATCGCCATTTATAATTCGGTGGAAAATATGGATTACCAAAGTGCCAATTTTTATTCGCTGGTGCTTTTTGCGTTTACTTTTTTGCTGGTTGTTGCTGTTTTTATCTACAATAAATATTCGTCTAAAAACCTGCCGGGATGATTAGTATCAACCTCGAAAAAAAGCTGAACACGTACCAGGGCCACCATTTGTTGAAAGTTTTTCTGGAGATGAAAGCTGGTAGTTTGGTAAAAGTTTCCGGTCCTTCCGGTGCCGGCAAAACTACTTTGTTAAAACTGGTTGCCGGTTTGATTGAACCTGATTCTGGTCAGGTTTTGGTTGGAAATGAAATTTGGGTTGATACTTCCTCCAAAATCAACTTATCCCCGCAAAAAAGAAAATGCGGATTTGTGTTTCAGGATTACGCGTTGTTTACAAATATGAACGTGCAGCAACAATTAGAATACGCCACCAAAGACCAGGAACTGATTCAAGGCTTATTGGATTTCGGCAGGTTGGAACCTTTTGTAAAACATAAACCCGCACAACTTTCGGGCGGGCAACAGCAACGCTTGGCTATTTTGCGCGCGCTGGCCATCAAACCAAAACTATTGTTGATGGACGAACCTTTTTCAGCTTTGGATTTCAAAACGAAAACTACCTTGATTGAAGAACTCCAAATTTTACTCGATAAAAACAGTATCAGCACCATTATCGTAACGCATAATCCGCAGGAACTGGAAAGCTTGCCGGGACTGAATTTGGTTATTGGTGAGGAAGATTAGCTCAAAACGTTTTGAATAAACCATAGCGATTTTTAAATACGGAAGAACCAAGCGCAGCAAAATGCGTTACTATTGCAAAATTGACTAAGTAAAATATTAAGTTTGCAATATGGAAGCACACGAAGAACACCACCATGAAGAACAAAAGGTTATTGGCCTGGTTCCGGCCATTATTTTTTTGATCGCACTTGCGATTGTAGTAGTTTGGTACTCGATGAAAGGTGCCGGGCCAAGCGCATGGTAAAAGCATTAAATTTTATAAAAACGCCTGAATGCTTTTGTTGTAAAAGCATTCAGGCGTTTTTTATTTTCGCACAAAACGTTTATTGTTTCAAGTTCGGTCCGTCTTCGTCCTCTTTGTCTTGCGTTCCGGCCACATCGCCGGCAGTACCGCTTTCGTAGTTTAAGGTAAAAGAAGGTTCGGCAGCCTGAACGGCATCGTTGATTCGGTCTAATTCCTGGTTGTCGTTTGGCGTGGTTTGGTCCAATCCGTCATCATTGCTTTGCTGCGGGTCGTTGGTTTGGTTATCGTCTTCTGGTAAGTTCATGTTTTTATTTTTGTTAAGATAAAACTTCAAGCTAAATATTGTTTGCGCTAAACTGGAATTGACAAAAGAGGCAAAATTTATACTTTGGTTTTACCAAGAAAAAGTATTTTTAAGATACTGTTTTTATCGGCATAAAAACAGTATTGTATTGGCATGGCAAAACTTTAAGCGGCAAATTTGTATATTTGCAGCCAAACGGATCACGAACCACTATCTCTGGTTATTTGCACGCTTATCCCTTATAAATTTATAAAAGATCAGCACTCATTTTTTCCTGCTGTTTTACCGTTAAAGCAAGGCATCAATGTTAGGTTCTCTGGCAAAGTACGTTGCAAATTTTGCAGCAAAACTTTTGTCTGAAGCAGGACAGGCAAAACCAGTAGAAGTTAAAATTTGGAAAAACATGGCAAAGTCGCAGGCAACTTTTATGAAAAAGCAGTTGGAAAAAAACCGGATGAAGAAAAAGGAAGATAAAGAACAGCGCAAATTAGAACGTCAGCAAAATTCGACCAGCGGAGACCTGGAAAACATGATGGCTTACGTAAACGAGTTTGGCGAGATCACTTCTACGCCTCCCGAAAAAAAGTAGGTTTTGCTTTTTAACAACAGCCCGGCAACAAGTGTTATTTAACGTAACGCCTGATGCCGGGCTTAGCTTTTTTATCATTTTTGATCCGGGCTTAAAATTAATTTCACAACAGATGACAGATGCGCCACTTGCTTTAAAACCGCCCCGAAAAATAAGGATTGCCACGGCTGTGTTTTTCTTTATCTCCGGTTTTGGTTATGCTACCTGGGCATCGCGCATCCCAAGCCTTCAGCAAAAACTGCACTTAAACGAAGCAGAATTGGGGGCGGCTTTGTTTGCGCTGCCGGTTGGCCTGATTCTTACGCTTCCGGTAACAGGAAACTTGTTAAACCGGTTTAACGGCAAGTACGTGATGCTGGCCGGAACCCTTGCCTTCAACATCATGTTGGCGTTGCTGGGTTTTACCAGGCAGGTTTGGCAGTTGGTTTTGGTGCTTTTTTGCTTTGGATCGTCCCGAAATTTGATGAATATTTCCGTGAATGCGCAATCGGTTGGCGTGCAGGCTTTGTATAATCGTTCCATCATCACCACTTTTCATGGCATTTGGAGCATGGCCGGTTTTGCAGCGGCGGCTTTGGGCTATTTAATGGTTTCGGGGAAAATTGCGCCTGCTTATCATTTTCTGTTTGTTGGGTTGATGCTTATTTTAACAGCATTTTATTTTTTCGGGAACACGCTGGACCAGAAGCCCGAACCGAAGCAGGAACGCAAACCTGCCTTTGCTTTGCCCGATAAAGCAATGGTCAAATTTGGCCTGATCTCTTTTGCTTCGATGGCTTGCGAAGGAACGATGTACGATTGGAGCGGTATTTTTTTCCAAAAAGAAGTTCATGCCACAGCTACCATTGCCACGGCCGGTTTTGTGGTTTATATGGTAGCCATGACGACCGGCCGTTTCTTTGGCGACCGTTTGGTTAATTACGCAGGTGTTAAACCCATGTTGCGTTACAGCGGAATGTTGATTTTGGCCGGAATGCTTTTAGCCGCCGTTTTTCCTTATCCAACCATCGCAGGTTTTGGTTTTGTGATGATTGGTTTTGGCGTTTCCTGCGTGGTACCGCTGGTTTTCAGCATCGCCGGAAAATCTAAAACGTTAAGCAGCGGTTCGGCCATTGCATCGGTTTCCACCGTTGGCTATTTGGGTTTTTTGATGGTTCCGCCGGTGGTTGGGTTTGTGGCGCAGGCGGCAAGTTTGCGCTGGAGTTTTGCGTTAATGGCTTGTTTAGGCGGACTGATGGTTTTTATGGTAAGTAAGATTAGGGAAGAATAAGGTTTTGGGGGGAAACAAAAAAGATGCTTCTTTTATCGGTATTTTTTACAATCGCTACAATTATCTAAAATAGTTTTAAAAAAATTGGTGGGTTGCTTTATTTCAAAAGCAAGAAACCCACCAATTTTTGCCTGGTAAAAGAAGCATCCGCGTTGGCAAATAAAACCGCACTTCTAATAGATTTATGGAAACTTCACCCCGCGATAACTGGCCACACTTGTTAAAGGAATATTAGAATTGTATTGGGCATTGATTGTTTTGATAAATTGGTTGGCCACTATCGCATATCCCCGTGGTGTTAAATGCACGCCATCCAACGAAAATATGCCGCCCGTAATGTAGTTGGAAGTTAATGTCAGGCCATCTACAACCAGCCCATGTGCTTTAATATCGTTTAAAAAGCTGTACATATCTGCAACAGCTATCCCTTTGGAAGCTGCCACCGCTTTGATGGTTGTGTTGTAAGAGTTTACATAATCTTTAGTTAAAGCAACTTCGTTTGCATCCAGCACATATTGGTTTTCGATGGGCGTATATGGCGTTAAACCATAAGGCAGGTTTCCGGCAGGCGTAGCCACAGGTGTCCCGATTTTTGAACTTGGGAAAGTTAAGGTGATCAAATCCGCAGAAGTTGCTGGCCTTGCTGCATAAGTGATATTAGTTACATCGGCACTGCTTTTTGCATTGATAAAAATAGCCTGAACCGCAGGGTTGGTTTTTTGTACCGAAGCCAAAATCAAAGCTGGCGTAACGGTATTGAAATAAGGAATAGCGGTAACATCAGGGATGGTTGCACAAATGCCTTTTTGCCCGGCAGCCGTCAACCGCGACAACAACAGCGTATATAACTGGGTAAAAGTAGTTTTATCGGTCAGCACATCCCCTGCGCCACCTGATACGGCATATAACAAAGCATCATTATTTCCCATCCAATTGCTAAAAAAGGTAAAAGGTTTGGCGGTAACATAATCTAAGTAAGCCGTAGAATTGGTGCCTGCATTGCCGGGCAGCAACCGTTCATAAAAACCATTCAAATTACCGTAAGCAGCATAATTAATCTGCAATAACTTCATGCCCGGTATGCCATAGTTGTTGTTGTCGCCGCTGTATTTGGCATAAGTGGTAACATTGCCAAAACCCGGGATAGGAACAACGCCACGAATGGCCAACTGATCAGTTACCGGGGCCAAAACCGGAGAACCGGCAGCGTTAAAACCAGTCAGTTTTACATATCCGGAACCATTTGCCTGCGCTTCGGTAAACAAAGGCTGTGTAAAAGTGCCGCCGCCAACTTGCTGCATCTGTTTGGCAATGATAGAAGGGTAAGAGTTTTGCTGGCCTTCCAGGTACAAACCATTATCGGCATAACCGGCAGTAAGCGAGTTTCCGACAGCAATATAACGCGAAAAATCTGCTGTGCCGCTGGTGGCAGCTGGCTTTTTAAATTCGGGTTTGCAGGCAGCAAAGCACAACACGCCTGCCGTTAAAATAAATATATTTTTAAAGTTGTTCATTACAGGTTGATTTAAAGGTACTACCAGTGATAAGTAAGGGAAATGCCTGGGATGTAAACGTTGGATTTGTAAGTGCCGGACAATTGCGTTTCGATGTTGGTTTGTGTGCGGCTCATCAAACGCTCGTACTCAAAAGAAAGGTCAACGTCAAAGTTTTTTGTGGCTTTATAGCCCAATCCGCCGGTTAAATAATAACGGTCTGCGTCCGGTACTTCCGGCGTAACATACCCATCCTGCGCAGCTTTCATGATATACCCGCCGCCTGCCCTAAAGGCCCAATTGCTTGGCAAACTGTATTGTGCGCCAACGCGGTAAGAAAAGGCGTTTTTATAATTTCTTGGCGAATAAGTATCCTGCAAAGCCGCCGTGTTGGAAGTATAATCAAAAGCCAAAGCCTTGTAAACTTCCCATTTCACAAAATTTACATCAACCGCAAACAGCCACTGTTTATACGTGTAGCCCAAACCAAGCGTTGTAGTTGAAGGCAAAGGCAAGCTGGCTTTGAAAGTATTGGGCTGAGGAAAGTTTGCCTGAACCGAAGCCGGGACCTGAAACAGGGCATCGCCATTGTTGATGGTTGTGTTTACTTTGGAACGATAGTTTAGGCCGATGTTTAAACCAACATCCGTTTTGATAAACAAGCCCGCGTTCCAACCGTAGCCGTTTCCACTGCCTTTCAGCTCGGCTTGTCCGTCGGCCCCGGAAGAATTGGCCAACGGGATGGCACGCGTTAAATCAACACTGCCGCGGTTGTAAACAAAACCGCCGCCAATACTAAAATTTTTGTTGAGGCGGATACTTACGGTAGGCTGAAAATAAATGGCTTTCAGGTTCAAACTTTCCAAAGCGTATTTGCCGGCCCACTTGTTGCCCCAGTTTACCAATCCACCGTAAGGAATGTAAACGCCAAGGCCAGCTTTCCACCAGGAAGCTTTCGGGCCGAAAACAGCATAACCCGAAAACGGCGTGGCTACTTTGCTTTTAGAATCATAAACATCGTTACTGCCCGACGGGTTAAAAGCGGATTTAAAAACAAGCGGACTGACATCTGCCTGAACAGAATTATCGGGCAATAAAACAACGGCGCCAGGGTTAAAAAATATCGAGGCGCCATCCTGCACCAGCCCCGTGCCGGTATGCCCCATGCCAATTTGTTTTTGTCCGGCTACGTTCACCTGGAAACCCTGTGCAAAAGTAATTGCCGGCAGCAAGGCCATAAATAACAGTAAAACTTTTCTCATCATCATTAAAATTGGTTAGGCTTGATGTTGTTTATAATTGGTTTTGAAAAACGAACAAAGCTAAGGTAAATGTAGAATTGGTAAATTCAAAAAAAAGGTGTGCATTGCAGGTATTTTAGTCAAAAAACCGGAATTTGAATTGGTTGATTTCCAATTAGTTTACGTTTGTTTCCCAATCCTGGTTATACTGTTTTTATGCCGCCAATTTTTGTATAGTAAAAGAAGCATTAAAACCAGTAAATTTCAACAGAATTAAATAGGTTTGAAGGAAGAACCGCAGCTACATGGGCAAAAAAATCGCACAATTAAGTTTTAACAAGTTTGTTGATTTATATGCCGACAAATCTATCGGCACCGATTTTTTTATCACCGAAGAAAAACAACTGCTTGCTTTAAGCGAATACCCGTACCGTTCCGAAGGTTATATTATTGGGATTTGTACCCGGGGAAGCGCAAAAGTGGAAGTGAATTTACAGGTTTACGATGCGCGGCCGGATGCTGTTTTGCTGGCCACGCCTTTCCACACGCTACGTATTTTTAACAGCAGCGACGATTTTTTGTGCCGTTTTGTGGTTTTCTCGAAAGCGTTTTTGACCGAACACAACATCAACAGCCATTTTATCGAAACCTTTAGTTTTTTTAAAAATTCTTCTACGCCGGTTATTTTTTTGGAACAGGAAAACGGAAAGGTTTTGGGCGAGGTTTTTTCCATCATCCAGCAAAAATTACAACGCGAAGAACACCGTTTCCGCGAAGAAATTTGCCGGAGCATTTTGGTGGCGCTTTTGTACGAAATTGCCGTGGTTTACGAGCAGCAGCACGTTATCATCAAAAAAAAGCAAACGCGCAAACAGGAACTGAACATGCTTTTCCAGAACCTGGTTTTTCATCAATATAAAAAATACCGCAACGTGCAGTATTATGCCGACGAATTGTGCGTTTCTTCCAAGCATTTAACAGAAAGCATCAAAGAAGTAACCGGCAAAACCGCGGGCGACTGGATTGACGATGCCGTAGTTTTAGAAGCCAAAGTTTTGCTGCGGAACCATGAGATCAGCATTGCGCAGGTAGCAGGGGAAATCAACTTTCCGGATCAATCTTCCTTTGGCAAATACTTTAAAAAACATACCGGTTTTTCGCCGTCGGAATATCGGATCAAAGCGAACAGTTAAGCGTGATGCTTCTTTTATCGGCATAAATTTAGGGTGTTATATTTTTGTCGTGCCGAAATATCCCAATGCTTTTTTTATCGGCATAATTTCATTAGATTTTAGCATAATCAATTTGAATGCAATTCCCTTTTCTCCGTTTTTTTGACCAAAAACACCGCGCTCCTGCCCTTTTTTTATAGGCCGCCGAAACTAATTTTACTTTTCTAAATTAGCAGCTTCACATAAAATAATTGCTGCCCAATATTAAACCGAAAACATGAAAATATTAGTTTGTATCTGCCAGGTCCCGGATACGGTTACCAAAATCACCCTAAAAAACAACGATACGGCGGTGGAAGAAAACGGCGTAACCTTTGTCATCAACCCTTATGATGAATGGTATGCTTTGGTTCGAGCTTTGGAATTGAAAGAAACCGGCGTTGCCCAAGCCGTGCATTTAATTACGGTTGGCCGCACTGCAATAGAACCGATCATCCGAAAAGCGCTGGCTTTGGGCGGAGATGAAGCCGTTCGGATTGATGCCGATAGTACTGATCCTTATGTTGTTGCGCATTACATTGCCGCTTATGCCAAAACCGTTGGCTACGATTTGGTTTTATGCGGAAAAGAATCCATTGATTATGCCAACGGCGCAGTCGGGCCGATGGTTGCCGAATTGCTGGATTTAGACCATATCGGTTTTGCAACTTCGATTGCTTTGGAAGGAAACACGGCCATCGTAAAACGCGAAATAGACAGCGGCGAAGAAACCGACAGTTGCAGTTTGCCGCTGGTGATTTCCTGCCAAAAAGGTGTTGCCGAAGCACGCATCCCAAACATGCGCGGCATCATGTCGGCCAGAACCAAACCGCTAAAAGTAGTCGTTCCCACAGCCGTAGAAAGCTTAACCTCCGTTTCCCGTTACGAACTGCCGCCAGCAAAAGCTGGTGTAAAAATAGTCGGGGCCGACGAAATGGACGAACTGGTAAATTTATTACACACCGTGAGCAAAGTAATTTAAACCTCAAAGAATCAAAAAAATGTCAGTCTTAGTATTTGTAGAACATATAGAAGGCGTTATCCGGAAAACAAGTTTGGAAGCCCTGCAATACGCTTCCGAAATCGCCAAAAAACTTGGCACAACCACAACAGCCGTTGCAGCCGGACAAATTGAAGAATCGGCCTTGCAACAGCTTGGCGCGTATGGCGCACAAAAAGTTTTGTATGCGGCCGATGAACGCTTAAACGAATTGAACGCCCGCGCCTGCACCCGGATTTTGGTTACCGCCGCCCAACAGGAAAACAGCCAGGTCATCGTGTTGCTGCACGATGTGAACGGCCGCGCCATTGCGCCACGTGTTGCCATCCGGTTAAAAGCCGGTTTTGTGGCTGGTGCGTTGGATTTCCCGGATCTGGAAAAAGGTTTTGTGATCAAGAAATCGGTGTTTTCGGGGAAAGCTTTTGCTTATGTCAATATTACCAGCGCGGTTAAAGTGCTCACGTTATCGCCCAATACTTTCCCCATCGTTAAAGCCGAAGGAACGGCCACGGTAGAAAAAATGGAAGTGGCTTTTGAAGAAAAAGACTTTGCCATTAAAGTAAAAAGCGTAGAAAAAATAACCGGCGAAGTGCCGTTGGCCGATGCAGAATTGGTAGTTTCCGGTGGGCGCGGCATGAAAGGCCCGGAAAACTGGGGCTTGATCGAAGACCTGGCGCACGAATTAGGCGCGGCAACGGCTTGTTCGCGCCCGGTTGCTGATTCAAATTGGCGGCCGCACCACGAGCATGTTGGCCAAACCGGCGGAACGATTCGCCCTAATTTGTACATTGCTGCCGGGATTTCCGGGGCGATCCAGCATTTGGCCGGTGTAAGCGGTTCAAAAACCATTGTGGTAATCAACAAAGACCCGGAAGCCCCGTTTTTTAAAGCGGCCAATTACGGCGTTGTGGGCGATGTGTTGGAAATTTTGCCAAAGCTGACCGAAGCGGTAAAAAAGTTTAAGGCCGCACATCACTAATACTTCTTTTATGCACATATTTTTTGAAGGCCAGGTAATTTGGTCGCAAATTGATGCCAACCAGCATATGCGGCATTCGGCTTATGCTGATTTTGCTGCACAAGCACGGGTAAACATGCTTGAAAAAGTTGGGCTAACTGCATCCAAACTTTTTGAGTTGAAAATCGGCCCGGTGTTGTTTCGCGAAGAATTGTCGTACCTGCGGGAAGTTGCTTTGAACGATTACATCAAAGTTACCTGCGAAATCGTAAAATCGAGGGCAGACGCTTCCCGCTGGACAATCCGCCACGAAATATACCGGAGCGATGAGGTAAAAGCGGCGGTTATTGTTGCCGAAGGCGCGTGGATTGATACTGTAAAACGCAAGTTGGTTGTTTTGCCGGAAGAAATGAGCGCGCTGTTTTTAAGCTTGCCGCGAAGTGTGGATTTTGTAGAAGAAACGGTAAAATTGAAAGTTTGAAATCAATCGGAACAAAAACTAATGCTGTTTAAAGTGTTATTTTGGGTTTGGCTAAAGCCGGAAAAGCATCATTTTATCCCCGGCCTAAAGGCCGGGGCAATTGAAAAAGCCGTAAAAAAAACAAAGGCAATTGAGAAAACAAGACTGACAAAAATAAAGGTTATCAATTGCCACGGACTTTAGGCCGTGGACTATAATTCCTGCACATGGCTTTAGCCAAAACCATTTCCGATGCTTCTTTTAGCACTATAAAATTGGTGTCCATTATCGTTCATTCAAAATCAAAACGGACACCAATTTTTTGCCGATAAAAGAAGCATCATCAATTCAATCAAAACACTTCGGCCCCAAATCAAAATAACCGAACTTTTGACAAATCATTCCGAAGTACAGCCCTTTTTTCTGTTGCTTCAACCCGGATATTTGTTGTACAAAACCAATAAAACCAAATTTTTCACCAAGTCGGAGTTTTCCTTTACCAATGGAAAAACCGAAGCTGCTTTTAAAAGGAAACAGAAACATTACTTCTGATAAAATCTCCCGTAAAAGAAGTGTACCTTGATTGCGAAAATTTAAACCTAAACCAATATGCATATCCTTAAAAAAACCCTGTTGTCCTGCTTCATCCTGTTGTTGATTTCTGCATTTGCCGCAAAAGCCTAAACCGACAAAGTGGAAGGGCTTTGGTACAACGATGCCAAAACGGCGAAAGTGCAGATTACCAAAGCTGCCAGCGGAAAATTCAACGGCAAAATAGTTTGGCTGAAGGAACCTTTGGAAAACGGAAAACCGCGCACCGACCAGCTAAACCCGGACGAGCAATTGCGCAAACGACCGATTTTAGGTTTGAAAATTTTGTCGGATTTTGAGAAAGAAGGCGACGACAAATACGTAGACGGCAAAATTTACGATCCGAAAAACGGCAAAACGTACAGTTGTAAAATGACCTACAAAGGCAAAACCTTGGATATCCGCGGTTACATTGGTATTTCTTTGATTGGCCGAACTACGGTTTGGGAACGGGCAAATTAATCTTCTGCAAAAAAAATCGACTAAAAAATGACTGCTAAACGAACGATAAAAAAAGTTGCCGTATTGGGTTCTGGTGTTATGGGCAGCCGTATTG
>CAXTKQ010000127.1:0-11015 GCA_964244955.1 uncultured Sphingobacteriaceae bacterium | reverse complement strand
GCTAATGACCAACGACGGCGAACTGGCCGATAAACTCTCGCACCCGCGCAACAGCATCACCAAAATTTATAATGTTGAACTGGACAAAAGCTTAACGCAAGGCGACCTGAACAAAATCGCTTTCGGTTTAGAACTGGAAGACGGTTTAATCAAGCCGGATGCGGTAAGTTATGTAACCGGCGGCAGCAAGCGCGAAGTGGGCATCCAGATCCACAGCGGGAAAAACCGTATTGTGCGCCGCATTTTTGAGCATTTGGGCTACGAGATTGTGAAGCTGGACCGCGTGATTTATGGCAACCTCACCAAAAAAGATTTGACCCGCGGCCGCTGGCGCTATTTGGAAGAAAAAGAAATTATCCAGCTAAAACACCTCATCAAATAAAAATACCAGCCGCTTCTGTTCAAACCAAAGCGGCTTTTTTTATGTATGTTTGGCTATCAACCTTTTATTTTCAACATGAAATCAAAACCAACAACGCCTTTATTTGCCTTGATGCTCGCTTTGTTAATGCCGCTTTTTTTACAGGCACAAAAGAAGCAAGGCCCGCGCTATTACCATTTGCTGATTGGCACTTATACCAACGGTACCAGCAAAGGCATTTATGTTTACAAGTTTGATACCCAAACCGGCAAAGTTGCTTTAGAACAGGTTGCAGAAGGCGTAAAAGATCCGTCGTACTTGGCGGTTTCTGCCAACAAAAAGTTTGTTTACGCGGTGAACGAAAGCCACAACCCAAAAGGCGACAGCGTAAGTGCTTTTAAATTTGATGACCATACCGGCAAGCTTACTTTTATCAATGCATTGCCATCTTATGGCACAGACCCCTGCTATGTAAGTGTGGATAAAAACAACAAAAACTTGTTTGTGGCCAATTATTCCAGTGGAAATTTGACTGCTTACCGCTTGAAAGCTGATGGCGGCATTGCAGATAGTTTACAAACCATCCAGCATACGGGAGGCAGTGTTGATGCCACGCGCCAGAAAACACCGCATGTACATGCCGTAGTCCTTTCTCCGGATGAAAAGTATTTAATTTCCGATGATTTGGGCACGGATAAAGTTTACGAATACACGTATCAGCCAAACGCCAAACGGCCTTTAAAACCTGCGGCACAAGCTACCATTTCCGTTGACCCGGCCAGCGGGCCAAGGCATTTGGTGTTTACTAAAAATGCGAAACATGCTTATCTGGTCCAAGAAATAAGCGCGAAGATCAGGGTTTTTAATTATGCCAGCGGAAAACTGATTTCGATACAAAACATGGACATGGAAACACCGGATTTTAAAGGCATAAACGGAGCGGCAGACATCCATTTATCACCGGATGAAAACTTTTTGTATGCTTCCAACCGTGGCGAAGCAAACGATTTGGTGGTTTACAAAGTGGACAAGGCAACAGGGAAATTGACTTTTGTTCAGCGGCAATCCACTTTTGGCAATGCGCCGCGAAACTTTGCCATAGACCCGACCGGGAATTTTTTACTGGCCGCCAATCAAAATACCGATGATATTTATACTTTCAAAATCAACAAAACGACCGGAAAATTAAGCCGGGTTGGCGAAAAACTGGCTATCAGCCACCCGGTTTGTTTAAAGTTTGTGGCGATCAGGTAAACCACTGATTTTTACCCGGTAAAAGAAGCATTTGGGGAAAAGGCCCGGATGATTGCGGAAGGTTTTCCGCAATCATCCGGGCCTTTTTGTTTCATTATTGCTTCGGCTTGCTGCAAAAACCAATTGGCGCAATTATGGCAAGGCAGCAGTAAACCGAAAAAAATTGAAAACAAACGATCAGGGGATTTCCAACACAGCCCGTTTAAACGAAAACTGTTTTTGGGAACTCGATTTGTACACCGGCCTGCTGCATTGGTCGGACGGGATGTGCCAGTTGCTCGGCCTCCAAAAACCGTACACGCCAACTTTAGCGCAATTGATGCAGTATTTCGGTCCGGAACAAAACATCCGTACTGCTTTTAGCCGCGCCATTCACCAGGGAACTCCTTTTCAACTGCAACTGCCTTCGCTTATGGTCAATGATAAAGTGGTTTTGGTTTGCACCACCGGTTTTCCAGTTTATGATGATTATGGAAAATGTATCGCCATAAAAGGGGCTTTGCAAACGGAAAAACAAGCGGAAAACCAATCAAACCCTTTGCAAATTGCAGCCGAAGAAACGGAAGCACAACAAATGATGCTGGACAATTTTGCCCGCATTGTTTCGCACAACCTGCGTTCGCATACGGCAAACCTGCAAATGGTGATCGAATCCGTTCAGCAAAAAAACATTTGCAGCGATATGCAGGAGTTGATCGGCAGCATCAAAACCATCAGCCAAAACCTTAACCAAACTGTTGGCTACCTTAATACGCTGACTAAAATTTAAACCGACATACTTCTTTTATCTGCCTAAAACCAATGCCGAACCTTAAAACCATTGCTGTTGTTGATGATGACCCGATTTATATCCAAGCCTTAAAAAATTTATTTACAAGCTGGAAGATTGCCAACCCGGTTTTATTTTTTGAGAACGGAAAAGAAGTCCTAGATTTTATACGGGTAAAAGAAGCATCGGCCTTGCCGGACATTTTACTATTGGATTTGAACATGCCGGTGATGAACGGCTGGGCTTTTATGGAAAACTTTGCACCGATTGCAACGCAACTCAACAAAAACATAAGCATTTATCTGGTTACTTCTTCCATTTGGGAGGACGACAGCAAGCGCGCCGAAAAAAATCCGTACATCAAAGAATTGATCGTTAAACCCATCCTGCAAAAAAAGTTCAGGGAGATTTTGGCGGGTTAAAAGAAGCATTGTCCGAAATGCAGCTTTTAAACCGCTGTTGTTTTAAAAGCAGATTTGTTACTTTTGATGCTGTTTATGATCAAACATCCGAAACTTCTTTTACCGGTATTTTTTTTGCTTATGTTTTGCGGCACTTTTTATTCCTGCAAAAAAGACAATCAGAGTTCGGTCAGTTCGTTTTTGACGCAAAGCACTTGGAACCTGGCTTTAACGCAGCGTTTTAAATATGTTAACCAGGCATTGATCAAAACGGACACAGTCAACATCGGTTGTGCTTTGGACCAAAAACTGACTTTTCGCAAAGACAATACATTTACTTTTACCAACTACAATTGCAAACCCGGAAACCTTAACGGCAACTGGAGTTTTAGCCCGGACATGTTGTTTTTGAATACCGATCAAAGCATCACCAAAAACTCAAAAGGCATACAAAACCCGGCGCACTTCATCAACCTTGGCCAGTATTCTTTAATTTTTGATGCCGGCGATGTTTACGTTTATGGAAACGAAAACACTTATTATAAAAAAACCGATACGGTTGTGGTTTACCGGTATGGTTTTATACACAGCAAGTAAATTGCACAACCCCGAAACAATGGCTGCAACAACCGACCCTGCCCCCACCGTTAAAAAGCGCATTGCCATTTTTGCTTCCGGTTCCGGCTCCAACGCCCAAAAAATCATGGAGCATTTTAAAAAAAACGCACTGGCCGAAGTAACGCTTGTTTTGACCAACAACCCCGAAGCTTACGTGTTGCAGCGTGCCGATAATTTTGAAATCCCGGCGCATGTTTTTAACCGCCGCACTTTTTATCAGAGTGATGAAATCCTGAAACTGCTGCAAAGTTTAAACATTGATTTGGTTGTGCTGGCCGGTTTCCTGTGGCTGGTGCCGCAAAATTTATTAGAGGCTTTTCCAAACCGCATTATCAATATCCACCCGGCTTTGTTGCCCGCTTTTGGCGGAAAAGGGATGTACGGCGATTACGTGCACCAGGCGGTTTTATTGGCGGGAGAAAAAGAATCGGGCATTACCATCCATTACGTAAACGAGCATTTTGACAAAGGCGAGATCATACAGCAGTTTCGTTTTAAAATTGAACCGAACGACCAGTTGGAAAACATCCGTTTTAAAATCCAGCAGTTGGAGCATCAACATTTTCCGAAGGTGATTGAGCAGGTGCTGAAAAAGCTGAAGTGAAATTGATACTGTTTTTAGGGTGGTAAAAACAGTATGAATGTGGAAAAATTATTTCGGCAGGTTTGAGTAAATTTGGATTAGAAAACCCTATCAACATTATGAAAGTTTTAGTAGAAATTCCGGATGAAGAAGCTTCTTTTGGCATGAAAGTATTGCAAAGCCTTTCTTTTGTCAAAAAAGCAAAGCCGATGTCTGGCGCGAAAGTAACGCTTTGGGAAGATTTAAAAGTAGCCGCGGAAGAAGTGCGTTTGCACAAACAAGGAAAAATCAAACTAAAAACTGCCCAAGAGCTTTTGGATGAGTTATAGCATCATTCCGACGAACGGTTTTGAAAAAGAATTAACAATGAAGCTAAAATCAACGGGTTTAAACCTGTTTAAATAAAAGTTTAAACAACTTTAATATGATATTGAAAAGCTTGGAGGATAAAAAAATCTTTATCCACGCTCTCTTAAACCCGCTACTTCCTAATGATAAACTTAGAAAGGCCCAGCTTACTTATAATCAACTTATTGAAAGTGGTATTTTAGTTAAAACCACTAAAACTTCGATAGGTAGTTAGCTTTTGCAGTTTTAGTGTTGATACTGTTTTTATAGTGGTAAAAACAGTATGGATGGGAAAAATCGGTTCAGCAGTTTTAAGGGCTTGTTTAAATTTTATTTAAGAATGCCGATGCTTCTTTTACCACATAAAATTTGGTGTCGGCTTTCAATTTTAGTAAACCAAAAACTAAATGTTTGCTAATCTTTGAGGTGGTAAAAGAAGCATTGAAAATTTAAACAGAATTTTTCAAATTAAATGACAAAAGAATGAAAGGCAATAACCTATATCATTATACCTTTGTTTAACACTGTTAAATAATTTAGTGTTGTAAAAGAAATGGGAAGCAAAGACAGGATATTGCGTTTAAAAGAAGAAACCAGGATTAACATTTTGGATGCTGCCCTTCAAATTGTAAAAGACGAAGGATGGCAAGCTTTAAGCATGCGCAAAATTGCTGACGTGATTGAATACACGGCACCTATCATTTATGAATATTTTTCGAGCAAAGACGCGATATTGCTGGAACTGACCCGAAAAGGTTATTTACTGTTGTCAAGAGAGTTGCAGGAGGCAAAGGGCAAGTATCAGTTACCGGCTGAGCAACTTGAAGCCATGTGGCTGGCTTATTGGAATTTCGCTTTTGCAAACAAAGAATTTTACCAATTGATGTTTGGTGTTTCTACAAACTGCTGTTGTCAGTTATCCAATAAACTGGACGAGGCCGATTTGCCTTGGAGCCTTTTTAGCAAAGTAATTGGCGATCTGATGAAGATAGAAGACATGAAATCAGATGTGATTTGCACGAAGTATTACACTTTTTGGTCTATCGTTCATGGCCTTGTTTCTATTAACTTACTTGGTCGAAATTCGTCTGAAGATATTAACCGACAGGTACTTAAAGATGCTATTACCGGTGTTATAAATTCGATAACAGCATAATTTTTTGATTTTTGAATTACACAGTTAGATTGTTTAACAATGTTAAACAATCTAACTTATAAAAAATAAACAATACATATAATACAATGAAAACAAACATCCAGCACTTGTACGATGTACTTAACGCTGTTAGAAAATTTAATGATTTTAAAATGGCTTTTTGGTATGTTACTACCATCGGCACTTTTCTAATCATCAAAATTATGCGCCTACTTAATTATTAACCTTAATCAAAACCCTGTTCAATTTCAAGCTAAACTTATAAACTCTACTACCATGGCAAATTCAACCCTCATGAAAAACCTCCTTTTAGCACTTGTTGCACTCACCTTGTATAGCTGTTCTTCAAAACCACCCACTGCCGCTGCACCGCCGCCGCCTTCTTTGCCGGTAGCAAGCGTTGTATCCGGGGCCCAAACCACTTACCAGGAATATCCTGCCGCTGTGGAAGGAACAGTTAATGTAGAAGTACGCCCGCAGGTAAGCGGCGCCCTGGATAAAGTATTTGTTGACGAAGGCGCTTTTGTAAAAACCGGGCAACCCCTTTTTAAAATTAACGAACAGCCTTACCGTGCAGCCTTAAACAATGCCCTGGCCAGTTTACACGCGGCCGAAGCGGCACAAGGCAACGCACAAATTGAAGTTGACAAACTTACGCCGCTTGTGGCAAACAAGGTAGTATCAGCCTACCAGTTAAAAACGGCAAAAGCCGCTTTCCAGGTTGCAGAAGCGAATATAGAATCGGCAAAAGCGAATGTATCAACCGCGCAAATCAATCTGGGTTATACTTTGATCAAAGCCCCGGTAAGCGGTTACATTGGCCGCTTGTTAAAAAAACAGGGAAGTTTAGTTGCCCCACAGGATGTTGATGCTTTAACTCAATTATCGGACGTGCATAACGTGCATGTTTACTTTTCTTTGGGCGAAAAGGATTTTGTATCCTTTAAAGAACAATACCCGGGCGAAACCTTGAAAGACAAGCTGAAACGGTTGCCGCCCGTATCATTATTACTGGCTGATGGCAGCGAATATGCCAGACAAGGAAAAATTGATGTAATTGACGGCCAGTTTGATAAAACAACCGGCGCAATTACAGTCAGGGCCAGTTTCTCCAATCCGCAGGGCTTGCTTCGCTCCGGTAATACAGGCAAAGTACGTTTAAGCTTGCAACATGCCGATGCTTTGATCATACCGGAATCAGCCACTGTAGATATGCAAGACAAAGTATTTGTATTTACAGTAGGCGACAGCAGCAAAGTTAAAAAACAACCTATTACCATTATTGGCAAAACCGGCGATAATTACCTGGTTAAAGACGGCGTAAAAGCTGGCGACCAGATTGTATTAAGCGGTACTGATAAATTACAGGAAGGCATGGTAATTCACCCTGAAAAGGCTACAGATAAAGTAGCCGCTGTAGCAAAAAACTAATACATAAACTTAAACTTTAAAGCCATGTTTCAGAAATTTATAGAAAGACCGGTACTCTCAACTGTTATCTCCATATTATTGGTGATAGTTGGTGTACTTGGTTTAACAAAATTGCCCTTAGAGCGATTTCCAAACATAGCCCCTCCGGCAGTATTGGTATCTGCTGTTTATCCGGGCGCTAATGCCGAGACTATTTTACGTTCGGTAACACCTTCATTAGAAGAAGCAATCAACGGTGTGGAAAACATGACCTACATGACCTCCACTGCCAGTAATGATGGTACATTAGGTATCACCGTGTACTTTAAACAAGGCACCGATCCCGATCAAGCGGCTGTGAACGTTCAAAACCGTGTTTCACAGGCTTCAAGTCAGTTACCTGCCGAAGTTTTACAATATGGTATAACCACCACCAAACAGCAAAACAGCTTTATAGGTGCTATAGCCATCTATACCGAGGATCCGAAAAAATATGATCAAACATTTGTGGCCAACTACGCACAGATCAATATCATTCCTGAAATTAAACGTATTCCGGGCGTAGGTTCTGCCGCTATATTTGGTGGTGTTAAGGATTACTCTATGCGTGTTTGGCTTAATCCAGGCCAAATGGCAGCTTACAAAATTACCCCAGCCGAAGTGATAGCCGCTATACAGGACAAAAATCTGGAAGCTGCGCCTGGCAAATTTGGCGAACGCAGCAGCGAGGCATTTGAATATGTAATTAAATATAAAGGTAAACTTACTAAACCAGAGGAATATCAGAATATTGCTATCCGTGCAAATGCAGATGGTTCTGTATTGCATTTAAAAGATGTTGCACGTGTTGAGTTGGGCGCATATTCTTATAACAGCGCAAGTAATCTGAACGGACACGATGGTATTATTATCGGTATTATACAGTTGTCGGGCTCAAACGCCAACGAAATCCAGATTGCTATTGATAAGCTAATGGAAAAAGCATCAAAAGATTTTCCGGTCGGCATCAAATACAATCAATTTTATCGCACCAAAACCGATCTTGATGAGTCAATTAACCAGGTTGAACATACGCTGGTAGAGGCTTTTATACTGGTATTTATAGTCGTATTTATATTTCTGCAAGATTTCAGATCAACATTAATCCCGGCTATAGCGGTTCCGGTAGCTATTATCGGAACCTTCTTTTTCATGAACCTGTTTGGTTTTTCTGTTAACCTGTTAACCTTATTCGCCCTTGTATTGGCCATTGGTATTGTGGTGGATGACGCGATTGTGGTAGTTGAAGCGGTGCACGCCAAAATGGAGCATAACTCAAGCCTTACCCCAAAAGCGGCTACTACCGAGGCTATGCATGAAATTACAGGAGCAATTATATCTATCACGCTTGTTATGGCCGCTGTGTTTTTACCGGTTAGCTTTATGACTGGCTCAACGGGTATATTTTATAGGCAGTTTGCATTAACAATGGCTATAGCCATTATTATATCGGCTGTTAATGCTTTAACATTAAGCCCTGCTTTGGCCGCTTTGTTTTTAAAAAACAAGCATACCCAGGATGGCCATGAAGCACCTAAAAAAGGGTTTGTTGATAAATTTTACGCTGGCTTTAATGGTGGTTTTAATTAGATGACCAACAGGTACGTTGGAGGCATAAAATTCCTTATCCGCAATAAATGGATCAGTATGGGAGGGCTTGCACTTATAGTTCTTGCCACGGTTTATATGGTAAATAAAACAAAAACTGGCTTTATTCCTACAGAGGATCAGGGCTTTGTGGCCATTGCCATTAATACACCGTCCGGAACTTCGTTAAGTGGCACCAACAAAATCTTTAAACAGGCCGAAGACCAACTGAAAACTTTACCATCAGCCCGGTTTGTTACAGCACTATCAGGTTTTAACTTTTTAACACAATCAAGCAGTCCATCAGCCGGTGTAATTTTCTTACTTTTAAAACCAACAGAACAAAGGGGCGAGGTTAAAGATATTGATGCTATCCAGAATATAGTGAGGGGTAAATTAGGCAATGTACCAGGCGGTACTTTCTTTGTGTTCAGTTTTCCAACTGTTCCCGGATTTAGTAACGTAGAAGCTTTGGACGTGATGCTGCAGGATAAAACTAACGGCAAGCTGGATAAATTTAGCGGTATTGCCAATAACTTTATAGGCAAACTGATGCAAAAACCAGCTATCGCTTTCGCCTTTACTTCGTATAAAGCAGATTATCCGCAATTGCAATTAGACGTTGATGATGAAAAGGCCAACCAATTAGGCGTAAGTGTTAAAGACATCTTATCAACCATGCAGGCCTATTTCGGTAGTGCCCAGGCATCGGATTTTAACCGGTTTGGCAAATATTACCGGGTGGTGGTTCAGGCAGATATTGCCGACCGGACCGACCCGTCTTCGATTGACCATGTGTTTGTAAAAAACAAAACAGGCGAAATGGTCCCGATCAACACGCTGGTAAAGCTGACCAGGGTTTATGGTTCAGAAACAGCTTCCCGCTACAACCTGTTCAACTCTATCGAAATAAATGCGATCCCTAAACCGGGCTACAGTTCCGGCGATGCCATTAAAGCGATCCAGGAAACTGCCAAAGAGCAACTGCCGTCCGGTTTTGCCTATGAGTTTTCCGGCCAAACGCGTGAGGAAATTTCATCCGGCGGGCAATCAGCCATTGTGTTTATGCTGTGCCTGGTATTTGTTTACTTCTTATTATCAGCCCAGTACGAAAGCTACCTTTTGCCTTTAGCGGTCATCCTGTCCATCCCTACAGGTATTTTTGGCGTGTTTGTAGTATTAGGCCTAACCGGTATAGAAAACAACATTTATGTTCAGGTGGCCCTGATTATGCTGATTGGCCTGCTTGCTAAAAATGCCATTTTGATTGTTGAATTTGCCGTCCAGCGGCGTAAAGCAGGCAATGGGTTGGTTGATTCGGCCATTGAAGCAGCAAGGTTAAGGCTGCGCCCGATCATCATGACTTCGCTCGCATTCGTTTTCGGTTTATTCCCGATGAGCATTGCAACCGGCCCGTCTGCCCAAGGCAACCACTCTATCAGTATTGGTGCCGCCGGTGGGATGGTTTCCGGCGTAGTGTTGGGTTTGTTCATCATCCCGGTGCTGTTTGTGATCTTCCAGGGATTGCAGGAAAAAATCACTGGTTTGCCATTGGCGGTATTGAACCGGGACGATCAGCATGACCATCAACAGAAAGTTGACAACCAGGAACTTGAACTACAGAATAATTAATCAAAAGCCGGTTTAAATTTTTGTCAACTTATCTCGATGCTTCTTTTATCCACCTAAAATCATGTTGATAAGTGTTGGACACCAATTTTACAGGCATAAAAGAAGCATCATCAATATTTACTAAAATCAATTCAGGGCTTGTTTAAATTAATATCAGATCCTTCGACAAGTTCAGGATTAAAAATTACGATGCTTCTTTTACCCTATAAAAATTGGTGTCCGCATCAATTTGTAAAGATCAAAAACTAATTACTTACCATTTTTTAGGTGATAAAAAAAGCATCATCAATACTTATAAAATTAGTTTAAACAAGCGCTAAGCTCAGCCATAAACAATTAACAAAATGAAACGATCTATAAATTCCTATACTTTTATCGTACTGATGCTGTTTTTAAGTGCCTGCAAAGTATCAAAAGATGTGGCTACACCAAAAGCGGAACTGCCCGAAAATTTCAGGAACGCCGCAACAACAACGCCTGCCGACACGGCCAGCATTGCCGATATTCAATGGAAAAACTTTTTTACCGATGTTACTTTGCAAAAGCTGATTGACAGTGCGGTCATCCGAAATTACGACATGCTCATCGCCGTAAAAAATATAGATGAAGCACAGTTGCTGTTTAAACAGGTAAAATGGAACTATGTGCCTGCAGTTGGCTTAAATGTTACCGCAAGCAGCAATCGCCCTTCCAACAACAGTTTGACCGGGTTGAGCATTGCACAATACAACATCGGCACCAAACATATCGAAGATTATAATGCCAACGCCGCGCTTTCATGGGAGGCAGATATTTGGGGCAAGATCAGAAACCAGCAAAAAGGCGCGCTCGCAACTTACCTGCAAACTGCGGAAGCG
>CAXTKQ010000126.1:0-11134 GCA_964244955.1 uncultured Sphingobacteriaceae bacterium | reverse complement strand
CCTTAAAGTACTGCGGCCACACATGATTTCGGGCCATTACCAAGGCCGGTTGTTAAGTTTCTTCAGCAAATTAATGCAGCCAAAAGCAGTATTAGAGATTGGGACTTTTACCGGTTATTCAACCATTTGCCTGGCAGAAGGGCTGGCCGAAAACGGCGAAATCTATACCATAGAAGCCAACCCGGAACTGGAAGAACGCATAAAAAGCAACTTTTTCGCCTCTGGTTACGTAGATAAAATTAAGTTATATATTGGTGAAGCTTTTGATATTTTTGCTGTATTATCGCATAAAATATTCGATATTGCATTTATTGATGCCGATAAACGCAATAATTACAAATATTACGAGTTAATACTCGACAATATCCGGCCCGGTGGTTTAATAATCGTGGACAATATTTTACGAAAAGGTAAAATATTAAACCTTGAAAACCAGGAGAACGATATACGTTTGCTCCGGGAATTTAATGATAAAATAACTGTGGACACACGGGTAGAAAATCTGATCCTGCCGATTAGGGACGGACTGATGATCATCCGAAAAAAACAATTATGAAGAAATTTTTGCTTCCGTTGATGCTCCTTGCGTGCTTTTTTGCAAAAGCCCAAAACACTTCACAATCTTACATTGAGAAGTACAAAGATGCTGCCATAAGTATCATGCACGATTACGGAATCCCGGCCAGCGTTACTTTAGCCATTGCAATGCACGAATCTGCAAGCGGAAACAGCAAGCTGGCGCAAAAATCAAACAACCAGTTTGGCATGAAAGGAAGGCGGTCGTACAAAAAATACGATTCGGTTTTAGAATCTTTTGAAGACTTTGCCCGCATGATGAGCGAACGAAAACAATTTAGCCACCTGGCCGATAAATTCGATTCTTTCGATTACAAAAGCTGGGCAAAAGGCATACAGCGCGGCGGCTACGCCAGCAGCAGCAGGTGGTCTGCACAGGTACTCTCGCTCATTAAAAAATTCCAGTTAAACAGTTTAGATGAAAAGCCTGAACTTGAAGCACAATAATTACGTTTAAGTAAATTGATGCTTCGTCCGGTTTTCAAAAACAATTTATATTTGCCCACTCAATACTGTTTTTATGTATAAAAAATGGGCATTCTTTATCCTGTTGGTGATTATCGTTTCCTGCAAATCCAGGAAAAAAGGGATTACCAATCATCAGGCAACACGCAACAACAAAGAAGTACAAAAGCTTAACAAAGAAGCCATTGCCCATTACACTACCTTTGGCGATGTTGGCCAGTACATAGACCGTTTTCGGAGTATTGCCGTTCAGGAAATGAATACTTACGGTATCCCGGCCAGTATTACTTTGGCGCAGGGCTTGCTCGAATCGGGAAACGGAAACGGCGAACTGGCAGTTGTGGCCAATAACCATTTCGGCATTAAATGTACTTTTGACTGGAAAGGGAAATCGTATTTTAAAAACGATGACAAGATCAACGATTGTTTCCGCGTTTACGATAACCCGGAAAGCTCCTTCCGCGATCACTCTGAATTTTTGAAAAGAAAACGTTATGCGCCCTTGTTCGAGCTGGATAAAAACGATTACGAAGGCTGGGCAAAAGGTTTAAAAGCGGCCGGTTATGCAACCAACCCGCAATATCCGCAGCTTTTGATCAACCTGATCAAAAAATACAACCTGGACCAGTACGATATGAGCGAAACCGATTACCAGAAAATTAAACGGGAAGACCGCGTTTTGGCGCAAATCAATAAAAACATTGGTAAAAACAGCAAAGATTCTTTAAAGCAGATCACTTCGGTTGCAACGCCTGCTGCTGTAAAACCGCAATTTATCCCGCTAAACAAAATGTACCAGGTAAAACAAGGCGACACGTTGTACAATGTTTCCAAGCGTTTTAATTTAACAATTGATGAACTGAAAGCTTTGAACAGCATCGGCGATGACCAGATCAAAATCGGCCAGCAGCTCATCATCGCGCATTAATCGGTTAATAAATGTTAAGGCAATGCAAAATATCATTTCAGTAAGGTAGTTTTGTATCATAATGATCCGATATTGGCTATGGCTTTTTTACTTTTTTCTATTCTTCGGAAAGGTTTACGCACAGGAAAAGCAAATCCAGGGAATTGTATTTGACCAAAGCACCAAAGAGCGCATTGCCAAGGTTTTTGTAACCAATACGCGCACAAAAGCCAATATATACAACAATTTAAAAGGCGAGTTTACCGTCAACGTCCGTTTAAATGATGTGCTTATCTTTGCCAAGACCGGTTATTTTAACGATACCGTCAAGGTAACAGCACTACAAACGCTGCCGGTTTATTTAAAACGCTCCAGTATTGTTTTGCGCGAAGTAACCATTAGAGATTCGGCACTTACGGCAGAAAAACAGCGCGATGCCAATAAAAAAGAATTTAGCCAGGCTTACGGTGCTTTGGCCAATAAAGATTTGTTAACGGTAGGCAGCAATGGTGCCGGGATTGGGATTGATGCCATTTACAACATGCTGAGCAGGCGCGGCCGGAATGCAACTAAACTGCGCGAAATTATAGACCGGGACTACAAAGCAAAAGTGGTGGACGATCGTTTTAACCCGATTATTGTTGGCTCCATTACCGGATTAAAAGGCGAACAATTGACCAGTTTTATGTACCGCTACCGGCCCGATTACAATTTGGTGGTGATGCTAAACGATTACGATTTCATCTCCTACATCAAATCCAGCTACAACCGGTTCAGACGCAACCCGTCAAACTATTTCCTGGCCCCTTTACAACCATCCGATACGATAAAATGAAGTGGCGGTATCCCGTTTTAGTTGTTCCGAAACTGCCGGCAAACGGCATGGCGCTTTTCCCTTTTATACTGGTAAAAGAAGCATCTTCAAAGTTTGATGAAGTGATTATCCGGCACGAAATCATCCATCTGCGGCAGCAAACCGAGCTATTGGTTTTGCCTTTTTACTTTTTTTACCTCATCAATTATTTGTATAACCGTACCGTTTTCAACAATCACCACGAAGCTTATATGAACATCGTTTTTGAGCGGGAAGCTTACGCCAATGATATTTTCCCGGATTATTTACACCGCAGAAAACTGTTTTCCTGGATCAGGTACTTTAAAAATTAAATGTGTTTAGGTTGAAGATTTCTTCTGAAAAAAACCTTTTTTGCTTTTCTTTGTGCCTTATGCGCAAGCTTCCGGTTTTTGTATTGATGCTTCTTTTATCGCTTGTTTTTCAGAAAGCAATTGCCCAAAAAGTTGATTCGGTAAAGGTTGATACTGTTAAAACAGATACCGTTAGGACCGATACCGTTAAAATTGACACCAACCAGCTTAACCGTTACCGCATCGAACCCGGAAAAAATATCCTGCCGGTACACTTACAACCGTTAAACCTTCGGCCAGAATATATCCCGGTACCGGAACTGGATTATAAAGTGAGCTACTGGCGCAAAAACATCATCTTCGGCTTCAACCTCAACCAATCGGCTTTTAGCAACAACTGGAGTGGCGGCGGGATTAGTTCTATCGCCGTAGGGACTAATTTTGATTACAAAACCGAGTACAACAAAGAAGGGAAAGATTTTACATCGGAACTTATTTTGCTTTACGGAAAACTAAAAAACCGCGGGCAGATACAGCGCAAAACCAATGACCGCATTTTTTGGGACAATAAAGTTTCTATTGCTTTTGCCAAACACTGGAATTTTTACGGCTCGCTCAGTTTTGAATCGCAGTTTGATGAAGGTTTTAATTATTCCAGCGATGTAAACGTTGCGCCTACGCTCATTTCCAGGTTTATGTCGCCCGGCTACCTTACCGAATCTGTAGGTTTTGAGTATAAACCGGTTACGTATTTTAGCACCCGTTTTGGTACGGGTACGGCCCGCCAGACTTTTGTGCTTGACCGAAACATCCAAGCAACCAACAATTACGGTGTCCTTCCGGGCAAACATGTTTTAAACCAGCTTGCTTTTCAAATAGTTTCTAATATTGATAAAGACATTGCCAAAAACATGAACTTAAAGGCACGTTACCTGATATTTATCCCTTACGATACACCATTTAAAATGACACACCGTATTGATGCCACGTTAACTGCCAAAATCAACAGGTTGATCAATGTAACGCTTAACGGGACTTTGCTTTATGACCCAAACACTTCAACCAGCATACAAGCCTACCAAAGTTTGGCATTAGGGATTACTTATAAATTTCCTTCCTTCAGGTAGCGCATTTATACCAATTTTTACCCGGTAAAAAAAGCATCTCCTTTGAGCAGCTTAAAAACCATGATAGCTTTGAAAGCTTGGGTTTACAAAATTGTTCAGGATGCTGCCAAACCTGAAATTTAAACCGAAAGAAGTGTTATAATTATAACTTGATGCCAGTTGCCGCTGCCGGGTTAATACCTCTTGTTCTGTTGCCCCACTTTTTACCAAGTTTATCTGATCGTGTACGATGTTGGCATCTATATTTACAAAAAAAGTAAGGCTGCCTGTTACTTTTACATTCGTCTGCATATTTATACCTTTTGAGTTCAGCTTGCTGTTTTGTAAATAATTACGGTAATAAACACCGGTATTAAAAGTCCCCCATTTTTTGTTTAAAATAAGCGCTGCCGAAAACCGCTGGCCATAAATTACCTCTTTTTGTTTGTTAAAAATAGTAGTGTCGTAATAATGGTTATTGGTAACATCAGGGCCATAGCGGAGAACAAAAAACCGGTCGTTTACATCCTTATATTTAAAAACATTAAATTCAATGGCCGGGCCAAAATAAAGCGAACCTTTAATGTTGTTAAATGTATTGTTAGAAAAACTTGTTTGATAACCATAACTCCAATGCGGGCTAAAAGACTTTGAAAGGTAATGGTAAAAGTTGTAGTCGGTATTCTTTACGGTATATTTAACCGTGTCGTAATCAAAGGTAGAATTGTGCAAGTTGCCGTTCAGGTTAAAATGTACTTTTAGTTTATTGGTGATACGGTCGGCAGAAAAATTTGAACTTAGCACATTGTTTTTATAAATCTGTTCGGCACTTATGCTCCCGCTTGCCGAAACGTTGTAAACCCATAAATTCCATTTATCCTTTTTACCGGTTTCAGAAACTGCAGCCTTAGTGCTTGCCTCATCTTTCATGGTTATTTTAACGGTTTTAGAATAAAGCGTTTTTGCTATTAACGGAGACAAGCCAAACATCAAATATTGTAATAGTTTTTGCCGGGTTTCCGAAGCCGTGGCATTGGCCGTTGTGGCAAACGTAAGCGTGTCGCTTGTATTTTTATAGCGGTGCTGTCCGTAAATGTTCAGTTGGTATTGCGTGCCGCCGCTTCCTACAGGCTGTGTGGTAACAAGGACATGGGCATCTGCGGCAAGCCTGTCCAACACAAAATCAACAATCGGGATTTCTGTTTTAATAAAATCAAGATCACATCCTACCCGGCAATCCATAAAAACTTTCAGTTTCAAACTGTCAGTATTTTGTGCATCCACTTTTGCAACAACAAACAGCAACAAAACAAGTGTAAACAATTTGTTCATAAATTATACAATGAGGTGAAAAACAGTTAGAAATTTTTTAAAGGCTTTTTGATTATTTCCGATGCTTCTTTTACCGCATAAAAATCACTAAACCCAGTATTTTCTTGTACCGGTTTTGTACACCGTACAGAATTTATAGGCATAAAAAAAGTACCGGAAATTTTTATAATAGAAATTGAATGGTGGCTCTTAATAATAAGATAAATTTCCTAAAATTGTTTTTTTATGTTTTATAGGTTAATTAATTCTACTGGCATAGATTGCTTCAAAACCCTAACTTTGTGTTCTATTTAAATTGATTTTAAAAGATGTTTGATAATCTTTCGGATAAACTCGACCGCGCATTCAAGGTTTTAAAAGGACAAGGCTCGATCACGGAAATAAACGTGGCCGAAACCATGAAAGAAATCCGCAAAGCTTTGCTTGATGCCGACGTTAACTATAAAACCGCCAAAGCTTTTACCGATGAAGTGAAGCAAAAAGCGTTGGGCGAAAACGTACTGACTTCCATTTCCCCCGGCCAGTTGCTCACCAAAATCATGAGCGATGAACTGACACAATTGATGGGCGGGACAACTGCCGAATTGACTTTTCCGGCTACGCCAACCATCATTTTGATTGCAGGCTTAAACGGTGCCGGTAAAACCACTTTTTCGGGCAAGCTGGCGCTTTTCCTTAAAACACAAAAAGGTAAAAAGCCGCTGTTGGTTGCGGATGACGTTTATCGTCCGGCTGCCATTGAGCAACTCAAGGTTTTGGGCGAACAGATTGGTGTACCGGTTTATGCCAATTTAGAATCAAAAGATCCGGTTGCGATTGCTTTGGAAGGTTTGGCGCAGGCAAAACAAAACGGCAATAACGTTTTAATTATTGATACCGCCGGCCGTTTGGCTGTTGATGAAGCCATGATGGTAGAAATTGAGCAGGTAAAAAAAGCATTGAACCCGCACGAAATTTTGTTTGTGGTGGATGCGATGACCGGCCAGGATGCGGTAAACACCGCCAAAGTTTTTAACGACCGTTTGGATTTTACCGGTGCCGTTTTAACCAAATTAGACGGTGATACACGCGGTGGTGCGGCTTTGTCTATCAAATCCGTGGTAAACAAACCGATCAAATTTATTGGGACGGGCGAAAAAATGGAAGCGCTGGACGTTTTCCACCCGGACCGTATGTCGTCCCGTATTTTAGGAATGGGCGACGTCATTTCTTTAGTTGAACGTGCGCAGCAACAATTCGACGAAAAAGAAGCGGCCGAACTGCAAAAGAAAATCCGCAAAAACAAGTTCGATTTTAACGACTTTTATGGCCAGATCCAGCAGATCAAAAAAATGGGCAACATGAAAGATCTGATGGGCATGATCCCCGGCGTTGGAAAAGCCATGAAAGATATTGATATTCAGGATGATGCTTTTAAATCCATCGAAGCCATCATCCAATCCATGACGCCGAAAGAAAAAGAAAACCCGGACATCATCAACCAAAGCCGACGGATGCGCATTGCAAAAGGCTCGGGCAACGAATTGGCAGAAGTGAACCGCTTGATCAAACAGTTTGACGATATGCGCAAAATGATGAAGCAATTTAGCAACCCCGCCCAAATGGCCAAAATGATGAAGAACATGCCCAAACAAGGCAGGTAAAAAATCAAAAGCCGGGACGAAAGTTTCGGCTTTTTTTATGCGGTAAAAGAAGCATTCCTCAGAAAAAAGGAATTTGAACATGCTTCTTTTAGCACTACTTTTTTAGTGTAATTCTTCTTACTGTTACTATTATTAATTTTTAGTTAATTTACAGGAATTTTAAATCAGTTTCCTGTGCTTGTAAAAACTTTTGGCAGTGCTGTTTACGGTATCGAAGCCACCACTATTACGGTTGAAGTAAACATCACCGGCGGCACCAAATATTACGTTGTTGGTTTGCCGGACAACGCGATCAAAGAAAGCTATTTCCGTGTAAAATCGGCCTTAAAAAACTGCAATTACCACATGCCCAAACAGCAGGTTGTGGTTAACATGGCACCTGCCGATATCCGCAAAGAAGGTTCATCTTACGATTTAACGATTGCGGTTGGTGTTTTAGCGGCTTCCGGTCAGATTGTTCCGGAGGAATTAGACAAATACCTCGTTATGGGCGAATTGTCGTTGGATGGCGGGTTGCAACCCATTCGCGGTGCTTTGCCCATTGCCATACAAGCCCGAAAAGAAGGCTACAAAGGGTTCATCTTGCCAAAACAAAACGCACGGGAAGCGGCGATTGTAGATAATCTGGCTGTTTTTGGGGTAAATACAATTACCGAAGTGGTTGATTTTTTAAACGGCGACAAACCGCTGGAAGAGGAAGTGGTGAATACGCGGGATGAATTTTACCGCAGCATCAGCTTGTACGAGGCCGATTTTTCGGACGTAAAAGGGCAGGAAAACATCAAACGATCTTTGGAAATTGCTGCTGCCGGCGGCCATAATTTAATTTTGATTGGCCCGCCCGGTGCCGGAAAAACGATGTTGGCCAAACGTTTGCCTTCTATCCTGCCGCCGCTGAGCTTATCAGAAGCTTTAGAAACCACGAAAATTCATTCGGTGGCCGGAAAGCTTGCTGCTGCGGATGCCCTGGTTTCTGTGCGCCCTTTTCGTTCTCCGCACCATACCGTTTCGGATGTGGCTTTGGTTGGCGGCGGTGGAAACCCACAGCCCGGCGAAATCTCTTTAGCGCACAATGGAGTTTTGTTTCTGGATGAACTGCCCGAATTTAAACGGACGGTTTTGGAAGTAATGCGCCAACCGCTGGAAGAACGAAAAGTAACCATCTCCCGCGCAAAAATGAGTGTGGATTATCCGGCCAGTTTCATGTTGGTTGCTTCCATGAACCCTTGCCCTTGCGGTTATTACAACCATCCGGAACGGGAATGCGTTTGCGGGCCGGGCATTGTGCAAAAATATTTAAGCAAAATTTCCGGGCCGTTGTTGGACAGGATTGATTTGCATGTCGAAGTAACGCCGGTTAATTTTTCAGAATTATCTTCGGAAAGGTTATCTGAAAAAAGCGAAACCATCCGCGAACGCGTGATCAAAGCCCGGGAAATCCAGCAAAAGCGTTTTGCCGAAAAACCGGATATACATTGCAACGCCCAAATGGGTTCAAAAATGGTGCGCCAGGTTTGCAAAATCAGCGAAGCCGGACAGGCACTTCTGAAAAAAGCAATGGAAAAATTAGGTTTAAGTGCAAGAGCTTACGACCGTATTTTGAAAGTTGCCCGCACCATTGCCGACTTGGCCGAAACGGAAGACATCCAAATTGAGCATTTAGCCGAAGCGATACAATTTAGAAGTTTGGACCGGGAAGGCTGGGCAGGATGACAAAATTTAGGTGGTAAAAACAGTATGCTACAAATCATCAGCCTTAAATCCTATTCGTTTACGTGGATTCTCTAAATCTTTTTTAGCTGTTAATTCATCCAAATATTTAAAAATTACATCAATGTTCTGGTTATGACTTCTTAGTTGCTTTTTTATTTCTTCTATTTCAGTATTCAGTTTAACGTGGTCTGTTAATACCTGCCTAATCCGTGTAAAAATCCTCATTACCTGAATATTTACCTGAATTGCTTTTGAGCTATTTAATACACTCGATAGCATCAATACACCATGTTCCGTAAAAGCGAAAGGTAAAGTTCTTCGTCCTCCATAACTTGAAATCACAATTTGTGATTTCAAGTTATCCCATTCATCTTTATTCAACTGGAACATAAAATCCTCGGGAAACCGTTCTTTATTTCTGGTTACCGCCTGGTTTAATACTCTTGTTTCAACCTCGTAAAGCTCCGCCAAATCACTATCAATCATTACCTTTTGCTCTCGCAAAAAATAAATTTTATTTTCTAAAACCTGGTCAGGGATATTGATAGAGGCTTTTTTAACAGGCATTTTTGTTACTTCGTTTGGTATAGTACCCTTAAAAGTAATAAGTTTTTAATGCCCGAAAAAAAAATAGTAAACATAATGTATAAAAGCGAAAGTTACCACTCAAAAGATGTTAAAATAGGCGGTAAAAGAAGCATCAACCTAAATCAAATGCTTCTTTTACCAGCCTAAATTCAATATAAGTCAACATAACTTTTCAAGGAAACTCCGTCCGTGCTTTGTTCACCAAGTCAACCAAATTGGCACCGCCGCTAGCCGTGTTGTTGCTTGGGTTTTGCCCGCTTTGTGTGGCTACGGCAAAAGGTTGCCCGCCCCAGTAACCCCAAAATGGGCCGCCGCTTTGTCCGGGATAAATATCTGCCTGGTGCGTCATGCTTTCATGGTCATCCGTAGTCCAAAAATCGCCGTCCAAAGCAATGCCAGTTTGGTAAGTTGGCCTTTGTGTGCCGGTCAAATCTGCCGGATAGCCAGCATGTGTCCAATAAGCGTTTCCGTCCCACGAATCGGTGTACGATTTTGAACCCATCCAGCCAGTGCTGTTGCCAATAGGCTGGTCTAAAACAACTACGGTGTAGTCGTACTGGGCTTCAGTACTATCAATCGTTGGCCCGGCAACTTTATATTTATAATAAGTCCGGATACCGTTGGCGGTGCCATAAGGTGCGCTGCCGTTGTAATACATCGGCGTAAATTTAATCCAGCCGGTGGTATTATTGGGTTGCCAATCAATAATGTGCGAGCAGGTAAGCAAATGGCGCGGGCCAATCATCACGCCGCTGCCAAAGCCCAACGGCGATTCTACCCGGCCAACGCAGCGCCACGGATAAGCGGTTGAGTAAAAAACTTTACGGTCATCCGTACCGAAAATGGTTTTTAAAGCACCGTCCTGGTTCAAAGTGTCTTTATCAATAAACTTTGGCCGGCGGAATTTCTTCGGTTCCAGTCGCGGCGTGTAGTCTAAATCGCTGAAAGGCGGATAAAAATGGTCGGTTTCTGTTGCGCCTTCATCGGCTGCTTTTGCCAAATACGGAACGCCCACAGCTTCCGTCCCTTTTGGATAAGATAAGCCGTCAATAATTTCCATTTCCGGCCCTTTGCTTAATTGCGGATCGGCTTTGAGAAAATTTTCCTGCTGCGTTGCTTTAACCGGCGGAAGTTTTTTTACTTCCTCCAGCGTCATCGGGTTTTCAATTTTTGTAGCTAACATTTTGGTTTTTGTTTGATTGTTTTTTCCTACTCTATCCCAGGTTTTTCGGATTCCACCTTTTAAATCTTTTAGCAAAAAAGTTTAGTTTATGCCGAAGCTTTTTTCATCAATACAATTCCTTGTTTGGTTGCTGATGATAAGGCTAAATTACAGGTAGTTACAAGCGTAGGAAACGTTGCCGTTACGGATTTTGAAGCAGGTTTTTTCGGATGTTTGTTGCGTGGTTTTACGCAGGTTTGCTACGCGAAAATGCGCAAGCAGCAAGGGGAATATTTGGTGGATAAATTGGCAGGAAATACAGGAGATTTGTATCGAAAACTTGAGGAAAAACTTCAACCACAAAATTTAAAAGAACTGAAAACAAGAATTTATGCCGGTAAAAGAAGCATTGCCAAAACCCCAATGCTTCTTTTACGGCCTAAAAATTCAGATCAAGCCTTTGTCCCGCAGTTCCCGCTGTTTTTCTTTTTCGCGG
>CAXTKQ010000125.1:0-11430 GCA_964244955.1 uncultured Sphingobacteriaceae bacterium | reverse complement strand
ATCGCAAACTCCGGCGTAGGTGGCGAGAATTACTGGGGCGAAAACGACCGTTGGGACGAAATCATCAACACCAACCTAACCGGAACTTACAATCTGGTAAATACCTTTTTTCCTATGCTAAAAGAAGCACCGGCCGAAAAACATATCCTGATCATTTCTTCTGTTTTGGCGCGTTTAGGCGTGGCCAATTATTCGGCTTATTGTGCTTCTAAAGCGGGTTTGTTGGGATTGATGCGGTCTTGGGCGGTACAATTTGCGGCGCAAAATATTCTGGTAAATGCGATCTGCCCGGGTTGGGTAGATACGGAAATGTCGCAAACAGGATTACAGGGAATCGCGGATGGTTTGAATATCAGCAAAGATGAATTTTACAAAATGGCCATGCAAAGCGTCCCGTTGGGCAAGATGAGCCAGCCGGAAGAAATTGCCGATCTGGTGGTTTATCTGCTTAGCCAAAAATCAATCACCGGCCAAACCATTGATGTTAATTGCGGCGCAGTGATGAACAGTTGATGCTGTTTTTACCACCTATAAACTGTTGGCCGGAACGCTAACCACAACCGTGTTAGATGGATAACTTTCGTTCTTCAACCTGTCCAAAGCGGTAACCACGTACTGGTAATTTTTTCCGGCCTCGGCAGTCGGGTCGTCAAAAGTACGCTGCTGGGTGTAGGCAATGTTTAAAATATGCTTCGGGTCGGCCAGGTTAATGGCTTCATGCTGATCAAAACGATAAACTACATAACCGTAAGCGGTATTGCCATCGCTGGCTGGCAAAGGCAGTTGCCATTGCAAATTGATGGTTCTGCCAGTAATTTTGGCCACCAGTTCGCGCGGGATGTTGGGCGAAACGGCATCGCGCCAAAGCATGACGGGCGGCAAAGCCGGGTAACGGTAAAAATCAGTTTTCAGGCTATCGGTAAAGCCTAGCAAATTGCGCTGCAACGATTTTGAACTGAAATAAACGCTGCCCTGCACACGCGAGTTTTCCCGGTCGTAACGGAGCTGCCGCGGCATCTGTGTACTTTCCTTCCAACTGGCGCTCATCCGTTCGTTGATTCGGTAAGCAGCCATACCGATGTACAAATGCTTGCCGTAAGTATTGTTGCTCCACCAGTCCACCAGTTTTTCGTAGGCTGCGGCGCGGTTGTTAAAAGGCCAGTAAATTTGCGGGTTGATGTAATCCAGCCAGCCTTGTTTGATCCATTTGCGCGAATCGGCAAACTGCTCGTAATAAGAAGAACCGCCGCCGGTTTCGGAACCTTCGGGGTTTTGGCGCGCATTCGCCCAAATGCCAAACGGACTGATGCCAAACTTGACATAGTTTTTATGGTGATGGATGCTGTCGCTCAAAGCATGGATCAGCGTATCCACATTGTGCCTGCGCCAATCTTTAATATCGGTAAAACCATCAGGGTGGTCGGCAAAAGTTTGGGCGTCATCAATCAACTGCCCGGAAACCGGGTACGGATAAAAGTAATCGTCCAAATGCACACCGTCAATATCGTAGTTGTCCACCACATCCAAAATAACTTTGATGATGTATTCGCGCACTTCGGGCAAACCCGGGTTAAACAATTTTCGGCCGGCATAATTAAAAAACCATTCGGGCTTTTGCCTGGTGATATGGTCATCACTGATCCCTTTGGGATTGGCCGAAAAAGTAGCCCGGTAAGGGTTAAACCAAGCGTGCAGTTCCATGCCGCGCTGGTGCGCTTCGGTAATGGCAAATTCTAATGGATCATAAGCCGGGCTGGGCGCTTTGCCCTGTTTGCCAGTCAGCCATTGCGACCAGGGTTCGCGGCTTTTGGCATACAATGCATCAGCAGCAGGCCGAACCTGAAACATGACAGCATTGATGCCCGTTTGATGGTGCGCACTCAAAATACTTAAAAGTTCCTGCTTTTGCTGTTCAGAATTGGCTTTACTGTTGCTTGGCCAGTCAATATTGGCAACGGTGGCAATCCAAACGCCGCGAAATTCCCTTTTGGGCTGGGGCAGTACCTGCGCCTGCACATATCCAACCACCATCAGCAGCAACAGCAATACTGTTTTTATACATTTAAACATCAAACTAATATTAAAAATGGCAAAGATAATTAAACTCGGTACAAAGCATTTTATTGGCACAAAAAATTTAATTTGAATAAAGCATTTTAAAGCCTACTTAAAATTTACTTACAGGTTTCCATGCTTCTTTTATCGCCTAAAAATTGGCAGCCACTTGGTTTTGGTTTATTTAAATTGATCAGGCCGCCAATTTTTATAGGGTAAAAGAAGCATGGGCATTTCGTGTATCAATTTAAACAGGCTATTACAAACAAGCTTAAAAAAACCTGTCCCTGTTTATTTTACGTACTTTTTTTACCGATTAAAACGTGGATATCCTATCTTCGGTTGTGTATTTTTTTGTTAAGGATACAATATACCATCAAAAATGATAGTTTTAACCCATACAAAAGTTACAGCAAACAGCCATTAAAACCAACAACACCATTAAAAACCGAACCTTAAAAACGTATTTACCTACTTAAACCTTAAACATGGACAATCAAAACCCACAAACGCCTGCCAAAAAATCCAACTTAGTTTACTTTCTGATTGTTGTTGTGCTGGCGCTGCTTGGCACCAATGCTTACCTGTATTTTCAAAAAAACAAATCGGAAGAAAGATTGATCACCCAAAGTGTGGACGACAACAAAGTTTTGGTAAGCACACAAACCCGTTTAAAATCGTCCTTAGATAGTTTAACTACCCAACTTGATTCTGCCAACAGTGGGAAACACCGGATTTCGCAGGCATTGCAGGCAAAAGACGAACAGTTGAAAGCGAAAATTACGGAATTAAGAAAAGCCTTGGCTAAAGGCCACTTAACGGTGGCCCAGTTAAACTCGGCAAAAGAAGACATCAAACAACTGCGGTACTTTGTTACCAAATACACCGCTGATATTGAAGAGCTGAAACAGCAAAACGCCTCGCTGACCACCGAGCGCGATACTTTAAAAACCAACCTGGCTTCGGTTAACCAAAAAGCGACCACGCTGCAACAGCAAAACCAGGATTTAAGCACAAAAGTAAAAACGGCGGCTGCGATTAAAACAGCTACTGTAGCGATTACAGCTTATAAAATTAAGCACAGCGGAAAAGAAGTGGACGTAACCCGTGCTTCTACCGCCAAAAAAATCAAGATCAATTTTACGGTTACCACAAATGAACTGGCAGAAAAAGGTTTCCATGATATTTATTTGCGGGTGATTGACCCAACCGGAAACTTAGTTACTACGCCGGAATCAAACACTTTTAACATCAACGGGCAAGACATGCAATACACCTACAAAAGCGCTATTGATTTTAAAAACGATGGCAGCGGTTACGCGATAGATTGGGTAAACCCGGCGGAGTTTCAAAAAGGGACTTATTCGGTTGTGTTGTATGCCGATGGCTATCAAATGGGCAAATCATCTTTCAGTTTGAGATAAAACTAACCGATAAATAATTTAGAAAAGGGAATTGATTTTCCCTTTTTTTATGCCCTAAAAGAAGCATTGGGTTTGCCGGAACTTGCTAATTAAATTCTGTTTAAATTCATATTTGATCCTTTATGTTGGTAGGATCAGGATTGATAACCATACTTCTTTTATCACATAAAATTTTGTATTGGCAACATGGGCTTTTCTAAAAAAACGCAGAAAGCTTTACTGTTTTTTAGGCGGTAAAAGAAGCATTGTAAATAAACACCGGCCTAAATTTAAACGGTTGGCAAAGAGGCTGATGGGAAAAGCAGATGAAATGTTGTGCCTGCACCAATCTCGGTCTCAAACCAAATTTTGCCGCCCGTATTTTCGATGGCGCTTTTGATGAAAGCCAAACCCAGGCCGGTGCCAGAGCTTTTGGTGGTAAAATTAGGCTGAAAAATATTGTCGCGGATTTTTTCGGGGATGCCGCTGCCGTTGTCTTTTACATCAATCAGGATATGCTCTTTGGTAGTATGATAAGTAATGGCGATGATGCCCGGCTGGCCGTCCTGCATTGCTTCGATACCATTTTTAAGCAGGTTGTTAAAGCAGCGCAGCAATTGGTCTTTATCTACACGCACCAGGTACAAATCCGGCGAAGGCATATAATCAATCCGAAGGTTATCACTTTGGTTAAAAACATTGACTGCCCTGGAAATAATATCAAAAATATTGACCACTTCGGGCTTGGTATCAGGCAGTTTTGCAAAATCTGAAAACTCGGTTGCAATGCGCGACAAACTTTCAATCTGCTCGATAAAAGAAAGGCTAAACCGTTGGAACTTGACGTCAAACTTCGGGTCCTTGTCTTTCCAGGCTTTGCTCAGCAATTGCAAGCCCAGCTTTAGCGGTGTAAGCGGGTTTTTAATTTCGTGCGCTACCTGTTTGGCCATTTCGCGCCAGGCATTTTCCCGTTCGGATTTGGCCAGCCTGTTGGCGCTTAACTCCAAAGAAGCAATCATTTTGTTGTATTCTTTGATCAACGAACCAATTTCGTCGTTCCGCTTCCAGTTGATCGGTTCGGTCTTTCGGCCATACATCGTGTTGCTCAGCCCCTGCTGGATCAAAGTAAGCGGGTTGGTGATTTTTTTAGCGATAAAAACAGCAAACAAACCAATGGCCACCAGCACCAAAGCATAAGCGTTAATCATCGAGTTGATAAAATAACCAATGCTGTTTTTATACTCAATGTCGTTGTCAAAATAAGGCAGTTGCAAAAAATTGACCACATTATTTTCCGAGTTGTGGATGGGCATGTAAGCAGATTTGAATTTGAATTTGCCGATTTCTTCTTCGTTCAAAAACTCTGATTTCTGCAAACGCTTCATGTTGATGTAGGCAACGGCATTCATCCGCCTGCCCATTAGGCCATAATCGTACAATTGCGGCCGAGTGTACAAAACGGGTACGCCACAGGTATCATAAAGCATCATATCAGCCGAATACGTTTCGGCAAAAGCATTAAAACGCAGGTCCAAGTCTTCGCGGCCTTTGCTTTTGCTGTCCATCATCTGGCTTTCGTAATCATTGGCAATGCGCTTTATTTTTTCGTGGTTGATGTCGTCCTGCTGTTTTTGGTACTGCTTGCTAAAAGTGATCATGGTAACCAAACCAATAATCAACAAGGTAAAAACAACCGAAGCAACCATGGATATCTGGATGCGTGTTTTATAGAGCAAATTGTTGGCTGCCACACTCAAACTCCACCATAAATGATTAAAGTTGAAGCCTTGTATTTTGCCGAAAAACCAGTACAAGGCCACCACGATGAACGCAAATACCAGGAAGACCACAAAGAAAAATATAAAAACAGACAGGCTGTTGCTCCAGGATGTATCTTCCAGGCTTACCACAACCAGTTTGCGCTCGGTAGGCTGATAGATCAAATGGCTGTAATGGCTATAGTCCTCGCTTGTTGTTTCCAACGTGGTATAACTTTTCAGCCTGCCTTTAAACTGCCTGTTATGCAGGTTGTACTCAAACTTCCCGTTCTGGCTCACCAATTTATTATCGTTGTAAAAAGCGTACGAATAATTTTTATAATCGTTTTGCTGCTTTAGCTTTTCATCAACCAGCAAAGGCGGAAAAGAAGCGCTGTTTTCTAAAACTTTGGATTTTAAATCAATCACCAGCGTTCCAAAAACTTCGTGGTTGGCTTTGATGGGGATGAGCGCAAAATACCTCCGCTCGCCAAAAGCATCAGCAGTACGGTAAAAGTAATGTGTGCTGTCTACTTTCAGCGAACCAAAAAACACCTGGCTTTTAAAAACATTCAGTTCGTAATCCTGCTGGCCGGAAATGTTGTGGTTTTGATTATCGTACGCATACATTTTGAAGTTGTATTTGGAGAGATAATCGTCGAAATAAAGTTTGCGCAATTGGTTTTTCAGATAAACCTCGTTTCGGTTGGGGTTGATTACATAACGCAGTAAATCAGGGTCGTTAACAAGCCTGCTTTCGATATTCCTGAAAATGTATTCGGCGTTGGAATCAACAGAATTGACCAACTGGTGCAATACGGTTTTGCGCTGGTCGCGTTCCAGCTTGTCTTGTATCCGCGAAAGCTGGCTGGTGGCCACAACCGAAGAAACAGCCAGGACCAGGATAAAAGCAATGGCAGGCATTTCGCCTTTTTCATAAAAAACATTGTAGGCACGCCAGGCAACAGCAACGGCCCACAGCAAATAATAGCAGGTAAAATATTGGTAATGCCACCAATGCCAGGCGGTAGCCAGCAAAATTATGCCGATAAAAACAGCAAGTTTATCGCGGTCGGTAATGTTAAGTTTTGCACAAATGCTGATGCAGGTTTCTGAAACCAGGTAAAAAACAAGGTAAGCCAAACACAACATCACGGTGCCTATAAAATTATAAGCGGTCAGGTTCACCAGGTTGTCAATGTCAAACTGGATTTGAGAATCAATGGTAAGCCCGTAAAACAAATTGGAAAAAGAGACGGACAAACCTACCAGCAGCAGGCCCATCAGCACCAAAATAAGGTAACTTTTGCCCTTGCCAACAACGGGTTTGGCCAGCAGGCCGCGGTGGTTGGACACAAAAACGGCAAACCAGGTAGCAAACAGGATCAAAAACGCAATATTTTTGATAGAATAAAACGAACGGTAGCTTTTTTGAAGCTGCACAAGCGAAACCCGTGAACCCAATGGCAAAGTTTCCAGTACATGCAAAAAAAAGATGGTGCCGGTACACAACACCACAAACAAAAGCGCCAGCAAAACAGCCGTTTTACGATAACCTTTATCCGCAATATAACCGCACAAATTGTAAACCAGCACAAAAAGCACGGTGATGCTCAATAGCCATAAAATACCTTCGGCCGAAGCAAAACTGCCGGAAGCAGGACGGCCAGGCTTAAGCTTGACGGCAAACAAAGGCACATTGTGCAAACTGTTTATTTTGAACGCCTGCTTATCCTGCAAGGATGCAAGGGCAAGGTAATCATTGTTTAAAAGCTGGGGCGAAAAATGGTCAACAAGGTATTGGTTTTGATAACTGTATGCTGTTTTTACCGGTATAAAAAAGAGCACCGAAAAATTGCCTTCCGTTTTTTTGACCAATTCATAATAGCCGTTTTTTTCGCTGGTAAAAGAAGTACCGTTTTGATAGGCCGAAGAATTATCCGGAACGATGCGGATGCTGCTCCAGAAATTAAGCTTGTTGTTTTTATAAGTGCAGAAGTAGATTTTTTTTCCCCCGGATAGCTCCTTGATCAGCCTTAAAGCTTCTTTTTCGTCCTGGCCGAGGTTTTTAAGGCTGGCAAAATTAATCGGGTTTTTTAAAAAATCTTCAACAAAGGCTTCGTTTTCGTTGAGGTTTTTTTGCAGCGTGAGGGCAGAACTTTTAAGCAGATTGTCTGCATTGTAAGCTTTTTTTACGGTTAAAGCCGTAAAAAAGAGGCTTATGCACAGCACAACCAACAATAAGCGCACTTTAACAGATGTATCCAAAGCAATGATTAAACCTGTATAAAAGTAGTATTAATTTTAGCCCGGTTAAAAAGAATTATATCCAGGCGTGCGCTGTTGCTGCATTACGGTCAACCTTTTTAACCAGTCCTTGCAAAACATTTCCCGGCCCGGTTTCTATAAATTGGGCGGCACCATCCTGAATCATCCTTTGCATGGTTTGCGTCCAGCGTACGGCACCGGTCAACTGTTTGTTCAGGTTGGTTTTGATCGTGTTTGGGTCGGTAGTGGGCTGTGCGTTTACGTTTTGATAAACCGGGCAAACAGGAACTTTAATCATCGTGTTTAAAATCGCCGCTTCCAGTTCTACCCTTGCCAGTTCCATCAGCGGCGAATGAAACGCGCCGCCCACGTTTAACGGCAAAACCCGCTTTGCTCCTGCCGCTTTCAGTTTTTCGCTGGCTTCCTGCACGCCTTCTATCGTACCGGAAATAACCAACTGGCCGGGGCAGTTATAATTTGCCGGAACCACTACGCGCGTTACCTGGTGGCAAATATCTTCTACCGTAAAATCATCCAAACCCAAAACTGCGGCCATGGTAGAAGGTTGCAGTTCGCAGGCATGTTGCATCGCATTGGCACGCGCCGCAACCAAACGAAGCCCGTCTTCAAAATCAATTGCCCCTGCTGCAACCAAAGCCGAAAACTCGCCTAAAGAATGGCCGGCAACCATTTTTGGCTCAAAAGTATGGCCTAAAGTTTTGGCCAGGATAACCGAGTGCAAAAAGATGGCTGGCTGCGTAACTTTGGTTTGTTTTAAATCTTCCTCCGTGCCGCTAAACATCACGTCCGTAATCCTGAAACCTAAAATCTCGTTGGCGCGTTCAAATAATTCCCGGGCTTCTTCGTGCTTTTCGTACAAACCGGTTGCCATTCCGGTAAACTGTGCGCCCTGGCCCGGAAATAAGTATGCTTTTATCATTTAAAATAATTTGTAGCCTTAGCTTAGTTTGGAGGAAATCAACTGTAAAAATTCCAATCTGGTTTTTTCGTTTAAAAATGCGCCGGTAAAGGCAGAAGTGGTGGTAACCGAATTTTGCTTTTGGATACCGCGCATACTCATGCACAAATGGCGGCATTCGATCACCACACCAACGCCAATCGGGTTTAATGTTTCCTGGATGCAATCGCGGATTTCGTTGGTCAAACGCTCCTGCACCTGCAAGCGGCGGGCAAAAGCATCCACTACGCGCGGCAGTTTGCTCAAACCAACAATGTGCCCGTTTGGAATATAAGCAATGTGCGCTTTACCAAAAAACGGCAGCATGTGGTGCTCGCACATCGAGTAAACTTCAATGTCTTTTACCAACACCATCTGGCTGTACTCTTCTTTAAACATGGCCGATTTTAAAATATCGGTTGGGTTTAAATCGTAGCCGTGCGTGAGATAAGTTAAGGCTTTGGCCACACGTTCCGGGGTTTTTAATAAACCTTCGCGGTTTGGGTTTTCGCCCAATTGCGTCAGGATGTCTTCGTAATGGCCGGCAATTTTGCTGATCATTTCGGGGTTGTAGCGGTCTATTTTAACGTAGCCATCCAAATCTTCATCCATACCATGGCTGTGGTTTTTGTTGCTCATTTTATTTGTTTTTGTTCAGGGCAATGCTTCTTTTACCACCTAAAAATCAGTGTTTCAAAAAGAACAATAAAACTTCATTAGATACTTCTTTTATCCGCCAAAATATTCGGCCGAGTTGTTTTCTGTTTCAAACAGTTTTACCGAATGCAGCAAAACGCCCTGGTGTTGTTCAATGGGCTTCTTCAATTGGTTAAAAATTTCAATCGTCAACAATTCGGTCGAAGCCATTTTGCCTTTCATAAAATCAACATCTAAGTTGATGTTCTTGTGGTCCAGCTTCTCGATCACATAATTATTGATAATCACTTTCAGGTCTTTCAAATCCATCAAATAACCGGTTTCCTGCGTAACTTCGCCTTTAATGGTTACCAATAAATTGTAATTGTGGCCATGCCAGTTGGGGTTGGCGCATTTGCCAAACACTTCTTGGTTTTGTTCGGCACTCCATTCGTCGCGGTACATCCGGTGCGCCGCGTTAAAGTGTTCTTTCCGTGTAATGTAGATCATCATAAATAAACTGCTGCAAATATATCAAAACAAAAGAAGCCTGCTATTTTTAACCTTACCTTTGACAAACCGCTTATGAACATCCTTTTGGTGGCCGCCACACAAGCCGAAATACAACCGTTGTTAACACATTTTGAAGGAGAAAAACCTTTTGAGGTGCTGGTTGCCGGCGTTGGCATGGTGGCAACCGCTTTTGCTTTGGGGCAACAGTTTGCGCAAAAAAAGTATGATCTGGCCATTAATTTAGGCATTGCCGGCAGCTTTGACCGTACGATTGCTTTAGGCGAAGTTGTTGAAGTTACCGAAGATAGTTTAGCCGAATTTGGTGCCGAAGACAATGATCAATTTTTAACGATAGAAGAATTAGGTTTTGGCGAAAGCATATTTTTTGCCAGCCATCAACTCAATCCAATGCTTCTTTTACCGGCAAAAAAATTGCGTTCGATAACGGTAAACACGGTTCATGGCGAAGAAAAATCAATTCAAAAAATAACAGAACGGTTGAAGCCGCAATTGGAAAGCATGGAAGGCGCAGCCTTTTTTTATGCTTGTAAAAAAAGCATGGTGCCCGCGCTGCAAATCAGGTCGGTGTCAAATTATGTAGAGAAGCGGAACCGGGAAAACTGGAAAATTGGCTTGGCTGTTAAGCATTTAAATGATTTTGCCATTGAACTTTTAAAAAAGTTGTGAGTTGACTCACGCGTTGTCATTTCGATCCGAAGGGAGAAATCTTCTTCTAAAATCCAAGAAAATTATCTTTGGGTTTTTAGGTGATAAAAGAAGCATCAGGCTGAAAGAAGATCTCTCCCTTCGGGTCGAGATGACAGCACGCAACCCAAACCTCATACCTCTAACCTCATACCTAAAAAACCCCATGAAACTCACCCTAGGCTTTTCGCCCTGCCCAAACGATACTTTTATTTTTGATGCTTTGATCCACCATAAAATTGATACGGAAGGCTTGGATTTTGAAGTGTTTTTTGATGACGTGGAAACACTAAACCAAAAAGCTTTCCGCGGAGAACTGGACGTTACGAAACTGAGTTACCACGCTTTTGCTTACGTTACCAACCAGTATGTTTTGTTGGATGCAGGTAGCGCTTTGGGTTTTGGCGTCGGGCCGATGCTGATCTGTAAAGACGAAAAATTTTTAGATCAGGAATATCTGAAATCCAATATTGCCAACTTAAAAATCGCTATTCCCGGAAAATATACGACAGCAAATTTTTTATTGAGCCTGACTTTCCCCGAAGGGAAAAACAAAAAGGAAGTCCTTTTTTCGGAGATTGAAAACCAGTTGCTGCGCGGCGAAACGGATATGGGTTTGATCATTCACGAAAACCGTTTTACCTATCAACAAAAAGGCTTGCACAAAATTATGGATCTGGGCGATTTTTGGGAACAGCAAACCAGTTGCGCCATTCCGCTTGGCGGCATTGTGGCCAACCGAAATTTGCCCGAAGAAATTCAACACAAAATAAACCGTGTTTTAAAAAAATCAGTGGAATTTGCCTTTGAAAACCCAAAATCAGGTTTGGAATTTATCCGTTCTCACTCTCAGGAAATGAGCGAAGAAGTGATGTACAAACACATTGATTTGTACGTGAATAAATATTCGGTTCATCTGGGCGGAGAAGGCCGGAAAGCGATTAAAATACTGTTTGATAAAGCTTTGGCATCAGGCGTAATCCCAAAAATTGAAAAGGACTTATTTTTAACAAAGTGATTTTTGCCCATCAATTAAAAGAAAAAATTTGAATCAATAATAGATGTGCATCCGTAAAAACAACCTACAAAAACGGATAAATTTATCGGCATAAAAACAGTATCAACTACTTTACCG
>CAXTKQ010000124.1:0-11548 GCA_964244955.1 uncultured Sphingobacteriaceae bacterium | reverse complement strand
CATGAGTGGTGGCATTGCCTGGGTTTTTGATGCCGATGCCACTTTCCGCGAAAATTGTAATGTAGAAATGGTTGATCTGGATCAATTGACGGATGCCGATGAGGAAGAAATTATCAGTTTGTTGCGCAAGCATGTCCAATTAACACACAGTACCTTAGCGCAAGAACTGCTGAACAATTGGCCAATTGTTGCCTCCCAATTCATCAAAGTATTCCCAAAAGAGTACAAAAAAGTTTTACAGCAAAAAGAACCCTTAACCATCTAATCACAAATGGGAAAAGATACCGGATTTAAAGAATATGGAAGGGAACTTCCGCCAAAAACAGCACCGCTGGAAAGGGTGCAAAATTATAAAGAGTTTGTAGGCAATTATTCGGACGAAAAACTGAACGAGCAATCGGCACGTTGCATGAATTGCGGCATTCCGTTTTGCCATTCCGGCTGTCCGCTGGGCAATATCATCCCCGAGTTTAACGATGCGGTTTACAAAAAGAAGTGGGAAGAAGCTTATCAAATCCTTTCTTCCACCAATAATTTCCCGGAATTTACCGGCCGTATTTGTCCGGCACCCTGCGAATCAGCTTGTGTTTTGGGCATCAACAAACCAGCGGTCGTAATCGAGGAAATTGAAAAACACATCATTGAAATTGCCTACACCAAAGGTTATGTAAAACCAACGGCGCCTTTAATCCGCAGCGGCAAAACGGTTGCCGTTGTTGGTTCCGGTCCTGCCGGACTGGCTGCTGCGGCGCAACTCAACAAAGCCGGACATTTGGTTACGGTTTTTGAGCGGGACGACCAGCCGGGCGGATTATTGCGCTATGGCATCCCGGATTTTAAATTAGAAAAAACTGTGATTGACCGCCGTTTGGAAGTGATGAAAGACGATGGCATCACGTTTAAGTGCAACACCGAAATAGGAAAAGACATTGCAGCAGAAGAACTGATCCGAAATTTTGATGCCGTGGTTCTGTCGGGCGGTTCTACCATTCCACGCGATTTGCCTATCCCAGGTCGAGAACTAAAAGGCATTTATTTTGCCATGCAGTTTTTGAAGCAACAAAACAAGCGTGTGGGCAATGCTTCTTTTACCGGTGAAAATATTACCGCAACCGATCAGGATGTAATTGTGATTGGCGGCGGCGATACCGGTTCGGACTGCGTGGGCACTTCCAACCGGCAAGGTGCTCGTTCTATCAAACAGTTTGAGGTAATGTTTCAGCCATCCAAAGACCGCACGGTTGCCATGCCATGGCCAAGTTTTCCGATGGTTTTAAAAACCACCAGTTCGCATGAAGAAGGCTGCGAACGTTTTTGGGGCATCAACACCAAGCGTTTTATCGGCGATGAAAACGGCAATTTAAAAGGCTTGGTAGTTACCGATGTAGAATGGGAAAAAGACTTTCTTGGCCGGCCGGTAAAATTTAAAGAAATTGAAGGCTCTGAACGGGAAATCCCTTGTCAGCGTGTTTTTTTGGCGATGGGTTTTGTGCACCCGCAACACCAAGGTTTGTTGGAACAATTGGGCGTAGAGCTGGACGAACGTAAAAACGTAAAAGCCAAAGAAGGTGTTTTCCGCACCAACGTTAATAAAGTTTTTTCTGCCGGAGATATGCGCCGTGGACAATCTTTGGTGGTTTGGGCGATCTCAGAAGGACGCGAAGCAGCCCGAAAAGTTGATGAATTTCTGATGGGGCACTCGGAACTGGAAAGTAAAGACGCGATCAACGAATACCAGATGGATTTGTAGGTGTGAAGGTAAAAGGTTTTGAGGTAAAAGGTTTAAGGCAGAAAGGCAGGCGATATGCTCTTTTCTTTAAAAGGGTTAGTGGCCTGTCCTTTTTTTAATCAACCCAAATTTATACCGATAAAAGAAGCATTCGTAATCAAGCCAAAATCAGCCTGGCCAAATACAAATCCATTTCGTCTTCGTAAACAATCGCGCAATTCCAGCCCTGCTTTTTGGCTTGTTTTTGCAACGTTTTCGGGTCAATGTACAACCAGTTAAACCAATTGCCGCGCTGGTTTTTGTATTCATATTGATAACGGATCTCGCCATAATACTTGTTCTTCGGCATCGGCAAATCCTCGTACAAATAAGAAATATCCGAAGAATCAAAGATGATTTGTCCGCCTGGCAGCAGCAATTGTTTGGCATGTTGTAAAAAATGGTCTAATCCGATTACATTTTGCGTTAAACCGATGCCGTTCATCAGCAAAAGCAGCGTATCAAATTTTTCGGTTTTGTATTGATAAATATCCTGTTGCACTACTTTTTTTACGCCTCTTTTTTGCATCACGGCGGCTGCGCCAGGCGATACTTCCAAAGCGGTAACTTCAAAACCGCGTTGTTGCAAAACCAAAGCATGGCTTCCGGCGCCTGCGCCAATATCCAGTATTTTTCCCCGGCACAGTTGCAAGGCCAGCAGTTCTGCTTCGGGCATTTCCTCTTCTCCCCGAAAAAAAACTTCGACGGGCATTTCTTCAGGTTCGCCGTAATTGTTGTGCAGCCACAATTTTTCTTTGGGTTGATTATTGTAAAAGTCGAGTAAAGCCTGGCCGTAAATATCCATTGGCGCAAAGTAAAACTATAAAAGTGGTTTGATACTGTTTTTACAGGCAAAAAATTAAGGTGGTAAAAGAAGCATTTGCAAAAGCAGTCGTTTTTAAAATGTAAAATCAAAAACCGCTATTTTTAGGTTTGTTGCCGATTGCCTATCTTTCAGCCAAATATTTTAGCAATGGCAACAGAAGTGAAGTGTCCGGGTTGTGGTTACGCTTTCCCGATTGAGGAAGTGATGGCCGAGGAATATAAAAAAGAGCTGAAACGGGAAATGCTTTCCTACAAAAGCAAAAAAGATGAAGAAGCACAGAAAATCAGGGAAGAGCTTTTGCGCAAACAGGAAGAATTTGACAAAAAATCGCGGCAGCAAAACATAGCTTTTGAAGAACGTTTGGCTTCCGAAAAAAAGCAATTCCAGCAGCAATTGGAGCAAAACCTGCGCAAAAGTATTGCCTCAGATTTTGAAAACGAAAGGGCGATGCTGATCAATTCAGCCAAAGAATCGGAAGAAAAACTGAAACTTTCGCGCCAAAAAGAAATGGGGTTTTTGCAGCGCGAGCAGCAGTTGAAAGATAAAGAGGCCGAAATGGAATTGCAACTGCAACGCAAACTGCAGGAACAACGCGGCGAAATTGCCGAACAGATCCGCAAGCAGGAATCCGAAAAAAACAGCATCAAGGAAACCGAACACCAACTCCGCGTAAAAGAACTGGAAAAACAGTTGGACGACCAGAAAAAGCTGGCCGAAGAAATGAAACGCAAAGCCGAACAAGGTTCGATGCAGTTGCAGGGCGAAGTGCAGGAACTGATTTTGGAAGAATTGCTGCGGCAAAGTTTTCCGTTTGACGTGATCAGCGAAGTTGGAAAAGGTATTCGCGGTGCGGATTGTGTGCAAACGGTGCGCAACCAGTTTGGCCAGGAATGCGGACGGATTATTTATGAAAGCAAACGGACGAAAGATTTTGGCGGCGATTGGATTGAGAAACTCAAAAAAGACATGCGCAGCCAGGGCGTGGATGTTGCCGTGATTGTATCGCAATGTTACCCTAAAGGCATGGAGTGTTTCGGTGAAAAAGACGGCGTTTGGATTTGCTCTTTCGAAGAAGCAAAAGCGGTGGCAAGCGTATTGCGCGATGGTGTGATCCGGCTTTCCAACGTAATGAAATCACAGGAAAACCGAGGCGACAAAATGCACCTGCTATACAATTACTTAACCAGCAGCGAGTTTACCGAACAATGGAAAGCGATACAGGAAGGTTATTTAAGTATGCGCCAATCAATTCTGCAGGAACGCATGGCGATGGAAAAAATGTGGAAAGTGCGCGAAAAACAACTAGATAAAGTGCTGTTAAATGCAACCGGAATCCGTGGCTCGATAGAAGGCATTGCCGGAACAGATACGATCAAGCTAAGTTTTACCAGTGAAGCAGACAATTTGCTGCTGGAGTAAATGCTTCTTTTATCCACCTAAAAACAGCAAAACCTTGCCGTTCTGCTAATGAGAAGGCAAGGCTTTTACTAAACTAAACTGCTAAAAATAAAACTAAGAAAAAGTATTTTGACAGGTTTAACCTGCATTTTTAGTGGCGTTGATAATTTCGGCCGAAGGAAATTTGCCGTTAAAAGCAGTATCAACATGATTGTAAACAATTTGTCCATTTGGCGATAAAACATAAGTGGCCAGCAGCGGAACGTTCACATCAATGCCCGAAAACTTGTTCCAAATCGGGTCTTCATCGCTGTAAACTTTAAACTGCTTGGCAATTTCGTGGTTCACATCGTGGTAAAAACTCAAGTTAAAATGGTGTTTGCGGTTTACGGCAGCTTGCGAAAAAGGGCCTTCAGAAGTAATAATCAGCAGGTTACCGCCCGCAGCGATCAAATCATTATGGATTGCATTCAGCTTCTTTAAAATATGGATGCCTTTTTTGTTCCAGGGTTCGGCATAAAAACTAATTACTAAAGGCTGGCTTAAAAGCTGTTGGAGGAACGCACTGCCTTCGTAATTTTTAATCCGCGCAGCGCCAAGCCAAGTGCCGTTTTTATTGACCAATTTTAATGCAGGCGTTAATTGCCCGGCTTGTAAGGGTTTTAACGGTTTATATTTTTGGGTGATTTTTGGCTCTTGGGTGATTTCAGAAAAATCGAAAACAGGAAATTGGTAAGCAACAGAAAGCATAAAAATATTTTATTTAGGAATGTGGGATAAGTTGAGCGAAAACAAAATTGTGGTTTGTTAGCGTTTCCTTTTTAAGGAGAAGCTAAAAAGCTTTCGAAAAAACAGCCGGTAAAAGAAGTATCAACAGCAACAACATAAGCACATACACATCATTCGGCTGCTGCTTTGCAAGGTTGCCAATGATTGTGCGCGAAAGTTAAAATGCAGTGCCATGAGCTTTTTGTTTTGTACGATACAAATGTATATATAATCTACAAAGTTTATAGAGTATAGATAAAATAATTTGCAAGAGACTGATTTATAGGAAGAAAAGTTTTCAATCAAATCAATTTAAGCCCAGGAATAAATTGAAAGTGTTTTTTGTTGTGGGTATAAAGTGGCAGGTTATAATAAATAGCTGTAGCAGCAATCAGCATATCAGCAATACCCGGACGATGGCTTAATACAAACATTTTAAAATTGCTAATAAATATGTTGGTAATATCAACATTGATAGCAAGTGATGTATAGTTGGAAATATGTTTTTCAAGCTTTGTTAATTCCGTTTTGTCTCTCGCGCCAATCAAAAACTCTGCAACTGAAATCATGCTGATATAGTATGTTCCGTCGCCAAGTGCTATGATTTTATCTTTAACCGTTTGGTTTCCTCTGTAAAGTTCAATCAGTACAGTCGTATCAAAAATTACCATTTGGACGGCCAAGCTTTGGCGCGTATTTCTTCTAATAACGGAAAGTCCGGATCGGAACCAAAAGTTTCAAATAATTGATCTACCGATACTTTTTTCCCTTTCGGTAACTTAACAAGTGGTTTTGCAAATTTTTCTTCCTCGGCTTCAATAACAATTACTTCCACCTTTTTTCCGTAAAACTCTTCGGGCAGGTTTATGCTGTGGTTCTTTTCGTCGGGTGTAAAAGTATGTTTGTACATTTTTAAACGTCTTTATTCAAAATTAATAAAAAATCAGCATGATTTGGTATAACCCAACTACGATGAAAGTTGGATCGAAAGCCTTTCATTGTAAAATAAGCAGTACAGCAACATTAACTTAACACAAAGCGGATATATTTATGCAAAAATTTTGAACAGTAATTTTTCAAATATGCTTTTAAAACGCTTTTGTGCGGTATTGATTTTATTGAATCTGGTTGTTTGCTGCAGCAGTTGCAACTTCTTTTACCGCCCTAAAAACCAAACCGATCAGGAAAAGTTGAGCCATCATTTTGGTTATGACGACAGCACGCTGAACAACCGCGTTTTGCCGGTGATGATGCCTTACAACCGTTTGCTTGACCCGGCCGGGAAAGTGATCGTTTTTGGCAGCCCGGAATTTGAAAACCACAGTTTGGATGTGCAGGTTATCCCCAATACGTCGCTTTTGGTTGTGGAAGACCGTTACGGAATTGCCGTTATCAACCACGAAACCAACGAAATTGTGGCACGTTGGACGTACAACAGCGATGCGAAATATAAAGGCATGATGAGCACATATTCGGGCATCCAACTGTTAAATGTAAACGGCAAAACCGAAATTTTTTGGAGCGGTGCGAATGACGGCAACCATCAATCCTTTGTGTTTGAAGCGGAATTCGACACCAAAAATATTGCCATAAAAGAAGCATTTCCGTTTAAGCCGGATGCCGGTTCGCCGCTGGCTTTGCCCAATGAAGTTGCCATCAATAATGAAAGCGGGACCAACTATTTGTACGTGGTTTTAAACGGCAATAACCAATTGGTAAAAATTGATTTGAGCACCAAAAAAACAATTTGGACGGTTGCAACCGGCGTTGCGCCTTACGGTTTAACTATTGCTAATGGTAAAGCTTTCGTTAGCAATTGGGGCGGAACGATGCCGGCTAAAAACGATCCGAAGGAAACAGCCGGTGTACCTGCGCCTTATGGAAACGTTTATGTTAATCCGAAAACGGGCGCAACAGCCGCCGGGACAGTTTCTGTTTTTGGGTTGAATGATGGAAAAGCAGTCAAAGAAATTGAAGTTGGTTTGCACCCGAACGATTTGATTGCAAGCAAAGATGGCGGGTTTGTTTACGTAGCCAATGGCAACAGCGATGATGTTTCTGTCATTCAAACACAAAATTTAAATGTGGTTGAAAATATTTCGGTACAAATCAATCCGGGCGAAAAAGGCTTTATCGGCGATACGCCAAACGCTTTGATTTTGAGTGATGACGGCTCGCATTTGTATGTAGCAAACGGAATGGACAACGCAATTGCCGTGGTAAAATTGGGCGTAAACGCAGCACAAAAAAGTACCGGTAAAAACAGCATCGAAGGTTTTATCCCAACGGAAGCTTACCCCGGCGGACTGGCTTTGGCGGGAAACAAACTGATCGTAACCAATTTGGAAGGCGAAGGCGCACGGGTAAACTCCAAGGAAATCCGTAAAGAAAGCAAAGCGATAGACCGCGAAGTGCCGGATGTGGACGGCGGTTCGTACAATTCGCACCACCAAAAAGCAACCATTTCGGTAATTGATTTGCCGGATGCCAGCCAGTTGAAAGTTTTCACTAAAAAAGTAAAAGCATTGAATTTAGATTTCCGGACGGAACTGGCGCGATTATCACCACGAAAAAACCAACCGGCAAGGCCAATGCCCGAACGCATCGGCGAACCTTCGGTTTTTAAACACGTGCTTTATATCATCAAAGAAAACCGTACTTACGACCAGGTTTTGGGCGATTTGCCACAAGGGAACGGCCAAAAGGAATTGTGTATTTACGGCGATAGCATCACGCCAAACCAACACCAAATGGCCAAAAATTTTGTGTTGATGGACAATTATTACGCTTCGGGAAAATGCTCTGCCGAAGGCCACCAATGGACGGATGCGGCAATGGTTACCGATTATATTGAGAAAAGCGTGCGTGCCTGGTTCCGCAGTTATCCGCATGTGCAAACCGATGCCATGGTTTACAATAAAAAAGGTTTTATCTGGAACAACGCGGCCGATCATGGCAAAAATGTTCGGATTTATGGCGAGGCTTGCATCCCGGAAATTGATAGTAAACTTTCGTGGACAGATATTTACAACAACTATCAGGCGGGCAAACCTTTAAGTTTTAAAAATGTAAGCACGATTTCGCGTGTTCGGCCGATGCTTTCGCAAAATTATCCGGGTTCTGATTATTTGAAAATTAACGATCAGGTTCGGGCTGCGGCTTTTATCAAAGAATTAAAAGAATACGAAAACAAAGGCGGCGACCAGTTGCCCGAACTGATGGTGATGGCTTTGTCTGCCGATCATACACGCGGTTCCAGTCCGGGGATGCCAACGCCGCGCGCGATGGTTGCCGATAACGACCTGGCTTTGGGCCGGATTGTGGAAGCTGTTTCTAAAAGCAGATTCTGGAAAAACACGGTGATTTTTGTAACCGAAGATGATTCGCAAGCGGGCTGGGACCATGTTTCGGCTTATCGTACCACCGGTTTTGTAATCAGTCCATACAGCCATTTGCAAAAAACGGTTTCCACCAATTATAACCAAACCTCTGTGGTCCGTTCTATCGAGCAAATTTTGGGCATCCCGCCAATGAATTTGTTGGATGCAACTGCTTTGCCGATGTTTAACTGTTTTGCAGATCAAGCCGATGCTTCTTTTACCTATCAAAAATTGGCGAACAGAGTCCCGTTAAATGAAATGAACCCGAGGCTGGTGATGTTAAAAGGCAAAGCTTTGTATTACGCTAAACAATCCATGCGGCCGGAATATGACCATGTAGATGGCGGCAACGACGATTTATTAAATAGGATTTTATGGTTTAATAGAAAAGGGAACAAAGCTTATCCGGCAAAATTGGCGGGGAAGGATTTGGATGATGATTGATGCCTCAAAAACCAACAATTAAATATTTATGATAAAAATAGTAGAAGAGAAAATCCCGGTTGATGTATATCAGCAATTAAGGGTTAAGGCGGGTTTGTCTCCTAAAACAACTGTTGCAGCAAAAATTGGGTTATCCAACACACTTTATGCAGTGGTTGCTAAAGATGAATTTGATGGCTATATTGGTATGGGAAGGCTTATTGGTGATGGTGGTTGTTTTTGTCAGGTTGTAGATATTTGTGTTTTATCAGAATATCAAGGTAAAGGGATAGGTAAAAAAATTATGGAGAAGATAAAGTCATACATAAATATTGAACTTCCTGAAAGTTGTTATGTAAGTTTGTTGGCAGATGGAAATGCAGACAAATTATACAAACAGTTTGGCTTTGAAGAAACGTTGCCACAATCAAAAGGGATGTTTTTTAAAAAGTAGCGGTTAAATATATTCTAATAAAACTTCGGCAACGGGTTCAACTTTAAATTTTGCCGTTGGTGCCAGTACGGATAAATGGTTGGGGTTTCGCTGGCTGCATCTAATTTTTTGATTTGTTCAGTGGTTAAGTTCCAGCCGACTGCTTCCAGGTTTTGTTTCAGTTGTTCTTCATTTCGGGCACCGATAACCAAAGTGTCAACCGTTGGGCGTTGCAGCAGCCAGTTTAACGAAATTTGGGCCACGCTTTTTCCGGTTTCTTCGGCTACTTCATCCAGCACATCAATAATTTTATAAAAAAGTTCTTCGGGAATGGCTGATTCCGGGACCGGGCTTCCGCCTTGCGCCACCCGGCTATCCGCAGGAATTGGGTGGTTACGGCGATATTTTCCGCCTAAACGGCCGGCGGCCAACGGACTCCAGATGATGCCGCCCACTTTTTGGTCTAAACCCAAAGGCATCAGTTCCCATTCGTATTCGCGGTTCACCAACGAATAATAAACCTGATGCGCAATGTAACGGTTCCAGCCATAACGGTCAGAAACGGCCAGAGATTTCATCAAATGCCAGCCCGAAAAATTGGAACAGGCAATGTAGCGCACTTTTCCGCTTTGCACCAAATCGTCCAGCGTTCGCAGCGTTTCTTCCACCGGCGTAACGCCATCGAAACCGTGCATGTGGTAAATGTCAATATAATCGGTATTTAAACGCTTTAAACTTGCCTCGCAGGCTTTCAACAAGTGAAAGCGTGATGAACCTTGTTCGTTCGGTCCGCTGCCCATTGGGAAAGTTGCTTTGGTGGAAATAATCACCTGACTGCGCTTTCCTTCCAGCGTTTTGCCTAAAATTTCTTCTGCCAAACCATCCGAATAAATATCAGCGGTATCAAATAAATTAACACCGGCATCCAAACACAAGTTGACCAAACGCGAAGCTTCTTCCACTTGTGTGCTTCCCCAGGCTTTAAAAAAATCGCCACAGCCGCCAAAAGTAGCGGTGCCAAAACTTAAAACCGGCACGTGCAAACCGGATGCGCCTAATTGTCTATATTCCATAATTGCTTTATTGTTGAAGTAGAAAGGTAATTTGGGCCGATATGTTTAGTTGTATGCTGTTTTTACCAAGTAAAAGTTAGTGTGGATTTTATGCTGATAAAAGAAGCATCCAAATAATTTTAAATTCGTTATAGTATTAATGATTATGAAAGAAAAATCGCTACAAACGCCAAAAATGTTTTCGAGAACATTGCCTGTGCTTTTATCAGGCTCATGGATTATGTTTCAGTTTATTGTAACTATTGATTCTGTATTTGCGTTGTTTGAGTTGTTTTTAGGTCTGGTAATTATCTTTTTTATAATTGCATCACTTATAACCTACGTGCAAGATATTAGAAAGTATCTTGCTACGAAATCATTGCTGAGTTTTCTACCTACCATAACCAGCGTGATTTTCACAATTGCTTTTATAACTGCTAATTACGTTTTTGCAGCCAGAGATTTTTCACCTGTAATTATAAAAGCATCTAACGATGAACATAAAGGAACATCAACAATAAGTTTTAGAGAAGACGGTACTTATAAGTTTACGATAAGCTTTCTTGGTGATCAGGATTTTAGAGGAACATATCAATTAAATGATAGCTTGATTACTTTAGATAAAAATGTGGACAGCAATATTTTAAGTAGGAGATTGATAATAAAGGATATGATACTTGTTGATAGTAGTAGATCATATAAGGACATTGGAATTTATCAGATTAACGATAAACAGCAAATTATTAACAAAGATTTTGCGTTTCGAATAGAAGAATACGACGGAAAAGCAGTGTATAAACTTTACAATTATTCCAGATAAGCCAATAAGATAGCTTATAAATCTTCAACCTAAATTGGATTCCCCTTTCCATCCGTATGAATACTTTGGTTTTGAAACCGGAAAAACATCGCCACCCATTTATTTAAACTTTTAAAATAAATAAAAAGCGCGCCGTCCTGTTTGCTGCCGTTGTTGGCGGCCTGGCTGCCGCTGTCGCCCTGGTTTAGGTGGATATCGTGCACACCAACCGGCGGGTTTTGGCTGAAATAAGGGTTTAAATCAGGAATGCTGTTGGGAAGGTTATCGTTCCAGCCAGAACCAAAAGCAAAAATTTCGGCATCCGCGTTGTTTTTTGCTTTTTGCACCCAGGGGTCAATATCGCCGTTTAAATTTTCGCCCGGCGAAGTATCAGTTTTTGGTTTAACAACCCGCATTAAATTGATTGGGAAAAGCGGCGGGGAAAAATGCAGATAATCTAAACAAATCGAAGGAGGCATGGCAGCTTTCGGCGTAAAACCAACTTTCGATTTCAAAATATCCGCAGTAATGGGATGCTTAAAGTTTTCATCCTTGTAAAACATCACCATCTGGTTTGTAGCCAACTTGGTACTGCCGTTTTGCGGATAAAGCAAAGTTTGGCCGGCATATTTAGAATAAACATCAACCGCAACACGGTAAAGCTGGTCCGACTGTACCAAAATCTGGTAATGGTCTGTGCC
>CAXTKQ010000123.1:0-11833 GCA_964244955.1 uncultured Sphingobacteriaceae bacterium | reverse complement strand
GATAACCAGTTCGTGCGTGTTTGTGGTCCTTTGGGTTTCGGCCACGGTATCTTCCACCATTTCGTTAAATAAAAACTCATCTTTGTGCAGCGGCAATAGTTGTTCGTCTATGCGCCCCACGTCCAGCAAATCCCGGATCAAAATATTTAACCGGTTAATTTGCAGGTTCATACGCTTTAGCATTAAAGCAACCGATATGTCTGATGTGGCAACAAATTTCCGTTCCGAGATTTGCACCTGTGCTTTGATCGAAGTGATCGGCGTTTTCAGTTCATGGCTGATGGTGCTGATAAATTCGTCTTTGTGCTTTTCCACCGTTTTTTCTGCGAAAATATCTTTTATGGTGCCAAGCAGCTTAACCGGTTTTCCTTCGGCGTTTAGTTCTGCTTTTCCTTCCAATTGAATCCAGGTTATGGTTTGGTCGGGTTTTTTTATCCTTCCTTTAAAATTTAAACCGGCACCAGTAGCCGCAACTTTAAGCGATTCCTGAAAAAGGGCGCGGTCTTCGGGCAATAAATGGTTCAGGTAATTTTCGACCGTCCAGTTTTCCTGCGGTTTTTTATAGCCAAATAATTGATCGTGCGTATCAGAACGGATAACGTTGTAATTGTCCAGGCCCATTTCCCAAACGGCCAACTTAGAATATTGCAAAGCCAAATTTAGCCGCTTTTCGCTTTCTTCGTAATTTTTTCGCCAGGTAATATCGTCAAGCACGGTAAATCCGTAGCTTTCGTTTTTTTCACGAAATAAAACTGTGGTAATACTAACCCAGGCAATAGATTTGTCTTTTCTAAATAAGCAAACATCCAGTTTAAAAAAAGGCTTATGGTCTTGCCACATGGCTTTTTGAAGTTCTTGCCAGTGCGGTTTGTACTCCGGGCAGGCGTAATCTAATATTTGCGTCCCCTCAATTTCTTTGGCAGAATAGCCAAGCAATTCAGTCAAAGCTTTGTTTACCCGTAAAATTTTCAAATCCGAAGCGATGATTTTACTGGCGGCAGAAGTCAGCTTAAATATGTTTTCAAACTTATCATTGCATTCCGAAAACTGTTTTTCATAATCGTGTTCCATAAAACCAAAACCCTTTGTGTAATGATTAACGCAAACGCTTGCTTATGGTTTATATTTTGCATTGTTTTTAACCATAAAAACAGGTAAATATTTTTTCATTTCAGGTATTTATACGTATTTTGTTGAAACAATATTTACCTACATTTACTTTATTTAACCAAAAACTATGAAAACGGAATTGACCAAACGTTTGCTGGGTTTTTTGATCAAACGAGGGTATAAGTATTGCCTTTCGCAAATCACCTGTATTGATAAACAAGATGCCTACACCGGCATTACTTTAAAGCCTGTAAAAAAGCATCCAAACCTGGGCAAGCTGCCACAGCCATTTCAAAATTATTACAATATTATACAAGAACCGCTGCAAATGGCATCCGGGATATCAGGCACGCAAATTTGGGTAGAGCTAAGCGGAAAAGACTTTGAAAGGTTCCATAACGTAACTTAACCGTTAAAAAAAGCACCGAAAAGCTTAATGTTCGGCCAGCAGTTCCTTCAGTTTCAAAAGTACGGTTTTGGATTTTTGATCGGTGCTGTTCCAGTTGCCTTTGTTGTACCGGTTAATTAATTGGGCCAGTGAGGTATCAAAAGCTTTTTCTGCGTCCGCCCGTTGTTTTTCTGTTACGCTGATTTGAAGTTCGGGCAAACTGATGTGGTAAAAACCGTCTTTCACCCGCACTTCTGCCGAAAGCTGCCTGCTCAGGAAAACAACTTTTTGGTCAACCTTAACTTTTTTAACTTGGTAAGGATAAACATCTTGCCGGGCAGTTTCTGTAACCAAAACTTTTTTATAAGTTGACCTTTTGCCAAAAAGGTCGTTTTCTTCGCCCGTTTTAACCAATTGGTAATACGTTTCTACGGCTTCTTTGGCTTGTTTTACAGCTTCGGGCATCAGTTTGGTCAGCAATTCCTGGTCATCTGTTTTAAGCCATTTTTTTGAAGTTGATGTTAAGCCCTCCCCAAAATAAACGGTAAAGTTTTCCTGGTTGATCAGTTCGTCATAAACTGGTTTAAAAATATTGATCCGTTGTTTGGCGCTGTATCTTTCGGCCATCTTTTCAACAGTATCTGAACTAAAAAAAGCATCGGTAAAAACAGTATCGGCAAACAAAGCAAAGCATGCTTCTTTTAGGGCCATAAAATTGGTAAGCGTTTTAAACGGATAACCGGCGGGCGAAAGGTCAGGCGCCAAGGCAAAAGTCATCCGGGCGAAATCAAAATCAGTTATCCAAAGTTTTGTTGCCGCCAAAAACAGTTTGGTTTCTTTTTTTAAGGCCGAAGTTTGCCCGCTGTACCGGTTTTGGATTTCGGCTTCTGCCAGGTTTGCAAAAGAAGTTTCCAGTGCATTTAGTATTTTGGCCAAAGCGCCTGCCCCGATCATTTTTTTCTGCGCCGACTGCAGTTCTATCCTGATGTAAACCGTTTGTATCGCCTTGTTAAAAAACGTTTGCACTGTGTTTGTCCTGCTTTTTAAAAAATGTAGTTAGGAAACAAACGAAGCTTTTTTTGTTTGATTTTTGCATTTAGGTTTTATACCGGTTTTTAATCAGCCTGAAACTTAAATGCTTCTTTTACCGGGCAAAATTTAAACCAGCAAAACATGCCGTTCTACAAAAATTCGCCGCTTCAAAAACTGATTGACACGTTGCCGCAACAAGGAAATGTATGCTGGATTGGTGTACGGACAGCCAGAAAAAAGGAGGTGCTTGTTTTAAAAACCGTGGAAGCCATCACGCAAAAAGGGCTGGCAGGCGATCATTTTTCCGGTTCTGAAGGCAGTAAAAGGCAGGTTACACTAATCCAGCAGGAACACCTCGGCGCCATTGCTTCTTTTATGCAGGTAAAAGAAGTATCAGCGGAAATGCTGAGGCGCAATTTAGTAATTCAAGGCATCAACCTACTGGCCTTAAAAGATAAAACGTTTTGGGTAGGCGAAGTTTTGCTGGAATATACGGGCGAGTGCCATCCCTGTTCGCGGATGGAAGAAATTTTGGGCGAAGGTGGATACAATGCCGTCCGCGGGCATGGCGGGATTACAGCGCGGATATTAAACGGCGGGACGATAAGCCTGGGCGATGTGCTTAAAGTAGCGTGAAATCCAATAAATAGGTTGAAGTAATTTTATATTTTGCTATTGCAACAATTACGTTACCGGCAATTAACCAGCAACATAATGTTCAATTTTGTGTTTCGATAACAACAGTAACCATAATTGCTGATGCACCCTTTTCAATCTGTAAAAATATTAATTTTCATCCTTGCGGTTTTGCTGGTTGCAAAACCGTTGGTTGCATTTAATATGTACAAAAGGGTTTTAAATACGGATAATCAGTCGAACCGTTTTTTGTTATCCAAGCTGATTAGAAAAAGAAAAGAAGGGGAATACACGGAAGATGTTGTGGCAGAAATGAGTTCTGTCCAACAAAAAATTACCGCCCCAATTTTTAAACTGTTGCTGCGTTATGCTTCTTTTATCGCCCTTTTTTTGGGCTTCAGGTTTTGGGCTTCCGTCCGCAAAACTTCCTTTGGTTTAAAAAACACCTTTTTTAAGCTCGTGCCCGCAGACCGGCATTTTTTGCTGGTTGGCAAACTAAGCATTTGATTTTTCTGAAAAATTTCAGCCTTAACCTCTTCGGCTGTTTTTGAATTGGGCAAGCCGTTCCGCTTGCGCCAGCCCTCGTTATTTTTTCAGAAAATTTAACAACAACCTATGTTTAGCCTTAAAAAAGCCTGTGTACTGTTCCTGTTCTTTTTAATAGAAAGCCGGGTTTATGCACAGCAACAACCTGCACAAATCAATCTAAATACTTTACTCAACCGCATTAGCCAAAATGCGCCTTCCTTAATAACAGATTCTGCTGCCATTAAAATCCGCCAGGCAGAAGCAAAGGAAACGCGGTATAACTGGCTGCCCAACCTAAATTTGAATTACCAGGCAGATATTGGCACCAATAACAATACGGCCGGCGGCTATTTTGGCTTTGGCATTATTCCATCCAATTCTGGCGGCAGGCGTGCAACCAGCAATACCGATCCGGCTTTAACCAATTTAGGTATTGCTTCTTTTGATTGGGAAATTTACAACTTTGGCGCTTATGGCGCCCAGAATAAAGTGGCGGCTTCTGAAGTCAATACCGAACAAAACCTGTTCCTTCGTTCCAAATTTCAGTTGCAGGGTTATGCCATCAGTAGTTACCTGGAACTGCTGCGCCTGCAAGGCCTGCTTTTGATCCAGCAGAAAAACATTCAGCGGAACGAAGAGGTCCGGCGTTCTATTTTGTCGCTTGCCCGTAGCGGCGTAAGGGCTGGTGTAGATACTTCTATTGCAACGGCAGAACTTTCTAAAGCACGGTTAAATTACATCGAACTGGCCAACCAATCCAAACAGGTGCAGTTGCAGCTTGCCGCTATCAGCGGTATCCCTGCCCTGCAAATGGTTGCCGATACCAATGCAATCCCTCAATTGATTTCTTCTGCACCTGTTGCGGCTTTGCCGGGGGCAGATACGGCAAACCATCCGCTCATCAACTATTACAAATCACTTTACGAAACCAGCCAGCAACGAGAATTACTGGTTAAAAAAAGCTATAACCCTAAAATATTATTGGAAGGCGCAGCTTGGGGGCGTGGCGCAAGTGTTGACAACAGTGATAATTTTAATGCTTTATCAACCGGCTGGGGCTTTCAGCGCAGTAATTATTTGGTCGGCGTAGGCATCAGTTATAATATTTTTGATTTAAAAAGAAGGCAGCTCCGGCTTGGGGTTCAAAGGGCAGAAACCAATTATTCTTTAAAAACCTTGCAGGAACAGCAAAATGTGTTGGCGCTGAGTTTGGGTCAGGCCAATGCAGAATTATTTACGGCCCAGGACCGGCTTCGCGAAATACCCATACAGTTGCAGGCGGCCGAAGCGGCGTACCGGCGCAACTTCTCGCTTTATAAAAACGGCCTGACCAATATTGTGGAGCTGGATGCCGCTTTAAATATTCTTTTCCGTGCAGAAACGGATTATACCAATGCCCAAAATGCTTACTGCCGCGCCTTGTTCCAAAAAGCCCTCGCCCAAAACCAAGTTGGATCATTACTTAACCTATTAAAATAACAAGTATATGTCAATGGTTACCTCCGCACTCAAAAGGCCGATCACCACGATGGTCATCACCATGAGCCTTTTAATATTTGCAGTGCTTGCCGCAATAAAAATCCCGATTGATATTTTTCCGCAGCTAAACCTGCCTACCATTTATGTGATCGAATCTTACGGTGGCATGTCGCCGCAGCAAATGGAAGGCTTTTTCTCTACCGGTTTGCAAAACCAGTTTTTGTACATCAACGGGATAAAAAACATCACCAGTAAAAATATCCAGGGCCTGACACTGATTAAACTGGAGTTTTACGAAAGCACCAACATGGCCGAAGCTTCGGCACAGGTAGCTTTGCAGGTAAACCGGGCCACCAGCTTTTTTCCGCCGGGAGCTTTGCCGCCGCAGGTTATCCGTTTTGATGCCTCTTCTCTGCCGGTTGGGCAGTTGGTTTTTTCAAGCCCTTCCCGAAGCCTAAAAGATATTTATGATTTGGCCGCCACGCGCATCCGGCCGATGTTTTCTACCATTCCCGGCCTTTCTGCGCCTCCGCCATTTGGCGCCAATGCACGTTCGATCACGATTAATGTTGATCCCGACAAGCTGCGCAGTTATAATCTCACACCGGACGAAGTGGTAGACGCGCTTTCCAAGTTCAATGTGATGTCGCCTTCGGGCAACCTTCGGTTGGATAATACCATTTATCTGACAACGATGAACAGCCTAATCAGGAACTCGGAAAACTTTGGCAACATTCCGGTTAAAACCCAAAACGGCGTGCCCATTTTTGTAAAAGATGTAGCAAGAGTGGCCGATGCAGCAGATGTTACCGTGGATTATGCTTTAATTAATGGTAAGCGTTCCGTCTATATTCCGGTAGTAAAAACAGCAGATGCCTCTACCTGGACAGTGGTGCAAAACCTGAAAAGCAAATTGCCCGAAATGCAGTCTTTGCTGCCGGATGATGTCAAACTTTCCTACGAGTTTGACCAGTCCATTTTTGTGGTAAACGCCGTAAAAAGCTTAATGACCGAAGGCGGCCTGGGCGCTTTGCTAACCGGCTTGATGGTACTGCTTTTTTTGCGCGATTGGCGAAGCAGTTTGATTGTGGTAATTACCATCCCGGTTTCCATCCTGATCGGTGTGTTATTGCTGAGCCTTTTCGGGCAGACGATCAATATCATGACCTTGAGCGGTTTAGCATTGGCAATTGGTATTCTGGTTGATCAGGCCACGGTTACGATTGAAAATATCCACCAGCATTTAGAAATGGGCAAATCCAAACGGCTGGCCATTTACGATGCCTGCGAAGAAATTGCCTTTCCGTTATTGCTGATCCTGCTTTGTATCCTTGCTGTTTTTGCACCCTCCTTTTTAATGAACGGTATCCCAAAAGCCATGTTTTTGCCGCTTTCCATGTCTATCGGTTTAACCATGATCGTATCTTATGTGCTGGCACAAACGGTTGTTCCGATTTTGAGTAATTGGCTGATTAAAGCAGACCGTTATCAACATGGGCAGCACGGACATATCCATGCACATGCTGGCGAAGCATTAGACCCTCGGGAAGAAACCCAGGTAAACAACCATCGTTCTGCCGAAGTAAATGAGCCAGGGGAAAATGATTTTTTTGAAAGGATAAAAGGAAAGTTTACCAGTATTCTTACCCGTTGGATGCCAAACAAACGCATAATTGTTCCTTTTTACTTAGTAACTGTCGTGCTGCTGGCGGGCCTATGCTTCTTTTACATAGGAAAAGATATGATGCCGAAAATAAACAACGGCCAGTTTCAGATGCGCATTAAAGAACCGGAAGGCACACGCTTGGAACGAACGGAGGACAAGTTTAAACAGGTATTGCAGATCATTAATAAAACGGTAAATAACCATGTCGAAATCACTTCCGGTTATATTGGGCTGATCCCGAGCAGTTATGGCAGTAGTAACCTGTATATTTTCAATACAGGCACGCACGAAGCCGTTTTGCAGGTAAACCTCGACGAAAAATACAAGGTGAACATGGATGAGCTGAAGGATGCCTTACGCAAAAACATTGCGCACGAACTGCCCGAACTGCAAATCACTTTTGAACCAATTGACATGACCGAAAAGATCATGAGCCAGGGTGCATCAACACCAATTGAAGTGCAGGTTGCCGGAAAAGACATGCAGCAAATTGAAGGTTATGCCGATAAGGTGGTTGGTAAGCTTAAAAAAATCAGTTACCTGCGCGATGTGCAAATTGTACAGCCTTTAAAAATTCCGGTGATTGCCATTACCCTTGACCGTTTAAAAGCGGCACAATTAGGCTTGAATGTTAAAGATATTGCCCGGTCGGTTACAGCCAGTACTTCTTCCAGCCGTTTTACCGAGAAAAATTTGTGGCTGGATGAAAAAGGCGCTTACACTTATCAGGTTCAGGTACAAGTGCCGGAGTATGTGATGAACACGATGGACCAGTTGAAAGAGATTCCATTGGTTAAAGGGCAAAGCAGCCCGGTTTTGGGCGATATTGCCACTTTTAAAACCACGTATGTTCCGGGTGAATACGACCGGAGCGGGCCGCGCCGCTTTTTAACGGTTAGTGCCAATATCTATAAAAAAGATTTGGCCACAGCTACTTATGACGTTAAAAAAGCCGTAGCATCATTAGGCACGCCGCCAAAAGGTTTGTTAGCAACCATCGGTGGAATGTCGGGATTGCTGGTTGATACTTTATCCAGCCTGCAAAACGGTTTGCTGTTTGCCATCCTGGTTATTTTCCTGTTGCTGGCGGCCAATTACCAATCGTTTAAAGTTTCTTTAACGGTGCTTTCTACTGTTCCTGCAGTGGTATTTGGTTCCTTGCTGATGTTGCTGCTGACTGGTTCCACACTCAACCTGCAATCCTACATGGGCATGATCATGTCGGTTGGTGTATCGGTGGCCAATGCCATCCTGATTGTAACCAATGCCGAAAACCTGAGATTGGAATACCGCGATGCCACCAAAGCTGCCATCACCAGTGCTTCCATCCGTTTGCGGCCAATATTAATGACGAGCTTGGCCATGATTGCAGGGATGATCCCGATGGCTTCCGGAATGGGGGAAGCAGGCGAACAATCCGCACCGCTTGGCCGCGCTGTAATCGGTGGTTTATTCGCATCAACACTGGCGGCTTTATTTATCCTGCCGCAAGTGTTTGCCTGGGTACAAGGCAAAACCACTTATGATTCGCCCGCATTGATGCCCGAAGATGAACAAGAACCGGAAAAACACACGAACACCAAACTTGAACCAATTAACGCATAATCACCATGAACTATAAAACCATTTTAGCAGCGGCTGTTTGCTGTTTGTTATATTCCTGCTCGGGCAACCAAAAACCGGTTGATTTAACGGCCGATGTAAAAGGTAAATCAACAGCACAGCATGAGTTGGCCACGGTGGCCGAAAAAGCACTGTCTTCATCGGCCCGATTGCCGGGGCAGTTAAAGCCTTTTAATGAAGTAAACCTGTTTCCGAAAGTAAACGGATTTGTTAAACAGGTTTACGTTGACCGGGGTTCGATGGTGAAAAAAGGACAGTTGCTGGTTACTTTGGAAGCGCCCGAGATGCAATCGCAAGTACAATCTGCCAATTCGCGTTTTTTGCAAGCACAGGAAACGGCAACGGCCAGTAAAGAAAAATATCAGCGGCTAAAAGAAGCATCGCTGGAGCCTGGCTCTGTTTCGCCGCTTGATTTGGATAATGCTTTATCGCGGATGAAGGCCGATGCAGCAATTGCCAATTCTGAACGTTCCAACGTAGCCTCTGTCCGCACCATGCTGGGCTACCTCAATATTTATGCGCCTTTTGATGGGATGATCGTTCAGCGTAATATTTCGCCAGGCGCGCTGGTTGCCCCCGGAAAATCAACCGACCAGCCCATGCTGATTTTGCAGGATACCCGGAAATTGCGCTTGCAGGTAGACATTCCCGAAGATTACGTAGATAAAGTTGATTTAAAAGAGCCAGTACAGTTTACCTTTAATGCGATGCCCGGCCAGCCTTTCAAAGCTAAAATCAGCCGTTCGGCCAACGCATTGGGCAGTATGCGCCAGGAAGCGATTGAAATAGACGTCATCAACACAAACGGGCAGCTAAAACCGGGCATGTATGCAGAAGTGCGGATCCCGATGCTTTCCGGCTCTAAATCTTTACTGGTACCAAGCAGTGCCATCGTCCGTTCTACCGAGCGCAAATATGTTGTGGCCGTTCGTGATGGAAAAGCAGCTTTGGTTGATGTAAAAGAAGGTTTGTCCAGCCATGATTCAACCGAAGTGTTTGGCAGCCTGAAAGCGAATGAAAAAATTGTATTGCTGGGAACGGATGAAATTAAAGAAGGCGATGTGTTAAAGTAGGGCTTGTTCAAATTTTTGTTCAGCCATTTTATTAGATGCTTCTTTTATCGCCAAAAAATCTTTGCTTTTCTAAATTAGATGTCAATAGGATAAACACCAATTTTTAGGTGGTAAAAGAAGCATGGTAGTTTTTTTTAAGGTTGAATTTAAAAAGGCTTTAAAAATTTAATTGGTACTTAGGTTCAGCTTAAAGCATGGCGGCCGATGCTTCTTTTACCGGTCTTTTTTTGGTCCTGTACATTTTTCATAAATGCTGTTTTTACCCGTATAAAATTGGTGTTGTGTTGAGGATCAAAATTTATAAGAAAGCGTGGTTAAAAACTGGCGCGGCGCAATCGGCGTGATGCTGTAATTATCATGGATGAGATAATTTAAAGTATTGCCGATATTGGAAACTTTGCCCAATAACGAGAACTTTTTGAAGGAATATCCCGCAGAAAGATCAACCGTGGTAAAACCGCTCAATGGGATTAAACGGCTGTATTTTTGGGTTTGGTTTACGGTATTGTTGTATCCGCCAAAACGCGCGCCGGTATAAAAAGCAGAAGCGCCCAATTTTAACCCGCGCAAAGCCGGAAGATTAAAAGTGTAAAACAAACTTCCGTTAAAAGTATGCGCCGGATTATTCACCAAACGTTCGCCAATAATATAGGAACCGGTAGTGTTGCCGGTTTTGGTATAACGCATGTAATTGTAGCCGTAGCCGGTGATGAAATAAAAGTTTTTAGAAATTGTACCGTTGATGTCCACATCAAAACCATCGCTGGTGGTTTCGCCGCTAAACTCCCGGATTGTGGAAACCGGGTTTGGGTTTCCGTTGCGATCTAATGGTGCTTGTACAGCTAAATCGCTGTTGATAATCCGGTAAACGCTGATATTGGCAGCCAGCTTTCCGTTAAACAAATCGTTTTTAATGCCTGCTTCGTATTGGTTTACGGTAGAAGGTTTTAAAGTTGCGCCGTAAATATCGGTGTAAGAAGAATTGGTGATGAAGTTGTTGCTGTAACTGGTATAAACCGAAGTTGTTTTAACAGGCTGATAAATCAAAGCCAGTTTGGGCGAAAAAGCTTTATCGAATTTGGTAGAAGCTGTCCCCCGGCTATCAACGCCCGTTTTTAAATTCTCAATATAAGTTTGCTCTGTTTTCTGGATGGAATAACGCAAACCAGCCAACACTTTAAATTTTTCGGTCAGGCTGATTAAATCCTGTGCGTAATAACCAAAGCGGTAGGAAGGCGATTTGGTGCGCAAAGTATCTGCAGAATTTGGAACATCACTGCGCGGGATCAGTTCATCCTGGTCAACAATATTGATTTTATCGTAAACGGTATTCTTGGCAGTTATCCCGCTGATGGCAAAGTTCCGGGTTACGTTTAGCACTTCTGCAAAATCTGTTCCCGCCAAAAACTGGTGTTTGATGGAACCTGTTTTAAACTTTCCGTTCAGGTTGATTTGCCCGGTATAATCGCCTTCGTAAGTTTTGGCGCGGGCCAAACCTCTGTTCCAGGTTCCGTCGGCCGCAACATTGTTTGGCAGGCTCGAACCGAAAGAGTTAACGCCTGTGCCTTGCAAAGAGCCAATAGCGGTTAAATTCCAGTTGTCGTTAAAACGATGGTTTAACGTAGCCGAACCTGTTCCCTGTTCTAAACTGCTGTAAGCCCAGTTGGTATTGATGAACTGCGAACGCGGTACATTAGGCAAAAAGCGGCCATTGTTTAAAGTTCCGATGCCGTAATCCGGCGTTAAATCAGATTTCAGGTAATTTCCTTCTACCAATAACGTTGTTTTTGCGCCGAGGTTGAACAGGAGCGAAGGACTAATATTGGTTATTTTAGTTTTCACCTGATCGCGGTAACTGTCGCTGTTTTCATAAGTGCCGATCACGCGGAAAGCCACATTTTTACTGATCGGGCCGTAAACATCCACCATCGGTTTGTAATCGTTGTAACTGCCGTAGCGCATGGCCACTTCGCCACCAAAATCAAACTTTGGTTTTTTGGTAACCAAATTGATGATCAGCCCACCAGAAACATTGCCATAAAGCAAGGCAGAACTTCCTTTTAAAACTTCGATTGATTCTAAGGTACTTGCATCCGGGAAACCGGCAGAATTGGTTAAAACGCCATTCCGGAAAATGCTTCCTGCACCACCGGAAACGCCAATGGTATAGCCACGTGCCGAAAAAGATTCGGAAACGCCGCCGCGCGTTTGAGTTAGCGAAACGCCGCTTACATTCCGCAACGCATCGCCCAAACGGTTAACCTGCTGGTCTTTAATTACTTGGCTTCCTACTACGCC
>CAXTKQ010000122.1:0-11925 GCA_964244955.1 uncultured Sphingobacteriaceae bacterium | reverse complement strand
GTGGTAGATTTAGGGAAAATAAAGTTCCAAGGTTTTTTTGCCTGGTTAACCTGGATGTTTGTTCATTTGGTTTTACTGATGGGTTTCCGTAACAAGGTTGTCGTATTCATCAATTGGCTGGGCAGTTATATCAGTTATAATGGCGGCACACGTTTAATCATCCGCCCCTATTACCGTCCTGATGGCCAACCAATCAAAGAGCCGGTTGCCCAATCTTAACCATGCTTCTTTTATCGGCAAAAATTGATGTTGATTTTTTGCCGATAAAAAAGTATCTGCAACAAGCGATTATTTAAAATATTATTCCCCCTGAAACTTGTATTGCCGCCTGAGAGCCAGGAGGGTTACAATTAGCATACAGCAATTTTTGTGTCATAAAAGAAGCATCTATATTAAACTGAACTTTGGTTTCGTTGTTAATTAATTCTATTGTCGGTTAAACAAAAAACATTATTTAGCATGAATACCAAACGCAATTACATCCATATTTTATGCAGTGTTGTGCTGTTGTTTTTAACATTGCTGAGTTCAAACCCGGCTTCTGCCCAAAACACCAAAACCACAAGGGCGCAAAAAACAGCGGAAAAAAAGCAGGCCATAAAAAACATGATGGACAACCAGAACTTTGTTTTTATGGCACAAATGGCTTTGCCGCAAGGTTGGAGCAACATTCAGTTAAATTACAATTACAATGTAACGGTCAGTAAAGATTCTATTGATTGCTATTTGCCCTATTACGGCCGGGCTTATGTTGCTCCGACGAACCCAACCGACCCGACCCAAACCGGGATACAGTTTAAAACTAAAAAGTTTGATTACAACAACAGCAACAAAAAAAGCGGCTGGGAAATTACACTGGTGCCGCATGATATAAAAGAAACGCGGCAAATGATTTTATCCGTTTCTGATTTGGGTTATGCCAATTTAAACGTCATCAGCAACAACCGGCAACCCATTTCTTTTAACGGTTACATTACCGAAAACAAACCAAAAGATAAAAAATAACCGGTAAAAAAAGTATCCAATTTCAGATCTTAATTTTCCAGATCAATGTTGTAAACTTTTAAACTATTTACTTTAGGTTCGTTTTCTTTAAGGGCAATTGTAGCAAAGGCTCCATCTTTTACGCGGTAAATGGTAAAGCCTTTGCTGTTTTTACCGTTATAACTTTGGAGGTATTTTTGTAGCACTGCAACTTGTGGCTGGTTGGTTGTGGTGAGGTGGATTATGGTATGGCGTTTCTCAAAACTAATGGCAACATCGGTATAATCTTCATCTGCAATCAAGCCTAAAAAATGCAAATTATTGTTGTTTGAAGCAGGCAAAACCTGATAGTTCTTTTCCTTTAAAAAAGTAATAATTTGGGCCGGATTGTTTTGAACAATAGATTGCAAGTCAGGGTAAGACAACAATTGTTTTTGTGCCGAACAGAAAAAAACTGTGCAACAAAAAACAGCAGTGAATATAGATTTTAACATCATATATTTTTATGGTTGATTGTAAGATAAAAAACATACAACGAAATGTTTAACAAAAAATGTATGCTAAAAGAAGCATTAATTTTAAAAACTTTTTTGATTGATCAATCAAAACCGATGGTTCAAGATTGCTTTCTTTTTGGTGTCGGTTTTTTTGGTTGTGTCTTGCACTGCTTTCAGGTTTTCAGCGGCTTTTGATTTGCTTTTCTGGCAAGAAACCAAACTTAAAAAAACCAGAAAGTACAAATGTATAAGTTTCATCAGTGTTGTTTTTATAGTTTCAATTTTAGATCAGGTTTAATTGGTCCTTTGGCTGATAATACTGTCAAAAACCATGTTTAAGCCGTTAATGTCTTCTTCAATTTCAACTTCTAAAGTTTCTATTTGAACTTTAACCTCGGTCAACTTCAATTTTAAATCTGCCAGCCTGATTTTCTTTTTTTGCAGGTTAGATTTCAGGTTTCGATAGGTCTTGTAATTTTCCATAAAATAGTTACGGCGAAACTGCAACCTTAGTTTTAAATCTGCGTACAAGTTTTAATTAATTCTAATCTTTTGATAATTAATTAGATCCTATCAACTTTCCATACTTCATAAATGTTGTATTATGAATGAAGCTTTTTTAGAAATACTGCCCTCTAAGTTTACAATTGCGGATTTTGAAAAATATAAATTGCCCTTGCCTGTTTGCACGGTTAAAGACAATTTTAAACTCGTGTTTACGACTGAAAATGAATACTGCCAATACTTGAACGGGCTGCAGGATGAATGCAACAATAACCTGCTGCAATATTGTATTATCAAAAACCCGGATTTATTTAGCAAGAGCCGGTTTATTGTAAAAGTTTTAGCGTTTTTAACAAGTGCAAGGCCAAAAATAACCTTTAACTAAACCGGCTGCCCTTGGTTTAGCATCGGTTTTTAAATTATGGAAAGTATAAACTTGCCCAAAATTTGGCCGGTAAAAGAAGCACCTGCTTACAATATTTTTTTTAATACGTCCCAAACATTTCCTGCTACAATTTCATAGCCTTTTGCGTTTGGGTGTACGCCATCTGGCAGGTTCAGCAAGCGGTTTCCAGCAACGCCGTTCAGCAAAAACGGGACAAAAGCCATCTTGTTTTTATCGGCCAACTGCCGAAAGAGCAAACGGAAATCTTTCAAAATATGGCCAGTCAAAAACGATGGCAGTTCCATCCCCAGCAAAAGCATTTTTACGTTTGGGTGCTTTAGTTTCACCAGGTCAATGATAAATTGCAAGTTGTTTAAAGTATCTGCAACGGTTATGCCGCGCAAAATATCATTAATGCCCAACTCCAGCACAAAAACATCTATTTGCCGGTCTATCAAATTTAAAATCCTGCTTTTGCCCCCAACCGAAGTTTCTCCGCTTAAACCTGCGTTAATTACTTTGTACGGAAGTTTGTGGGCATTAATTTTTTGCTGAATTAAAGATGGAAACGCTTGCTGCGATGGCAAACCATAACCGGCAGTCAAACTATTGCCGAAACATAAAATTTGCTTTATCGGCTGTTCTGGTTTATCCTCAGGCATAAAAATTAATCTAATTTGAAAGTTAGCAAACAAAAAAAGTGCCCCTAAAAGAAGCACTTATTTTTTAAAAAGCGGCAAAACTTGCTCAGTCGTCTAATCCACGTCCGGTTTTATGTTGCAGTTCATCAATTTTTTTAGATGCTTCTGCTTTGTTTAAAGTTTCGTCGACTTCTTCGCCGGCCTGGTCTGATAATGTTTTCAGGTAAGAGTGCTGTGCGCCTGTCATCGGCTCGCTTCCTGTTGTCCAGGTGTCCGGGTCTTTTACCGTGTTGGTATTATCAGTTGCGTGGGTACTGTTTTTATCGGTATTATTTTGGTCTTGATCTAACTGATCGTTTTCTTTTGATGGGTTCATGTTGTTGTTTTTTGGTTTCCTATTATCAACCCAAAAAAAATTTGATTGTTTTAAAAGAACCAAAAAAAGCTAAAAAAATTAGTTATTCGTCAACTTGATAAATGCGCCCAACTTTTCTTTCATTTTCCGGCGGTCAACAATAAAATCTAAAAAACCATGCCCTAAAACAAATTCGGCTGTTTGGAAACCTTTTGGCAAATCTTTTTTGATGGTTTCTTTGATTACGCGCGGGCCGGCAAAACCAATCAGCGCGCCTGGTTCCGATACATTGATATCGCCCAGCATGGCATAGGATGCGGTAACGCCTCCAGTAGTTGGGTCGGTCAGCAAAGAAATATAAGGCAATTTGGCCTGGGCCAGCAAAGCCAGCTTGGCCGAAGTTTTGGCCATTTGCATCAGCGAAAAGGCCGCCTCCATCATGCGCGCACCGCCGGATTTGGAGATCATTAAAAAAGGCATTCGGTGTTCGATGCAATAATCAATGCTCCTGGAAATCTTTTCGCCAACAACAGAACCCATCGAACCGCCGATAAACGTAAAATCCATACAGGCAATCACCAAATCATGGCCTTCAATTTTTCCGTGTGCTGATCGAATCGCATCTTTTAAACCGGTTTTTCTTTTGCTTTCTTCCAGCCGTTCGGTATATTTTTTGGTATCGGCAAAATTGAGCGGATCGGCAGAGACCATATTCGGGAAAAGCTCTGTAAACTGGTTGTCATCAAACAGTATTGAAAAATATTCTTTAGAACCAATGCGCATATGGAAACCACAATAATGACAAACATACTGATTTTCAACTTGTTCTGAGTAGTGCAGCGGCTTTTTGCAGTTTGGGCATTTGTTCCAAATGCCATCGGGTGCCTCTTTTTTCTCTTTTGTTGTTGTAATTATCCCTTTTTCTTCCCTTTTAAACCAAGCCATCTATACTGTTTTTAATGCACAAATTAACGAAAAAAACCGTCGTGGTTTATATAGCAGAATTTATTGTGCAGAAATGTATTTTATTTAACTTCGGTTTTTAAAAAGTACATCACAATTATTATGGATCTTAAAAATTTTAAAGGCGTACTGCATGGCGACCAGGTACAGCAATTGTTTGAATTGGCAAAACAACACCAGTTTGCCCTGCCAGCAGTCAACGTGGTGAACACCAATACCGTTAACGCCGTTATGGAAACTGCAAAAGCAGTCAATTCTCCGGTCATCATCCAGCTTTCTAATGGCGGCGCACAATTTTATGCGGGCAAATCACTTAACAACGAACAGTTGCAGGCTTGTATTTTGGGCGCGGTTTCTGCTGCAACCCATGTGCATTTATTGGCCGAACAGTATGGTGTTGCCGTTATTTTGCATACCGACCATGCCGCAAAAAAGCTGTTGCCCTGGATTGACGGCTTGTTGGCGCATGGCGAACGCTTTTTTGCAGAACATAATAAACCCTTGTTCTCTTCGCACATGCTTGACCTTTCCGAAGAACCGATTGAAGAAAACATCGAAACGTCTTCGAAGTACTTAGAACGGATGTCAAAATTAGGCATGACTTTGGAAATTGAATTGGGCGTAACCGGCGGAGAAGAAGACGGCGTAGATAATTCTCATGTTGACAGTTCGCGCTTGTACACGCAGCCCGAAGATGTGGCTTATGCTTATGAGCAGCTCAGCAAAGTGAGCGACCGTTTTACCATTGCTGCTGCTTTTGGAAACGTGCACGGCGTTTATAAGCCCGGAAACGTAAAATTGCAGCCTGTAATTTTGCACAATTCGCAGGAATATGTAAAACAGAATTTTAATTTGGAAGCAGAAAAACCGATAAATTTTGTTTTTCATGGCGGTTCTGGTTCTACACAGGCAGAAATCCGCGAAGCAATTTCATACGGTGCCATCAAAATGAATTTGGACACCGATATGCAATGGGCTTTTTGGGAGGGGATTTTAAATTATTACCACGCCAACGAAGGCTTTTTGCAAACGCAAATTGGCAGCCCGGGCAAAGAAGATGCGCCAAACAAAAAGTATTACGACCCACGTGTTTGGCTGCGCAAAGGCGAAGAAAACTTTGTAAAACGCCTGACTGTTGCTTTTGATGACCTCAATTGCATCAACGTAAACGAAAAACTGTAAGTAATTTATACCGATAAAAGAAGCGCCATTGTTTTAGATGCAATGGCGTTTCTTTGTTTAAGCGAAATTTCAACCTAAAAAACTATGGTACAAAATAGTAATTTATTTGAGCGTTTTGCCAATTGGGCAACCAAAGCAACCGGAAGTGCAACGGCATTTATCATAGCCGTTGTGATTATTATGGTGTGGGGAATAACCGGGCCGGTTTTCCATTATTCAGATGTTTGGCAATTGGTCATCAATACAGGCACAACCATTGTTACTTTTCTGATGGTTTTTTTAATTCAAAAATCACAGAACAAGGATTCAAAAGCCATTCATTTAAAGCTGAACGAATTGATTGCCGCTAATAAATTTGCCAGTAACCGGATGGTAAGTGTAGAAGATTTGTCGGAAAAAGAGTTGGACAAATTGCACGAGTTTTATTGTACGTTAACAGAGCTGGCCAAAAATGAGAACGATATTCATACTTCGCACTCCATTGACGCCGCCAAGAAAAACCATTTAGATAAAATCACCACCCACAAAAAAAGCATTTCTAAAGAAACAGAATGAATACCATTGAAGTAAAAAAAGTTAGTGCGCAACAGGAGCTCGAAAAGGTTTTTGCCATACGCAAAGAAGTTTTTGTGTACGAGCAAAATTGCCCGCCCGAACTGGAATGGGAACATGAGGATGAATCCAACCATTTTTTGGCTACGGTAAACGGCGAACCGGCAGGTGCCGCGCGCTGGCGAAAAACAACAAACGGTTATAAACTGGAACGTTTTGCAGTTTTGAAAAAGTTTCGTGGTTTTGGTGTTGGCCAGGCTTTGGTGAAGGCTGTTTTGGCCGATTTGCCTGCCAATGCCGATCATGTTTACTTACATGCACAAATCCAGGCAGTTGGTTTGTACGAAAAATTTGCGTTTAAAAAATTAGGCAATGAGTTTGAAGAAGCGGGCATCAGGCATTACAAAATGGTGCTTCAATCCTGAATGCTTCTTTTATCGTGCAAAAATTGGTGTTCGCTCCTCGCCCATTATATTTAAAAGTTTTGGCTAAAGCCAGAAATAGGCTTCGAAATCCACGGCCTAAAGGCCGTGGCAATGCATAAATAGATAGTTAATAGTTTTTTCATCTTGCCGATTTTAATGGGGATTACTTGCCACGGCCTTCAGGCCGTGGATAAAGAGCAGCAACATTAAACCAACAAAAGGATTAAACTTCATAGCACCTTAAAAGCAATCGGTTCTTCAAACAACGAACTCTTCCTTAATTTCAACACCACTGATTTTGAAGACGGCTGGTTACTTTTATCGGCCACACAACTAATCGGCACCAAAACATTCGTTTCGGGGTAATAAGTGGCCACGCAACGTTGAGGAATATCGTAAACCACGATGATAAAACCACGGGCAACACGTTCGCGGTCATCGTGGTGATTGTACAAATCAATCACTTCGCCAATCTCAAAACCATACCGTAAAATATCCACAGGGTTCATAAAAATAACGCGCCGCTCGTTATAAACGCCACGGTAGCGGTCATCCAGACCGTAAATAGTGGTATTGAATTGGTCGTGGCTGCGGATGGTCATCATCATCAATTCGTCTTCTTTCAGTTTTTCGACCGCCAATTCGCTCACGGCAAAGTTGGCTTTGCTGTTTTTAGTGTCCCATTTTCGTTCTCGTGTGCCGTTTGGCAAATAAAAACCGCCTTTTTGGCGCACACGTTTGTTGTAGTCTTCAAAACCGTTTACCACTTTTTCGATGTCGTCGCGGATGTAATCGTAGTTTTTTTCAAACTTGTCCCAGTCAATTTTAGAACGGCTACCCAATGTTGCTTTCGCCATGCGGCAAACAATCACAGGTTCGCTCAACAAATCCTTAGAAATAGGTTTTAAAACACCTTTTGACATTTGCACCACACCGGTCGAGTTTTCGCAGGAAACAAATTGGGTCAAGCCGTCGTGGACATCTAAATCCGTACGTCCCAAACAAGGCAAAATCAAAGCTTCTTTGCCATGCACCAAATGGCTGCGGTTGAGTTTGGTAGAAACATGAACGGTGAGGTTGCACTTGCGCAAAGCTTCGGCCGTAAAAGTAGTATCAGGCGTGGCCGACAGGAAATTGCCGCCCATCGCAAAAAACACTTTTGCTTTGCCTTCGTGCATGGCTTGGATGGATTTCACCACATCGTAACCGTGTTCGCGCGGCGGCTCAAAACCGTAAACTTTTTTGATCTGATCCAGCAAAGCTTCGTGCGGTTTGTTAAAAATCCCAACGGTGCGGTCGCCTTGCACGTTGCTATGGCCACGGACCGGACAAGTACCCGCACCGGGTTTGCCAATGCTTCCTTTAATAAGCAAAAGATTGACCAACTCGTTGATCGTGTCAACCGCGTTTTTATGTTGTGTGATGCCCATCGCCCAGCAAACAATAATTTTGCTTTTATGCTTCAACAGGTTGGCCGCTTCTTTAATTTCATCCAACGGAACGCCGCAGGCTTCAGACAGAAAATCCAATTCGTATTTTTTTGCTTTGGAGATAAAATCCAAATAACCGGCTGTATGGTCGCGGATAAAATCATGGTCAAAAACAGTTCCCGGATGCGCCTCTTCTTCTTCCAGCAACAAACGGTTGATAGCTTTTACCAAAGCCAAATCGCCATTGATTTTTACTTGTAAAAATAGGTCTGTCAGTTTTGAACCGACACCCAAAACGCCTTTTACTTTCTGCGGATTGTTAAAACCCAGCAAACCGGTTTCGTGCAGCGGGTTAACAGAAATGATTTTTGCACCGTTTGCCTTGCCTTTTTGCAGCGCCGTTAGCATCCGCGGATGGTTGGTGCCAGGGTTTTGGCCGAGGATGACAATCACTTCCGCTTCGTAAAAATCATGCAGTTTAACCGAGCCTTTGCCAATGCCCAAAGTTTGCGCCAAAGCAAAACTGGTAGATTCGTGGCACATATTGGAGCAATCGGGCAAATTATTGGTGCCGTATTCTTTGGTGAACAACTGGTAAACGTAAGCCGCCTCGTTGCTGGTTCGGCCGGAAGTATAAAAAACAGCTTCGTTCGGGCTTTCCAGTTTGTTTAAGTGTGAAGCAATCTTCTGAAAAGCGCCTTCCCAAGTTATCGGTTCGTAGTGTGTCCCGCCTTCGGGCAAATACATCGGTTGTGCAATGCGGCCACTTTTGTTGATGTGGTAATCATCCAGCTTAGCTAAATCTGCCACCGAATTTTCTACAAAAAAATCAGCTTTTATGCTTTTTGACATCGCTTCATCGGCAACCGCTTTTGCACCGTTTTCGCAATATTCGGCAATGGGCGAACGGTCATCATCCGGATCGGGCCAGGCGCAACTTGGGCAATCATAGCCTAACTTTTGGTTCAAAGTAAACAAAGCTTTCATTCCGCGGGCAAAAGGCACCTGCCCGAAAACATGCTCTCCGGCTACCACTACGGCCTTTACGCCAGCCGCAACTTTATAAGGTTCGCCTAATTTTAGACCTGCAAATTTTTCCGGGTTTTCGGCAGCAGGTTGCCCCATTTCTTTTTTCATAGTTAACAGGTTTTAGTTGGATGGTCAAAATAGTCAGATTGATCTTCAGTCTCCACTCCATCTATACATTTAAAATCTTTTTCTATAAGTAAAAAAAGTGTTTTGTTATCGCCAACAGGCAAATTATAATCGAAGCCAACTTTATCGGTTTCCGTCCATTCGGTCATGATATCATGCGGAACAAACATGGTCAATTTATTGCCGGTAAAAGAAGCATCGAGGTTTTTGCCGTCAAATAATTTTTGGATGGCATAACAAAACGTTCCGTTTGGAAACGCGGTTTGATCTTCTACATAACCTTCTTTGGCAAACAAATCCAACTCTGTTTTAGAAAGCCGGTAACGAACTGAGTTACCTTTGATCCGTATTTTCATTTTTATACTATATTTTTAGATTGAACTTTTTTTGTCGTTTCGACTTTTTTGTCATTTCGATTGAAGGGAGAAATTTTCTTCAAAGCGTTAACTTTTTTGCTGAAAGAAGACACCTTTCTTCGGATCGGAATGACAATATCAAACAAACGCTTCAACTTTATTTAAAACCACCCTTTCTGCACCGCAGTAAATGTTAAACCTTGCCCCTCTTAAAAAACCAATCAGTGTAATGCCCGCATCGGCTGCCATTTGCACCGCCAAACCGGATGGCGCGCCAACAGCCGCAACAAGTTTGATACCAGCCATATATGCTTTTTGGATCAGCTCAAAACTTGCCCTTCCGCTTAATAGCAACAAATATTGGTTTAATGGAAACAGGTTTTGCTGCAAAGTTGCCCCAATCAATTTATCCAAAGCATTGTGCCGGCCAACATCTTCACGGGCCAATAGTAATTTTCCGTCTGCATTAAACAAAGCGCAACCGTGCAAGCCGCCGGTGTTGCCAAATATCGTTTGGTTTTGACGAAGCAGATCGGGCAACTGATAAATGATTTCAGATGAAAACCGGGTTTCTTTAGATCTAAATTCCGGCAAACGGCATACTGTTTTTACCGCATCAATTGATGATTTCCCGCAAACGCCGCAACTGGAAGTGGTGTAGAAATTACGTTCCAGTTTGCTCATGTCTAAGTCTAAGCCTTCCAACAATTCAACCTTGACCACGTTTTCGTGCAAGCCGTTGCAATGTTTGATGGAACTGATCTGTGCCACGTTTTCGATGATGCCTTCGGTAAACAAAAAACCGATGGCCAATTCAAAATCGTTTCCCGGTGTACGCATCGTTACCGAAATACTTTTTTGCGTTCTGTGGGAAAAAGTACCGTAACCCAGGCGGATTTCTAAAGGTTCTTCGGCAGCTAAAAAATCTTCGGTGTTGATAATACTGTTTTTATCAACCTTAATTATGGTAAGTGGCGTAACGGCTAATTTGGACATAAAATTGTTTGGCTTGAAATACCAACAAGATTAAGCAGGCTATGGTTTGCTATCGAAAGAAAAGTAAAGTCAAATATTTGTTACGGTAAAAGGAGTATGGCGATGATGGAGCAAAATATTTTAAATGTTGTTAATCAACCACAATCTCACTATTGTTAAAATCTATACAAACTTTATTATTTTGCAAAAAATCCAATCCAATTACGCCATCATAATCAGATAAAATACCATGCGCTAAAAAATCGTAAACCTGAACATCAAAATTTGTTTTGTTAATGCGCAAACATTCCAAAGCCTCAATTTCATATACTTCAACAATTATAATTCCGTTTGAAGTTTCAATTTCTTTTTCGCCTTTACTGTCTTTTAATTCATACCCAGAAAAATACAGCACATTACTATCAATTGTAGTGTGTGTTGCGGCTGTATCCAATGCAAGCCTAAATTCGTATTTGTCTTCAATTATAGCGTTTACTACAATAATGTCTTCATCTGTTTTGCGGTCGAAAGTAAATCTATTCATAACCGCTTTAAGATTCCAATTTTTCTGGCTTGCTTTAAATCACCGGCATAAGCAATGGTTACTTTTGAAAAATTTTTTGTTTTGTCTCGCCCAAGGTAACAAACCTCTTTTTTGTCTTTGCTATGATAAAGTAATGTTCCGCCCAAAACAGTTGTGTTTCGCATTTCCGGGTTTCCAAGTAATAGCCATTCATCCGGATACAATACTTTAAGCTCGTCCATTAATACAAAGGCGGTTTCCATAAGATCAAAAGTTTGTATTACAAACTTACATCATTATCTTTTACCAAAATAATTGTAGGTTAAGAGGCTGTTTAAATTTATATCATAAAATTTTACAATGCTTCTTTTATGCCTATAAATTTGGTGTGCCCGGATATTTTAAGGGTACAAAAACCACAAAAAGACAATGAATTTTATGTGGTAAAAGAAGCATGGCAAATAAGGTTAACAAAATTTAAACAGGCTCTATAACTTTCATAAAACCCAATGCTTCTTTTATCGCCTAAAAATAGCTGCTGGTCGCAAAGTTTTGTGTGGCTTTTTTGCTGAGGTAAATGCCTAAAGATAATTCGTGCGAGCCGTTGCCAAAACCGCTAAAGGCGGACATGGAATAATCAAAAGCGTAGCCGATCCGCAATTTGCTGGTGGCAAAAAACTCAACTTGTGCAACTACCGCGTTTGCAGTTTGAAAACTGTTGTTGTACGAATTTGAAAGCAATTTTAAATTGCTGCGGTAGGTTCCGCCAATCCAAAATTTATCACCTAAAATCAAAAAGGTGTTCAGATCCAAACTTGTGGCCGAACCGCTTGCATTTTTCAACAAAAACGAAGGTTTGATTTTGGCCTCATCGTTTAGGTAAAACAAAGTGCCGGCAGTTAAATAAAAGTGTGGCTGCGGAACGGGAACGTTTAAACTTTTATCACGGTTGAGGTATTTTGCCACCAGGCTATCGGCAGAAAAACCGGCAAAAAAGC